>CADBXS010000103.1:0-9850 GCA_902798705.1 uncultured Bacteroidales bacterium
ATGGAAATACTGGCTAAGACGCAGGACGTAGGCGGTAAGGTGATAGACTCGACAGGTCAACCACTGCCATTTGTGAATGTGGTGCTGCTATCGCTGCCTGACTCTGCTTTCGTGCAGGGAGCAGTGACTGACGGAGAAGGGACATTCAAGATTGCAACGAACCTGAGCAAAGGAATCTTGAAATTATCGTGCATAGGCTATGAAACATTGTATTTGGATTACAAAGCCGCCAATGGACTGACCATCCAGATGAAAGAGGACACAAAGATACTCGGTGAGGTGGTGGTGAAGAGTCAGTTGCCAAAGACCTATCTGAAAGGAGATGCCATGCGTACAACCGTAGAAGGAACTATCTTGGAAAAGGCTGGAACGGTGAGCGATGCATTGTCGAAAATTCCATCGCTGGAAGCTGAGCGCGACGGTGCCGTAAAAGTCATAGGACGTGGCGATGCTGAGGTCTATATCAACGGACGACGTGTCTTGGACATCAAAGAACTCTCTCGTCTGCGTTCAGACCAAATTCAGCATGTAGATGTGGTTCAGAATCCAGGTGCCCGCTATGCTGCCTCGGTGAAGGCAGTGGTACGCATCACGCTGAAGAAAGCAAAGGGAGAAGGCTTCAGTTTCGAGGAATATGCGCAGGGCATATACCAATATGGCCACACACTGACGAACAACCTCGATGTGAACTATCGCACGGGCGGACTCGACATCACGGCATCATTTTGGGCAGGTCGATATGGTCATACAAAATCGCTGCAAGAAAACACGCTGCTCTACTATGAGGGTCCTAACCGCATTGAAGGAGTCAGTTCGCAAGAGTCAAAGAACATTTGGAAAGGCTGGTCGCCACAGTTGCAGGTGAACTATATGGTCAATGCGAACCACTGTTTTGGTGCCTTCTATAAGTATGACCGTCATCCCAATGGCAAATTCAATAGCATGTATAATACCGACAACTACGAAAACGGAATCTATACAGAGCGGTCGGAAAGCAAGATTGTTCAGGAAGACCAGTTCAAGAAGCACATCTTCAATGCCTATTATAATGGAAAGGTAGGGCAGTTGAGCATCGACCTGAACGTTGACGGTTTGTTTGATGACACCGAAACTCCTGGCAATACTAAGGAGCAGACCACAGTAGTCGGTAGCACAACTGTCAATCGTAGTATAGAAAGTAACACTATCAGCGGTAACAACTTTTGGGCATCGAAACTCATTTTCAGCTATCCTATTTGGAAAGGAAACCTCTCCGCTGGCGGTGAATACTCCTATAACCACCGCACAGATGCCTACAGTTTCATGGCTACTGACAACGTGCCCGTGAAGGCTACCGATACGAAAATCAACGAGAAGTCGGCATCTGCCTTTGCAGAATACGGCAGACCATTCGGAAGAGTGTTTGCACAAGTGGGTTTGCGCTACGAGCATCTGAAGAATGACTATTTCAACTTCGGCATCAAAGAGAATGAAGTTTGTCGTGATTATGGTGACTGGTTTCCTACTGCTGTCATCTCTGCACCTATTGGCAAAGTGCAACTTTCGTTGTCGTACCGTCACGACATTGAGCGACCAAACTACTCCAATCTGACCAGTTCGACTGTCTATATCAACCGCTATACCTACCAAAGTGGTAATCCATATCTGAAGCCTACCTACACTCACAGTCTTGTGTTGAACGGTGCCTACACAGGTTCCACAGACCCTCTCATCAGTCTTGTACGCCCTATCAATAGTCAGAAGGATTATGACAGGCTTACCATCGTTGCCTCCGCAAGACCTGTCATTGGAATTTGGCATCCAATATGGAACTTAGTAGCTATGTTCCAAAATTATCAATCGCCAACCGCCACAGGAAAGACCATCACGCTCAACCAACCTTGGTTCAATGGCTCTTGGCGCAACACGATTGAGCTGCCACACGCTTTCCGACTGAATGCCGACCTGGAATGGGCAACGAAGGGTGAGTACAATAACTTCCGCATCAAAAAACCGCGCATCATCGGTAGCATCGGAGTGCAGAAAGACTTCAACTTGCGCCAGCTCGGTACACTGAATGCCGATCTGCGCTGCATCGACATCTTCAATACCAATAAGACGGATGCCATCATCTTTGGTTATCGTGAACTGATAGCGCATAATCCTGCTCGTCGCACCTTTACGCTCGAAGTGACTTGGAAGTTCAACGAAGCCCACTCAAAATATCGTGGTTCTGGTGCTGGCGACAAGCAAAAAGCAAGAATGTGAGAAAAAAACACTATCTTTGCCATGTAAAACTACCGAAAAGAATAATGAACTATGAACATCAGATTAGAAAACACAGAAGATTATCGTGAGGTGGAGAATCTCACGCGCGAAGCATTTTGGAACGTATATCGTCCCGGATGCAAGGAGCATTTTGTGCTCAACCAGTACCGAACCAATCCTGATTTCATCCCAGAACTCTCGCTCGTCATGGAAGAGGAAGGGAAGATAATTGGTCATGTGATGTACTCGAAAGCAGAACTGGTTCTTGACAATGGCAAACACATTCCTTCGTGGACTTTTGGCCCTATCAGCATCCTTCCCAACTACCAGAGCAAGGGATATGGATTGAAATTGCTTCAGTATTCGTTGGAAAAAGCACGCGAGATGGGTATCGGCTTCGTCTGTATGGAAGGCAACATCAACTTCTATCGTCATGCAGGTTTTGGACTTGCCAGCAAACTTGGTATTCATTACCATACAGAGCCAAAAGACTCTGAAGTGCCTTACTTCCTCGCTCTCGAACTCATTCCTGGTTGGTTGACATCGAATGGAATCACTGAGGCTACCTATTGCCCTCCAAAAGCTTATTTCGTCTGTGACGAGCAACCTAAGGCATTCGAAGCTTACGATGCCACTTTTCCAAAGAAAGAAAAGGAATTCCATGAGGGACAACTACCTCAGTTCTGCCAAAGTTGTGGTATGAAACTAAACCGTATCGAGGATTTCGGCACCAACGAAGACGGCAGCACCAACTTCGATTATTGTCAATACTGCTACAAAGACGGTCACTTCCTGCAGGATGTTACGATGGAAGGAATGATTGACCATTGCGCACAATTCATCAGCGAAATGAACAAGATGATGCCAAAGCCGATGACTGCTGATGAATATCGCCAAATGGCAAACGCTTTCTTCCCAATGCTCAAGAGATGGAGGAAATAGTAAAACCATTAATAACGAAAAAATCCCCGAAGCCAATGTTTGTTGACTTCGGGGATTTTCTATGAGAAATATCTACTTACTTCACAATGATTTTCTTGCCATTGACGATGTTGATGCCTGGCTGAAGCGTGTTGTGACGGCAGCCTTGCAGGTCGTAAATGACGTGAGAAGTGTTCTCTTTGTCAGAAGAAGAATCGAAGGCAATGATGCCAGCTGAATCATCTCTACCTTTGTAAATCAATTCCACATCATCCACGAGCAGCACTTCGTCGCCAGCACCACCACCAGGTGTAGCACTCGTGGAGAAGGTAACAAGAATACCTCTTGATTTCAGTTCTTCATTCAAGTATGTGAAAGGAACGCTGATGCGAGTCCACTCCGTGCAAGGAGCGATGTTTGGATTCTCTGCCACAGCTACCTTGTTTTCATAAGTCTTTTCCTCTGGAGCTTGGTAGTAAGTACCATCGGTGATGTACGCACTCACGTTGGCAAGTGTACCTTCCTTACCTGTTGAATACTTCACCCAGAAAGCGATAGAATCAGGACGAGCATTGAAAATCTGATAGAAAGGATTATTGTTGCGGTCCAATTCAGTCTTGCTCAGGTCGAGTTCGGAATGGTTTTTAGTGTCGGCAGCACTCAGAGCATCTGCATTGAGACGACCAGTTGTGAGTGTTCCGTTAGCTACAATACCAAAAATCTGAGAAGCCTTGATGCAAGCACTGTATTTTCCACTATGAGCATCGGTACTAATGAAACAGTGGTCACCAGCAAGTGCAACAAGAGAACCAGATGCACTGCTGAATGAATGCCAGTAGCGAGGCTCAGATACCTTGTCTGCACCATTCTCAGCATCCACACCCCAATCCTCGAAACCACTATTCAGCAACTGAGGATAGCTCATGTCGAAGTAGTCTTCCTGACCGAACATACCAATCACCATCTGCTCGAGTTGTTCTCTGAGGTCGATTTCCACAACAGCATAGAGTTTTTCTTCATTGAAAGTAGCACTTACATTGACAGTAACATCAGAGAGAAGTGATGCCCACATGGAGTTGCCAATATGAACAGGTATCTGAATGACATTGATGCGAGTGATGCCATTGACTGTTACACCAGGAACGTTTTCAACAGTAACGTCACCCATTCTGATTGCTTCCATTTGGAAGTCTTTCATCACAAACTTATACAAGTTTTCTCCCGTGTTTTCTATGAGTACAACTGAGTTGGGAACTTCTAATTTTTCACCATCCACGTCTATCACGAGATTGTCGGTGTATGCCATCGCTGAAAGGGATGACACAACAAATGCAATAAGAGTAAGAATTTTTTTCATATTTATTTCTTTTACTTTACTACGAATTAGTTTCCAAGAATGATATTGACGAGTTCAACTACATCGGAAATATCAATGTTTGTATCACCGTTCACGTCAGCACTACTATTATCAGCATTTTCTGCACTTCCAAGAATGATATTAACGAGTTCAACAACATCAGAAATATCTACTTGACCGTCTCCATTAACATCTCCCTTCTTCACATCATCCTTTAAATAGATAAGTTCTACATCATCCACATAAAGTACTTCATTACCAGCACCGCCTCCAGGTGTGGCACTGGTAGAAAAGGTAAGGAGGATAGCTTGAGGTTCAAGACCATTGTCAGCATAGGTGAATGGTACGCTGATGCGAGTCCATTCTGTGCATGGAGCGATGTTTGGATTTTCAGCCCATCCAACCTTATTGTTGTAAGTCTTATCTTCAGGAGCTTGATAATAAGTGCCATCAGTGATGTATGCACTCATATTAGCTGTAGTGCCAGTCTTTCCTGTAGAATACTTCACCCAAAAAACAATGGAATCAGGACGACTGGTCATTACCTGATAGTATGGATCTTTATTACGGTCTTCATCTTTTTTGCTCATGTCAAGTTCTGAGTGGTTTTCTGGGCTATTAGCATCTGAAGAACCTGCTTTTAGACGTCCTGTTGTTAATGTTCCATTAGCAGTTATATCATCAAATATTGTTGTAGTTGCCTTAATACAAGCACTATAATTTCCACTGTGAGCATCAGTACTGATGAAACAATGATTACCTGCGAAACCTTTAAAAAAACCATAAGCACTACTGAATGAATGCCAGTAGCGTGGTTCTGAAACCTTGGTAGAAACAGTTTCTCCTTCTTTTGGAGTATTTCTTGCATCCAAACCCCAGTCTTCAAAACCACCATTTTGAATTTGATCCTGAGCCATCACAGCACAAGATGATATTGCATATAATGCAATAAGAGTAAAAAATTTTTTCATGATTCTTTTTATCCTTAAAATGATACCTTATTATATATAATTTGGTGCAAAGTTAAGTTTTTTTTTGGAAATTACTTACTGATTGAATAATAATTCGTCATTATATGTAGTCATTCGATAAATCTAACTTGAAATAGACTTTGTAAAATACACCAGTTCTACTTTGATTCTACTAAAACTTTTCTTCGCTTGAACTCAAATGCCGAGCCCTCAACGTTGACACGGCGAACCTTCGCTATCGCAACGCCGAAGGCTCGATGGAACGATAACGAACCTTCGGCAACTAGTTAAATCCAAATAAACGCCTTAGTCAATCCCCAAATGCACTTCAGTCAATCCCCATAAGAACTGTCTTAAAACCTAATTTTAGTTTTCCACACCATCCACAAATTCTTTTAATAAAATATTTATTTTTTAAATTTTGAAACTTTTTTGTTGATGATGATTGTCTGTGGAAAGTGTGGATAAGTTTATTTTAAAAAATTTGCTTTTTAAGTTATTAATTTGAGATGATTGAGTTTTTACCAGTTTTCAACAGTTTTGAAAGAGGTAAAGTACTGAAATGATGGTGAGTTATGAACTTTATTGACAATGTGTTGAAAACTTCCATTGTTGATAAAAATTTGAGCTTAGAAGACGATAATTGTGTTGAAAACAGCATGAAAAGAATTTTATAAAAAACAATAATTTCTTTTGGAATTTAGAATGAAAATTATACCAGCAACTCATCCGAAACCACCAAAAATATTTATTATTTTTTTCCAAAAAGTTTTCAACACTTTTCATCAGAGTTTTCAACAAGGGTCATGGAGTAGAGGTTTATCAGGGAAATGAGTTTTATCAAGGATTTAAAGGATTATAAGGATTATTATTGAAATACATAATATATTATTGAATAATCTAACTTGAAAAATCCTTTAAATCCTTGATAAAAAATTCATTGATGGAGATGATGTATATCTTTAGAATTATCCTTTAAATCCTTAAAATCCCTGATAAAAAATACATCTTTGATAGTTTTGTCCTATTCAATAATTGCTTAATCCAATGTTTATTTGAAAGAAAATCCTTACTTTTGCAAATTGAAAATCATTTAAATCCTTCATAAATAATATCATCTATGATAAAGAAAAATTTATTATTAATAGGTTTATGCTTATTGGGTTGTGCTTCCATGAGTGCACAACAGGCAGAAATAATACCTTTGGCAGAGAATGCAGTGCGTATTAAGTATGGAAAACCACAAGTATCGAAGTTGCCAGAGTGGGTATATGTCAATGATTCTAAGAGTTTTATACCAGAGTTTTTGACTCCAGCTTATGCCAAAGTTTATAGCTATAAGTCAAGTAATGGCATAAAAGCTTTTGTCGATAAGAAAGGTAATGTGACCATACGAAATGCGAAAGGAAAGGTCATTTTCAAGAGTGTTGACATGTCGCTCAAACCTTCGTCTGTGCAGGGTGAATCCACCAACATTGCTGAACTGAGTTTCAAGTCACCATTGAAAGGTACTGAATATCAGTATGGCTTAGGACAGTTCCAGGACGGTGTTTCGAATGTGTATGGATTGACTCGCCGACTCACTCAGGTGAACACGCAAATCTCCATTCCTATGATGATGTCGAGCAAGGGTTATGCCATTCTTTGGAACAACTATGGAATGACAGAATTCAATCCTTGCAGTAATCATGTTCAGTTGGAGGCTGTGAAGCAAAGTGAAGACTCGAAAGGCGAAGTGGTGGATGTGACAACCACTACGGGAAACCGTAGGGAAGTGCGTCGCCAGAACTCCTATTCTGCAACTATCAACGTTGAGAAGGCTGGCGATTACACCATCCTCCTCGATGTGGGACAGAAGATGGCTCGCAAGCATTGGTTGTCGATTGACGACGAAGTCATTATCAATATGAATAATGTGTGGTTGCCACCAACAACATCCACGAAGGTACATCTCACGAAGGGTCGCCACACTATTGTTGTGCAAGGCAATCAAGGTGACAAGCCATCTGTTTATTGGGACAAGATTGACGACATCACTACGTTCCGTTCGCCTGTGGCTGAATGTGTTGACTTTACTATCTTCACAGGAACTGCCGATGAAATCATCGCTACATATCGTCGCCTCACGGGTGCTGCTTCTCCTATGCCAGAGTGGGCATTGGGCTACATCCATTGTCGTGAGCGTTTCCATAGTCAGGATGAAATTCTTGCTACAGCTCGTCGTTTTCAGAAGGAGAATATTCCGCTCGACTTGATTGTGCAAGACTGGCAATGGTGGGGCAAGCACGGATGGAACTCCATGCAGTTTGATGAGGACCACTATCCAAACCCTACTGCCATGATGGACACGCTCCATCAGATGAATGTGCGACTGATGCTGAGTGTGTGGTCGAAGATTGACCGCAATTCTACTTTGGGTAAGGAAACGGCAAGCAAAGGCTACTACATTCCAAATACGGACTGGATTGATTTCTTCAATCCCGATGCTGCTGCTTTCTACTGGAAGAACTTCAAGGAAAAACTGATTCCAACAGGCATCGATTGCTGGTGGCAAGATGCTACGGAACCTGAAAATGACGACTTGGAAGGAAGGAAAGTGTGGAATGGTACATTGCCAGGCGAAATGGTCCGCAATGTCTATCCTTTGATGGTTTGTAAGACGGTGTATGAAGGAAGCCATAACTTCATCCTCACCCGTTCGGGTTTCCCTGGCATTCAGCGCTATGGAGCAGCCTTGTGGTCGGGCGATGTGGGCAATGATTGGGAAACGTTGCGTCGTCAGATTGTGGGTGGACTCGGACTCATGTCAACAGGTATTCCTTGGTGGACTTACGATGCAGGCGGTTTCTTCCGTCCAGGCAATCAATACAACGATAAGGATTATCAGGAGCGCATGATTCGATGGATTCAGACTTCGGTGTTCCTGCCATTGATGCGTGTGCATGGTTATATGAGCAACACCGAGCCTTGGAACTACCAGCCTGAGACATATAGACTTTTCGTGGAACAGATTCGTCTGCGCCACAAACTTCTTCCTTATATTAAAAAGGAGGCAGAACTCGTGGCAAAGGAGGGTGGTACTTTGATGCGTCCACTCTTGTTCGATTTCCCTAACGACGAGAAAGCACTGGCTCAGGAAACGGAATATATGTTTGGTCATGATTTGCTTGTTTGTCCTGTGTATCAGTCCCTCTCAGATGGTGATGTTTCAGTCTATTTGCCAAAACATCCACAGGGCTGGAAAGATTATTTCACGGGCAAGCACTATGATGGTGGACAAACCATCCAGTTGCCAGCCACGCTGGAGCACATTCCTGTGTTCGAGAAAGTGAAGTAAGCACAGATTGAAAATTAAAAATGAAAAAGTAAAAAGTAAAAATGAGGGGTACACCTTGGCTCTTTCAATTTTTAATGATTAATTTTTAATTAATTTCAAAGAAAACCATTACATTTGCAAGAGAAATAATTTTTCACTTTTCATTTTTCACTTTTAACTGTTTTTCATCGTGGGTGTAAGAGTCAATAAGAGAATCAAGATATTTCCAGGTGTTTACCTCAATATCACAAAGAGTGGGCCAAGCATTTCGATAGGTCCGCAAGGTGCAAAAATCAACATCGGTCCCAACGGAGCCAAAGTCAATGCAGGCATTCCTGGCACGGGTGTGAGCTACAACAAGAAGATTGGTGGTAGTTCGAATACGAAGAAGGGAAAGAACAACAAAAGCAATAGCACAACGAACTTGTTGCTGATGATTGTGGGTGTGGGTTGCATCATGTTAGGAAATCAGTATAAAGACCAGTTCCCTATGGCATCCTATCTGATTTATGCTGGCATAGGCATTCTGATTGTTTGGTTGCTGGTGGTTCTCTTCTTCAAGAAAAAGAAAGAAGACGACAGCTCCGATGAAATTCCTTCGTTGGGTGGCACGAAAAAGGGTGGAAAGACTCAGAAGAAGGGTAAAATCACGGACGATGACGACATACCAGAACTTTCATACGCCAACCAGTCATCCATCACCGACATCATGAAGGAGCAGTTGCGCGATAAGGTGAAGAACTCGCCCGAACTCCGACAACTCGACCCTCGTTTGGCTGACAGTGCTAAGATGGTAGTTCACTACCAAGATGCAGATGCCATCCTTCTGCAAAGCAAACTTAAGCTCGATGAAGAGCGCACAAAAGTGATTCTTCGCCAACTCGAACTGCTCTCCATCGTTGGCATGGAACAAGCGGACGGTTCTCGTTCGGTACTTATCAAGAACGAGAACGACTTGGCTGAAATCATGGATGTGGTGTTTGAGTAAAAAGAAGGACCCCAAGCCCCCTCCCAGCCTCCCCGAGGGGAGGAGATTAT
>CADBXS010000103.1:9950-12591 GCA_902798705.1 uncultured Bacteroidales bacterium
TCCATAAAGGATTGTTCCAATGGCGGAGTAACTTTTTTTCTCCTTCCCTCGGGGAGGACGGGAGGGGGCTTATTTATTTTTCAAAGTGCATTTTTATTTGTTGTGCTAAGTCTTGATAGTGTGAACGGGTTACACTGTCGGAAGCTTTGGCTGCATTGATGCGCGACTGGATGCGGCGGATGATGCTGATCATGAAAGGATGAGCATCATCGTTGAGCACATTTGCTTCGTCCTTCAGGAGTCGCTGCACGGCATTGCGCTGCACGTAACGACGCCATGAGGAGAGCTTTTCGCCAGTAGCCGTCTCACGGAAAAGCACATTGATGAGATCGGTAATGTAGTCTTCAGGCTGATAGCTTTTCTTGTCGAAACTGTTGGAAGCAAGATTTCTGAAAGTGCCAGACGAACAGAGCGAAGAAATGACTTGGTCGGCGAATGGCTGAATCATTCGTTCTGGGTTCTGAGTCAAACGAGTGATGTAAGGCTCAGCAATCAACCAATGAGGTTCCACCAGCACATTCTTGTCGAGCCATATCAAGGCACGACGCTGGCGCTCCTTCTCTTCCATCCTATACACACTTCCTTCCTCTTCCACACTCTTGTAGTTGTGATACACACCACCGATGTTGCGGCATACATGTCCCACGTAGCGACGCATCTGACCTATCAGACTGTTGTAGGCAGTGGAAAGGTTATTGCCCATGTCAGCTTCTTCGTGTACCCACTGAGGGAGTTGCTTGATGATGCGCTTCAGGTTGCGAATGCCATAATCGCTGGCTTTCATGGCATCGTCGCCCAAATCCTCAGTTTGGGCACGAGGGTCGTTGTCGCCACCTTCGCCACCAAACCACAAACGAGGATTCTTCTGCGCCTCGATGGTCTTCTTGTTGAGAGCCAATCGCTCTTCTTTCTCGTCCTTGGCATCAGGGAAATAGGTGTAGCCCCATTTGATAGCCCATTTGTCGTAGTCGTTGATGCGAGGGAAGATGCCGCGTTCGCTGATGTTGTCCTCAGGTTGAGCCACATAGTTGAAGCGGGCATAGTCCATGATAGAAGCCGTATGTCCGTGTTCCTCCACCCATTTCTTGTCGCGCAACTTCTCTACAGGCGTAGCAAACGAAGCACCCATGTTGTGGCGCAAACCGAGGGTGTGTCCCACCTCGTGCGACGAAACGAAACGGATGAGCTGTCCCATCAGTTCATCGTCGAACTTCAAGCTCTGCGCACGCTTATCCACAGCACCTGCCTGCACCATGTACCAATCGTGAACCAGTTGCATTACGTTGTGATACCAGCCGATGTGGGTTTCCAAAATCTCTCCTGAACGTGGGTCGCTCACATGTGGACCATAAGCATTCGAGATAGGCGAAGCGAGATAGCGAATTACACTGTAGCGAGCATCTTCGAGGCTCATGGTCGAGTCGTTCGGCCATTCCTTCGCCACGATGGCATTCTTCCAACCAGCTTCCTTGAATGCCTCGTTCCAGTCCTCCACACCCTGAATGAGATACTTGCGCCATTGCTGAGGCGTTGCAGGGTCGATGTAATATACAATCTGCTTCTTTGGTTCCACGAGTTCACCCCTGCGGTATTTCTCCATGTCCTCTTCCTTTGGTTCCAATCGCCAACGAGCAGCCACGGTACGGTTCTCCACATGCTGCTGTTCGTCAGAATACTTGCGGAAGGAAGAAGCGAAATAACCTACGCGAGGGTCGAACTGGCGATAGCGCATTGGTTCCTTTGGCAACAGCACAAACGACGTGCGCAGGCGCAGTGTGGCAAGTCCCGTTTCCCGAGCCGAAGGTATGCGGCCCGTGGTCTTCGCGCTATAGGTTTTCACCGTCACGATTTCCGTATTGATAGGGAACGTCATGATAGTGTCGATGTAGCTCAGTTCGGGTTTCAATCCCGTGAGTCCCATCGACTCTTTGCGCGAACTCGATAAACTCAGCACCGAGTTGTCGCCTTTGAAGAGATCGTTCACCTTCACACTGTACATCATCGGTTTGTCAGCACGAGTAGTGTCGCGACGACTTTCCACGGAGTCCAGACGGATGGAAGCCACGATAGGGTCTTCGTTCGAAGCACGAACCGCCTGAGCGATACTTTGGTCGGCACCCACTTCCACTTCATAAATCATACTGCGGAGCAGAAGCTGCTTGCCGTGCAGTTCCCAATAGAGCACTTGCGAATTAGCCAATTCACCACCATAGAGACCTGCTTCCACAGGTGTACTCACAAAACGGGTGTTGGCCAAGAACGGACGACCTAAGAGCGAGTCAGGCACTTGCAGGTACCAGTCCTCCTTGTGTCGTTGCACATTGAACAGACCACGTGCAGCAGGTTTTCTCACTTCGCGCTTAGGCGCAGGTTTTGGTGGCACCACCTTCTTCTTTTTGGCGAAGCCAGGGCATGCTACAAACATCGCTGTGCATACCAATAGTAATAGCTTTTTCATCATGCTGCAAAATTACAATAAAAAAATAAGTAATACTCTCCAGCTAATTGTTTTTATATTTCTTTAATTTTTCTTCAATTATATTATAACAATACTTCGTTAAATATACGTATAATAGTCTGAGAATCAATTAATTAAATTAACATTTTATAACTCGTAAAATTTGGTCAAGTGCCTAATTTT
>CADBXS010000104.1 GCA_902798705.1 uncultured Bacteroidales bacterium
CAACAGATTGTTGCCTTGGAATAACGCTTCTTCAGCATGTCGAGCAAGCAGGCAAGCGCAGGGCGGAAATTCTTGCAGTCCTCTTTTGTCCAATCCGAGTACTGGTACTCACCGATGGGTGAGTTTGCCCAAGCATCGTTGGTGCCTCCGAAAACAAAGATGATGTCAGGATTGCCTAAACTATCCACACGGGAAATGAAGTTGTTGCGCGACGCATCCATTCTGCCGTATCCAGTTCCGCAGATGGTTGTGCCGCCCCACGAATCGTTCTTCTCCAATGTGTAGCCCTTTGCCTTGACATAGAGGCTCCACCAGGTCTGCTCCACCTCTTTTACATCGTTGCGGTCATTGGGATAGAAAGTGGCGTAATTGGCAGGAATGACGCCAATGAAAGTGGAGTAAGAATCGCCAAGTACCGATACTTTCTTTGTCTGCGCTGATGCATGAGCAAACGTAGCCACCATCAGCATCAATAAAAACAGCTTTTTCATAATAATAATGATTTTTTACGAATATCGATTGATCGTTTTTCGCTTGCAAAGATACTTTATTTTAGCGATAGTGCGAAAATAATCAGTACTTCTTTGTTGGGTGGACATACGAAATGATGGCCATTATACAGATTTAATGGAACAGCAAAATGCCTGTGCAGATGCCTTTGGTGAAGCATTGGGGATTTCACGAAGCGCGTTTGGGGATTTCACGAAGCACGTTTGGGGATTTCACGAAGCACGTATGGGGATTCAACTAGTTGCCGAAGGCTCGGCATCGAAACGGCGAGCCTTCGGCGTTGCGATAACGAAGGTTCGGGAGAAAAACGTTGAGGGCTCGACATTTTAGTAAAATCAAAGAAATGTGCCAGTACAATTGAAGGAAAGTACCAGCACAATCGAAGGAAAGATTGACTTACGTCGAACCGAAGGTTCTTAGTTTTAGTAGAAGAGCAACAGACCTGTGCTGACGCCTTGGAACTTTGGTCCGTGGGTCGTGCGAAGTTGATTGCATGGCGACCACTTCACGTATGCACCACAGTGCTTGTAGCTCAGCACAGCTTGGAAGTCAACCGTGAAGGGCTGTTGATGAATGTTGTTCGTTTTGTCAAGAAATTTCTCGTCATCCAGTTTGTAGCGAGTCTTCAGACTTCCATGCGTATTGATATTGAGGATAGGGCCAAATCCCATGTGCCAACCATGCGAGAGATTGACATGTGCTTGCAAAGGGAAGGACAAGCTGAAAATCTTCAAGCGTGAGAACAGAATATCAGCGCCTGCAGGATAATCCGACAGCACCACGTCCGAATTGTCGATGACAAAACGCTTGTTGTCGGTCATGCGGAAGTTCTTCCAGTTGAACCACAGTCCCACACTGTAATTCACTTTCCTGTTTTTCTTGAGAAAGAACCAGTCGGCAGCACTGAAACCAATTTCCCACGAGTTTGCCATGTTGGTGCTGAGTCCCTGTGGAGCACCGATGGCGGAGTTGAATCCCACTCGGAAGGCAGCCGAATGAATCTCATTGGAATGTTCGTTTTTTCTCGATGAATTCGACGATGATGTGAAAGGCAAATGGAAGTTGAACTCCTCCGTCACATCCACAGCATTCTCAGCTGCAGCCTTGTCGAGCTTCATCGATTTCTTATAGACATAGTTCGGGTCGTCGTGCTTTCCTTGCACTTCCACCGTCATCGACGAATCCGTCTTTTGAATATACACTTGCTTGGGGTTCAGTATCACCACTTCTTCTGTGTCTTGAGCCAAGGTCTTTGCACTGCCTGCCATCATGAGCAATGCCATCACTGTTAAAAACTTTTTCATGCGATTGTATAAGTTAAGTTTTTGAGTTTTTAAGTTTTACTACGTTGTACATTGTACTTTGTACTTTGTACTTAAATTTACTTCTTTTTAAACATTCTTTTCAGTTCACTCATGCTCATGCTGGAGTTCTTCTGTCCCTCCATATACACGATGGTTGCTTCCCGCTTGCCATCTTTACGCAGTGAAGCGTTCTGATAGAAGATGTAGCAATCTCGCATCATGAGGAAGGCATAATAGAGTTTTCCTTGTTTGTGCCCCACTTCCTTCAGCAGAGCATTCTTGGCAGCCTCCTCCACGTCGTGCTCCATGTCCTTGAAAGCCTGTTGGGCCAATTCCTTGGGGGTGAAGGCATTTTCCTTCACCGTCACACTCTTGTAGAGCGACAGTTTGTAGGCATTCAGTTCCTCTCCACCCTCAATCACCACGCGGTCGAGCAGATGGTAATAAGGCATGGAACCATCGAACTGCCTTGCCACACTCGTATGCTTCTGCGCCATGCAGTCTGCAATGCCAAGTTGCCAGTTGCCGATGCAGAGTTGGCAACTCATCCATATCAAGCATAAAAGAATCTTTTTCATACGCATCTTAATTATCATCGTTGAGAACGTCGAACATTTCGCCTAATTGCCTGCTGACGATGTCTTCGGTCGAAGCATCCAGCTGCACGCTTTCCATAGAGCGGTGCATGGCTTCCACCACTTTCTGGCGGTTGGTGGTTTCCACGCCATCGATGCAAGCATAGTAGTTGGGCTTCTCCTGCCTGTTCCACCAGAGTGCCACCACCAAGACCACTACAGCGGCTGCCGACAGCCACTTGTAAGGGATGTGCCTCGTTGGAGTCTTGGCCACTTGCTCCGCATGGTAATCTTTTTTTGCCACAGCAAACAGTCCCATCACGGCACGAGCCTCGTCGAACTCCGCACCTTGCGCTTCTTCCGAAACCAGAAAGCGCTTCAGCAGGCGTTCTTCCTCTTCGCTTGTCTGCGCCTCGAAGTAACGGTTCACTATGTCAAGCCAGTCTTTGTTCATATTCCTTATTGGTTGTTGTTTTCTATTTCTTTTGGGGGACGATGTCCTCACTCTCTATTTCCACTTTGCCACATCTGCCTGATTCTTTTTCTTGCTCTCGACAATTGCATTCTCACAGCCGTCTCTGTCATGTGGAGCAAAGAGGCGATTTCAGCGTAGGAGCGTTCCTCGTATTCTCGAAGGCGAATGATTTCCAACTGCTGGGGTGTCAGTTCCCGTTCCATCCATGCCTCCATGTGTTGCAGACGTTCCCGTGCCTCTTGTTCTGCCTCTTCGGCTGCGTACTGATGTAACGAAGCTCGGGTGAGGTTGGCTTCTTCGGCTTGTGCGTCTTCCACTGCCTTGTTAGGAAAAGCAGAAGTGGACGTTCTTCTCCATCGGTCGATGCCTATGTGACGAAGTGTTGTCACGGTCATGGCTTCCACATCTTGCTCCGTTTCGAGTTGCTCCTCTCGTTGCCACAGACGAATGAACGCATCTTGCAAGGCATCTTCGGCATCCTCCTGCGAGGGGAGCATACCCTGTGCGAATCGCAGAAATTTCTTCCGCAACTTGACAAATGCCGATGTGATGATGTCCTCGCTCATTTCCTCTGATTTGATGCTCTGTTTATATAAACGCAAAAGTAATGCTTTTGTAACACAGAACGGCAAAAAAAACATCAAAAAAAACTTGCCACTACTCTCACGAGCTGTGGCAAGCCAACTATAGTTTGCGCATTTATATTACTAACTTAATTTGTCTAACTGCCTCCTGGAGACTTTTTCGGTATCTATTCTAATACAGTCAATCCTTTGGGCCTGGAGAAAGCAGCGCTACTTGAACATGTGCTTTCCGATGAGCTGTTGAATCTCTGGTCCAGGCGCTTGATTTGCCTTGCACTTATCAACAATGTAGTTGGTAAGCTTTTCGGGCATGTTGAGCGACTTCTTCCATACGTCGTGGCGATTCTTCCATTGTCCCTTGAAATGGGTTTTGTCCACCCACTCGAAATTGCCTTTGTAAGGTGCACGTCCCATTTCCGTATAAACTCCATCCTTCAAGGTGTAAGTGCCGTACTCATGCGGAAGAATCACATAGGTGCCATCTTTCTGCTTGACCACTTCGGCACAGGCATACTCTCCGTTGGCTCCGAATACCTTGCATTGGGTGTAATTGGTTCCACATTCAATCTTCTTCTCACCTTCGTACTGCATGGATTCCATCAACCACACGCCGACGAGTTCCTTGTCTGCTATTTTTGCCTTCTGTTGTGCTTGAGCGCTTGCAATAGTCAGAACGAGAAGGGTGAGCATTCCGACGAGGCGCTTGAAATCAGTTGTTTTCATAATGATGTAGGTTTTTTATGTTGATTAATTATCACTGAAAGTGTGATTTTTCATTTCTTCTTCTATCACTTTCATCAGTGAATCTGTCTTGGCTGCAAGTACACGGTCTCGGTTCTTATCGACCATCTCCAAGAAATGCTTCGCCTTGTCGAGATTACCTTCTTTCATGGCATCGACTGCACAATAATAATGGGTCCAGGCAATGGACTGTGGTGTGTCGCATGAGCTCAGAAACAAAGATGTCAGAACAATCAATACTGACAAAAGCTTGAGAGATGTTTTTTTCATGTAGTTTCTGAATGGATGATGTTGAACTTTTTCAGATTTGCTGCAAAGATAGTGGGTTAGTGGCAACAAATCCAAATTTCTGGGTTTGCAAATAGTTGGCATTTGCCATGTAAACTAAATGTCAATCAATTGGCTTCGCCGAAATAAAGGTTTTGGGGCATCGCTCTATGCTCAACAAGCGATTACTTGTCTCTTTTTCCTTTTTTCCAATTATTTTTTGTAACTTTGCAAGCAAAATAATTTAATTAGCTTACAAGATGAAAAGATTTTTCCAGTGGTCGCTCGTTTCCCTTTTTCTGTGCTGTGCTTCAGTTTTTGATGTTGCAGCACAAATTGTCATGGAGAAAGGTGCCGATAATCCAGTCATTTACGCCCATGTCATCAATGAAAAGGGTGAATTTTTGGGACTCACCGATACAGAAGGACGTTTGCCCGAGTTGAAAGAGTCGAAAACCCTCAATATCTCGCATGTGGCATACAACCCCGTGACGGTGGAGGTCGGCAAGCTCCCTGAGCGCATCGATATGGCACCCATCAGTTTCGAGATTAACGAAGCCGTGGTGCAGATTCCCAAACCTTATTGTATCCGCCTCACGGGATTTCTTCGCAACTATTTCCTCTCAAACGCCGATGACCCCGTCAGTGAATACTATGACGGTATCACCGAACTGTACTTCTTCCTCAACAACAGCAAGAAGGAGCCAGAATGGATGGACTTGGTGGCACGTGATGGCAAAACGGGAAAAATGGTGGCAAGTCGGAAAGACAGATTTGTCCTCCTCCCCGAAAACAAATCCTACATCGAAATGGTTCGTAGTTCAAAACGCCATTCATTGGAGGGTAAAAGCAATTATAGGAAAATTCTTCACAAGAAGGATGTGGTGGGTAACCTTTCCATCGACACAACGAACCATGTTCTCTTTACGAATTTCGACCTTATCGCTCCCGACACGGTGAAAACCATCAACATGCTGTTAGCGAAATTCCGATTCAACGAAGCAAAAGCCTCTTCCATCTATAGTTACGATGACTTGGATTATATTTCGCAATCCCATCTGCAATACTATTCCTTGTCCTTCCGCTGCAAGACAAGGATTCTTAAAATGAACATGGACATGCGAGGGGTTATCGATTTCCGAACCGCCAAGGCGGAATATCTCACGGAGGAGCAATACAAGCAAGCCAAGAAAAGCTATAAAGCCCGCAAAAAGAGCAAAGCCAGCATGACCAGTGAGGAATTGGACCAATACATCATCGACCACCACATTCCTGATATTCCGAAGGAACTCAAAAGAAGCCTCGCTATTTCTAAAAAGCTGAATAAGGCGAAGAAATAAGGAGGCTGATGTGAGGATGGGGGATGGACTAAAAGCAAAACTTTTAGTAACAAACTAAAGAGAAAGCACGAATTCATCCCATAGTTTTGAGCTTCCTTTCTGCTGAAAGACTTTCTTATAGAGGCGGCTTCGGATGGCGCTGATGCTGCTCTTGTCTTTGCACAATATGCTTGCCATCTCTGTAGGAGGGACGTGCAACTTGATGAGCAAGCAGACATGATATTCGAGAACCGACAAGGGACAGAGGTTGAAAAGCTTGTTGGTGAAGCCTGGATAGACAGGATTGATGCGTTGTTCCAGTTCGTCCCATTCCTCTTGGCTCAGGGTAGCACCCGATGCGATTTGTTTGCGCAAATTGATATAGTAATCGGAATAGAGAAACTCATGCTCCACTTCCTCCAATGCCTTTTGAACGGGTAGGAGACGCTGGGTTCGCATCTCCATGATTTGTGCCAATTGTTGCTTCAGATGCCGATTGCGCTTTCGTGTCCTGAGAATATAATAAATAATGAAGGATGCGAGCAGGACAACAAAAATGATGGTGTAGCCGAACGCATGTTCTACTGTTTTCAGTTTTCGTTCCGTCACGGAAAGCACGTACTTCTGCATTTCATTCTCGGCATCCCATTCCTCGTTATCCATCATGCTGATAATGTCCTTCTGCTCGTTTTCCGACATTTGCGACGCACGAATCCATGTGTATTTTCTTCCATAAAACTGAATGACGATGGTTGTGTCGTTCTCAAACTGAAGTGGGTGGGGGTCTCCTTCTTCCAGGTAGAGATACTCGCCTCCTCCCTTGTTGATGAAGGTGATGCCGAACTTATCGTTGGGTCGAATGAAGCTGCCCGAAATGGACGACATCATTTCGCACTCATAGCAAATGCTGTCGTTGTTGTAGATGCGGCACTGCATTTTTCCATCTTCTGTTCGGGGAAACACATAGCCTTCAGGACTGACATATTGTTTGAGAATCCATGCGCCTTGCAATGTGTTCTCTCGCTTCTCCTTCGCTTTCGAACAAGACATTAGAAGGCCGAAGGACAATGCCATCCAAACAAGAGTGCTTGCTACTAATATTCTGTGACCAATCTTTCTCATTGTGTTAAATGCTTGTCGTTTTGTTTCATTTTTGTGTCTGCAAAATTAGCAAATGCAGGAGTATTTCGCAAAAAACGGAGTTTGCAAATTGTTTACAAAGCGATTTTCATAAAAAAACCGCACAAGGAAGCAAAATCGATGTGCGGTTTTACAGGTTAGTTCACTTGTTTTCTATTGCAATCGATACATGATTGGGATGGTGTGCTTCACACGAACTGCCTTGCCTCGCTGTTTGCCTGGTTGCCAGTTTGGCATGAGTTTGACAACTCGGATGGCTTCGTCCTTCAGTGCTTGGGCACCAGCTTCTAAGTCTGCATTAAAAGCATCGAACTCCTTACGCTCTTGCTCAGACATATTATAGGCATTGACTACGATGGCAGTGTCGCAAGGTACATCATCGAAGCCTGTGATTTTTGCTACGGTTGGCGAAGTCAGTCGTCCATCCTTCTCAACGATGAACTGCACCAGCACTCTGCCTTGCACGCCCTTTTCCGATGCTTCTTTCGGATACTTGATGTTCATCGCAATGAACTTCATCATTTCTACTTCTCCGCCAGGGAACTGAGGCATCTCTTCGCAAATGGTAAAAACTACGTCATCCTGGTTCGTCTTGAAGTTCACGATGCCCTGCTTGTCCTTGAAGTTCCACTTTTCAGAGCCTTGAGGGTTCTTGATAATCTCAAATGGTTCATAGGACTTGTAGTTCATGGCTTCCTCAAGAGTAGCCTCGCGACCATCAATAAAGATGTAGCCAATGGGGAAGACTTGCGGATGAGATGCGGGTGGTTCACCTTCGTGAGAGAAGCCGAGAATACGCCCATATTGATCCACGACCAAATGCAAGGTAAATGGCTTGGGTTGATCGGTGGTGGTAGGTACTTCTGCTTCAGCTTCAGGAATTGGGATTTGTTCTTCAACAAGAGGTTGAGCCGTTTCGGAAGATTCTATTTTCGCAGATGTAAACTCATGGTTGTCGGCTGGGGCTTCTTCCAGTGCATCAGCTGGTATGATTTTGGCAAAAGTCGTTATAGAAAAGACAACGACGGGCAGCAGGCAAAGGGATTTCAGTGCAGCTGCTTTGGGGGTTGGTTTCTTTTTCATCATAAGGATTCTGGATTTGAGTAAACTGTGATTGAAGTTGTTGGCGAGGGTCTGCAGCCGACCGCCTACAGCTTTGCTCACAAGAAGTAATTGATATGTCTGTGCATCGAT
>CADBXS010000105.1 GCA_902798705.1 uncultured Bacteroidales bacterium
AAGTTCGTCTGGACAACGGCGTGGAGATTGATTTCGACAACGGCGGCACATGGGACAAGGTGGATTGCCACTTCAACGCAGTTCCAGCACACCTCGTTCCCGCAACCATTGCAGAGTATGTGAAGACGCACTTCCCTGGTACTCGAGTCGTGAAGATAGACAAGGAGCGCCGAGGCTTCGAAGTTGAACTGTCCAACGACATCGACCTGCATTTCAACAGCAACGGTAAGTTGCTCCACATCGACGACTGAGGTGGGCAAAAAGAACGGGGAGAATAAATAACTCTCAATACAGCATAAAGATTAGATGATTGATTCCCGAAGGGGCAGGATTGTTATTCCTGCTCCTTCCTTTTCTTGTTTCTGTTTCTATAATAACTCAACTTCACCTGTATGACCGTATTGAAGAAAGCGACAAGCAATGCTTCGAATGTACTGGCACTCCCCTTTAATTGAACTGAACCTTTAGTTCGGCGAAAGCCAATCATTTCTTCGATTCAACTAAAGTGGCGAGCCCTCGCTATTTTCATGCCGAACCTTCGCCATCGCAACGCCGAAGGCTCGACGATTCGATGCCGAACGTTCGACAACTAGTTAAATCCAAATGAGCGCTTCAGACAATCCCCTTAAGCGTTGCATCAAAAGCAATCCAATGTCCCGATAAAAAGAAACCCGTTGTCAGAATCGAAAGCAAAGAAGCTGGGTTCTGACAACGGGTGTGGGTTTCTACTGTAACTTAGATTGTTCTTGAAGTGGGGAATGCTTACTTCACCATCCAAATCATAAGGGAAAGGCTACCATTGGCTGGCGGACCTGGCTTGCAGACGAAGATGGCATTGTTGAGGAAGTCGTATTTGCTTCCTTGTGGAGCCTCGAAACGTGGTGTGGTGACAAAGTATGCTCCGTTGCTATTGAAAAGGATGAGTCCTGCGTTGCGCACATGGATGTTTACACCGTCGTCGGTTCGGATGCTATAGATGGCTTCGATTTCTGTTCGATGTGTGTTCTCGTCTGTCAGTTGGTAGTCAGCGCCTCCACTGAGTATTTCGCCTTTGAATTTTGGCCCTTCGAAGGTGCCGCCTGTGATGGGGATGATGTTGCGCTGTCCGCGTGCGGTTTTTCCGACGGAGTAAGGCTGGTCTAATTTCACACGCAGCTCCATGACAAATTCCAACGTGGGCTGTGCTTGTTGCTCCTGTGCCTGAATGTTGAGTGCGAAGGCGAGGAGGAGGAAGATGATTTTACTTGTTTTCATAGTTTGTTGTTGTTTTTTAATGGAGTATGTATTTTGAGAATTTCTCTTCTACAGGGGAGACGCTGCGATGCGTGGCTGCATGACGGGCATGCTGGATGAATGTGTCGATGACTTCGGGCAGTTCGCCTAAGGAATGGAGGGAGGCCGATGTCTTGAACCCAGCTGCACCGAGTTGCTGGTTGATGGTTTCCGACACTTCGTTGCGGATGGTGCTGGAGTCGGCGAACAGGAGGGTGATGACGTTGACACGCTTCTGCTTGTCGGCTTGCATCCGTTCGATGGCATTGTGGAGAGTAGGGTAGCCATGGAGCGTTGCCACGTACCAGTTGCCTTTGAGCTGCTTGAGCATGGAAGGCGAGGAGATGGCGTACTGGATGAAGGTGTAGGGCGAATTGAATGCCTGTGTCATGAGCGATGTCCCTTCGCCCAAGAGCAGGTTGGCGTTCTTGGTTCCGTAGGCATGGCTGATGGCCTTGACAATCGTCTGACAATCGTCCTCGCTGCTGAGGAGCGGTTCGCCAATGCGGATGTCCATGAACTCGCTGCGCAATTGGTTGACTTCCTGACGTAGTGCAGACATTTCAACGTCGTCCACAATGAAGGAGGCCTGGATGAGTAAGTGTGTGAAACCGTCTTTTGCCAGTTCGTTGAGCAGGCGCGAGAGGGATTCGGTGGAGGTGCTGACGGAGAAAAAAGCCTGTTCTGGGAACTCGTTCTGCAAGCGGGTGTTGAATGGTTCGATGGTGCGAGCACTCACGTTGCTGTCGTCGGTGCCGATGTGGACTGCCAACACGGCTCCTTTCTCGCCTTCCTTAAGTTGGGAGAAAAGGGGTGTGTCGGTGTCGTCGGACAAGGAACTGACGTATGCAGTGCCAGACGTGGAGCTGGTGTCGGCTTCAGCGTTGGGACGAATGGAAATGTTTTGGGCATGCAGAGTGAGCATGCCCAAAACAAATAGAAGAATGATATTGAGATATTTGTTCATTATCGTTTAACGAGCTAATTTGAACGCTGCGTTCTTGGTGCGGAGAATGTACGTGCCACGAGGGAGCGACTGGCTCCAGTTGGCCATGGTGGTTTTGCGGATGAGCTGTCCGCTGGTGGTGAACACATCGACGAGGGTGTTTCCATCGAGCGCATCGGCAGTGATGAGGTCGATGCCTGTTGGGTCGAGATTAACGGTGACCTTGTTGCTCCACTTGGAAACGCGACTACCTGCGGTGGCCTTCACACGATAAGTGTAGCGAGTGGATGTGAGACCTGTGAAGGTGTATTCCGTGTCGGTGATTCCCTCCACGATGATGGTTCCGTCGCCTTCGGTGGTGACTGGTGCCATCGATTTCACAGCGTCATTGCCTTCAATCTCAAGGATTTCGCTTTCGGTCAGTGCTGCATTATAGACGCTGATGAAGCGGATGTAAGCACGCTTCTGTGCCGAGTTGGTGTTGATGGTCACCTTGAAGTCCTTGTCCACTTCTGCATTCATCACGACGGTGTAAGCCATGTCGGTGCTTTTGAAGTTCTGACTGTCGATGACGTTGCCATTGGCATCGGAGATGGTGATGTCGAAGTCGAGTGACGTGAGGCGGTTAAAAGGATGTGCTTGCAGATAGACCGTGATGGCGCCCGAAGATGGTGCCTTGATGGTTGGTGTGGTGATGGAACCAGTAGCTGTACTGGAACCCAGCTTGAGCATCCAGGTGCTGGAGTAGAAGTCCTGACCAGTGAAGACCTTTTCGCCAGTCCATCCCTTTCCACCAGTAAGGTAAGTGTCGAGTACGCCTTGGGCAGCGAAGTCGTAGCCCGCATTGGTGATGTCGGCATTGAAATTGACGAAGTTCTGCGAGAAAATCTGCTGAGCCATTTCGGATGCGTCCTGCAACTCGATAGTGTAGCTTTCAGCATCATCTACAGCCGACCACTTGGCGGTGAAAGTGCCATCCAAAAAGTACATTTCGTTCTTGTTGCCATTGGCAATCGGTGCAGCAATTGGTACGCCTCCATTGAAGGTGAACGAGATGGTGGAGTCCTTGGTGTTCTCCGCAATGTTGGTGATAGGCTTGTTCATGAAGTAGGTGCCATCGGTGTTTCGGTTGTAAACCTTGGCAGCAGGTGTGGAAGTATTGGTCAGAGCTGTGTTCTTCTTGTTGCCAGGCCAAGGGTCGCCAGCGAGGTCGGTAGTGGCATAGTTGTAGCCAGAATAAACATTTCTTTTGTTGTCGGCAGGGATGATGGTGCAACGCTCGCGGGTGGAGACGTTGTTGACGGTGTTCTCATACCATGCGGTTTCGCTGTAATCGACATGCATAATCAGCATACCCTTACCGAAGGAACAAGCGTCCCAAGAATTCTTCTGGTGGTTCTCGAGCAAGTAGAATTCGTTATGGTTGGCATCGTTGTAGATGACGTATGCTTCTGGGTGGCTGACAATGTTGCGAAGTCCTTCCACCTGGCAGCCTTCGTTGAGTTCGACAGGCTCGAGCCATCCTGCAAACCAGCGCTCGTAGGAGGTGTAAGGTGCAGGAACGGAGCCCATGTAGGTGGTAGTTGGTCCGTTATAGCAACCTGTGTCCATCAAACTCCATGTACCCATTCCGAAGTTACCTCCAGAAGGAGTTGTGTCGTAGAAGTCGGGAAGTCCCAAGCAGTGGGAGAACTCGTGGCAGGCAGAGCCAATGCCATCCATGCGCGTGCCGGTGGTTCCTGCCAGCTCACAACTGCATGCGTAGGTGCTCAGACGGGTGTTGTCGAAGCGCGTGTTATAGTAGCCGCCTCCTTCGAGCACGTACTCGTGAGGCCAAATGGTGTTGGATGCTGCGCCTTGTGCCTGACCATAGCCAGCATAGATGACATACACCTGGTCCACTTCGCCATCGTGATCCCAGTCGTAGTCAGCATAGTTCACATCGGCATCAGCCAATTTGCAGGCTTCGTACACCATCTGAGTGGCGTGTGCATCATCGCCTTCCAGACCGACGTCCTTGCCATAGTAAGCCATGTTGTTGTTCACGGTGTATGGACCGACAACGTCGAACTCGATATTGAGCTGTCCGTAGCTCTGACTGGTGAAATAGTCGCGAACAGAACCGATGTGACGGTTCTTGGTGTATCCCACTTTGTTGAACTGCTCGTCGAACTCTGCTTGTGTGCGAGTCATCTTTTTGTCGGTGAAATTGACAAGAATGACCAGACCTTTCACAGTGCCCGATGTGGCACCAGCCTTGCGGATGCGGTTGGCACCCGATGCTTGCTGAAGGCGTCGTTTCTCTGCACGTATCAGTCGGTGCTCATTGCGCTTGGCGAGTCGTTCGTTCCAAACGGTTTGGATGTCGGAATTGATGCTTGCCTTGCTGAGGTTGACGAAAGTGTTTTCGCTCACGCTGCGCTGATGTGCTTCGTGAGCCAATATGTTGGTGGACACAAGGCGTCCGTTCTTCATCGTTGCATAGTCGTAGCTGTCCTTGTCGTTCAGAATGACAGGTACATCGTCGATGGTTTTGAAGTAGTGGAAGTTCTCATCTCCGCAAAGGACGATTTGCAGACTTGTTCCATCGCTTTGCTTCACCGTTTGCTTCACTTTCAAGGCAGGAACTGCCGAGATGTTGAGGCTGAGGATAGCTGCTGCGAGAAAAAGCATCAATCTTTTCAATTCTTTCATATAGCTCAATAAAATGTTTAAAGTCAAGAACTTGATTTTAAAAATAAACGAAATAGGGGGTGATTTTAGTGTGTTTAGAGTTGACGGAAAGATGTTCGGAAAAGGGGAAAATGCGTTCGTCAGGATTCTCTAAACGATAAATGACAAGCCTGTTCTCAGTCGAATGGTGTCATGTTGGCGGCATCGCGAAGAGCTTCGATTTGGTTCTTCACAATGTATGAGTTAGTGACAGGGAGGATGTTCTCAATTTTCTCCACTTGAAGCACTTCCTTGCCATTCTCCAAAAGTCGGTAACAACCCTCTTTTGGAATGGAGACAACAATGTCGGGACGTGTGCTTTCGAACTGTGCTTCCTCGATACTTCCGATGGGCTGAATGGCATGTCGTAGAAAGGCCTTGGCAGCCAATTGGTAGGAAATGGAGGAAGGGTTGCCCTGAAAAATGATTTCGCGTGCCACTTCGTGCTGAATGCTGAAAGTACAACTCTCGCGGTTGAAGGTCATGCCTGGGCGAGTGAAGTATTCCTCGATTTTGCCTCCTAAGCAGAGGTCCTCAGGAATGCCGGTGGTGAGTCCGTGCTCGCTGTCGAGCAGCCAAATCTTGTCGGCAATTTGCAGGGCATGCTCCAAATCGTGTGTGGAAAGGAAGATGATTTTCTTGAGGGAATGAGCTAAGCGATGGAGCAACATCATCATCGACACTTTGGAAGGATAGTCGAGGTAGGCCGTCGGCTCGTCGAGGAAGATGATGGGCGTTTCCTGCGCAATGGCCTTGGCTATCATCACCTTCTGCTTCTCGCCATCGCTGAGAGTTTCCATCTTGCGGTCTTGCAGTTCGGTGATACCTACCCATTGCAAACATTTCTCGATAGTCTTCTTGTCTTTCTCGTTGAGTTTTCCCCAGAAGCCTGTGTAAGGACTGCGTCCAATGGCCACCACTTCCGTCACCGTGAGGTTCTTGATGTTGGTGTTGTCGGTCAGCACCACACTGAGCAACTTCGAGAGGTCTTTCGCATTGTAGGAATCCACGCTTCGCTGGTCGATGAGAATCTTGCCGCTCAACGCTGGCTGGAATGCTGAAAGGGTGCGCAGCAACGTGGATTTTCCTGCACCGTTAGGTCCGAGCAAGCAGGTCATTTCGCCTACAGTCAGTTCGGCTGTCAGATGTTGGCTAATTACCTTGTCGTTGCCTTTCACTCGATAACCGGTGCTGAGGTTCTCCAGGTTGATGGTTAAGTCTTTCTCCATTGTTGTTTTCGTGAGGGTTTGCTGATTGTTTCGTCATCTTTTTCGGATGACGGGCGCAAAGTTAAGCATATTTTTTGGAACTTTATGCATTCAGCACCTTATAAATATAGTAGGCAATGGCACAAAGCGTTAGAATAGCCCCTTCGAAACGTGTGATGTAGTGGTATCTTTTTCCAAATTTGCAGAAAATCCATAGGAAAACGGCACCAGCCAAAAGTGTGGCGAAATCGAACATCTGAATGTTGCCCAGTTTGAGAGGAGCAACCGTGGAGGAAACTCCCAGCACGAAGAAGATATTGAAGATATTGCTGCCTACCACGTTCCCCATTGCCATGTCGGTGTCACCTTTGCGTGCTGCCACAACCGACGTGATGAGTTCAGGAAACGAAGTGCCAGCCGCAACAATCGTGAGGGCGATGATGGACTGACTTACGCCCAAGAGTGTGGCGATGCCAGAAGCGCCGTCCACCATCCAGTCGCCACCGAAGATGAGACCAGCAAGTCCCACCATGAAAAGCAATATGGCCTTACCCATCGACATTTCCTTTTTTCCTTCTGTTTCTTCACCCTGCTTTTGCTCAGAAATGGCGATACCATCGGGCTTTTTCCCCGATTTGGCAATTGCAAAAGAGTAGGAGAGGAAGATTAGGAAGAAGCAGAGCAGGGTGATACCGTCGCTGCGCGAGATGGCACTCTCCGAACTTACCTCTCTCGAAAGAAATGTGTCGTTTGCCATGGCGAAGAGAGCGATGGAAGCCACAAGACAGAACGGCACGTCGTAACGGATGTTGTTCTTGCTACAAGCCACTGGAAAGACCAGTGCAGTGATGCCCATGATGGCAAGCGTGTTGAAAATGTTACTACCCACCACATTTCCGATGGCCATTTCCGTATGCCCTTCTAAGGCGGAGATGACGCTGACCACCAGCTCGGGTGCAGAAGTGCCGAACGCCACGATGGTAAGTCCGATGACAAGCGAGGAAATGTTGAACCGACGGGCAATACTCGATGCGCCGTCGGTTAGAAAATCAGCTCCTTTCAGAATGAGCACAAGTCCAATGATAAATTGTAGAATAAAGAGTAGGGTATCGTTCATGAGATGTTTGTCGAATTATTCTTCCAGTTTTTGTTGATAGACATCATAGTCGTGCTGGCTGAAGCAGCAAAAGATTACTTTCTGAATCTTGCGGTAGCGCATGAGGCAATAGCGCACTTCGCGAATGGCAATTTCCGATGCTTCATCCATCGGATAGCTGTAAACGCCCGTGCTGATACATGGAAATGCGATGGTCTTGATGCGGTTTTCATTGGCAATTCTCATGCTGTTACGATAGCACTTGGCCAGTAACTCGGCTTTGTTTTGTTGCTCTGAGAAATAGACAGGCCCCACCGTGTGTATCACATATTTTGCTGGCAAATCATAGCCTTTGGTGATTTTTGCCTCGCCCGTTGCGCATCCATTCAGTTTTCTACATTCTTCCAGCAGTTGCGGACCTGCTGCACGGTGAATGGCACCGTCAACGCCACCTCCACCCAGGAGGGAACGATTGGCTGCATTCACAATAGCATCAACTTCGAGTGTGGTGATGTCACCAAGGAATAATTCAATGGTCTGCATGTCGATTCTCGGATTTAATGATTCTTCACGTTTGTTTACGTTTGCAAAGATACGGAATAATCCTATAATCTATCATAAAAACAATTCGTTTTTTGACAAAAAAGGGGGTACACTGCATGGTGTACCCCCTGTAATGGGACCTCAGAAATCAACCCTTATGGGAAAATTCAGAGGTTTGGGTTTTTGTTTTACTTCACGAGTACCTTCGTAGTCGTCACACTACCATCGCTCATCATGTTCTTCACGATGTTGATACCCTTCTGAGGAGCAGACAGCTTCACGCCATCGGCTGTGTAGAACTGCTGGCCCATCAGCTTAAGTCTCTTGTTTCAGATTCCCAGGTGAGGTGAACATTGTCAATCTTGAACCATCCTGTTCCCTGACCGTTTGTGTATTCAAGATTGTTGAGCTGGTTGCCGTCTGTGCGGAAACCGATGGTGAGAGAGTTGCCTTCAGCCACACCAGCAGTCACTGCGAGAGGCTTCAGGAGGCCAGAAGTGCCATAGTTGATGTCGTAAGGGTTGCCAGCGTAAGTGATGATAGGAATGTCGAGTTCACTTGCGTGGTTAGACTGTACCTTCTGAGCGAGAACAATGTCTTCAGGAAGTTCAATGCCGTCGGCTGTATAAACTTCTTCTGCACCATACATCTGGATGAATTCGTTAGCGAAGATACGCTGAGTGGTGAGGTTGTTACCTGCCCAGTCGTTCTGAACCATCACGTCCATCGTGAGAGTGTAAGTACCTGCAGGTACACCTACGAACGTCTGAGAAAGTTCAACTGTTGGAATATTGCCAGCCCAGATACCCCAGAGGTGTTCACCGTCTGTGTATTGGTGGTCGTAATGGTTGCCTTCGTCGTCGGTCACGTCGAGGTTATCACCTCTGTTGATAGCACACCAACCAAGACTTGCGCCTGCTGCACCATATTCAGAATTGCTCTTCACGTGTGTTCCGTTCAAATAGAGGTTCCATCCTGCTGGAGGATTAGAAGCACCATCAGAGTTGTTGCCACCCTGTGCTGAGAGGTCTTCGAAGCTTCCGTTGGTAAGAGCAATTTCTTCACCCACCTGCCATGCGCTCTGCTTCATAGCTTCGAAGAGTTCTTTTAACTTTTCGATAGCTTCGCTGATTTGCTCGTTGTTCCATGTTCCATCCTCGTAAGCCTCATTTGCTTGGTCAGCAAATTCAACGAATTCGGTGAATGTATCAGTACCATCGAGGTAGCCATATTCATCAGCCTTGTTGTAAGCATCGTCCACAGCATCGAGGAGTTGCTTATATGCTGCTACAGAAGCATTGATGTCATCAGCCTTGTCTCTGAGAGTGATGATGATGTTGTTGATGTCTTCTGCTGGAGTGTCAGCTGTAACGGTTCCATACTTTTCGAGAATGCTGTTCACTTCATTCGACAAACTTTCCTCCATCTTCTCGTTGCGTACATCTTCAATGCCTGAGATGAAGTAGTTAGCAACTGCTGCTGCATCTTCGCCAATGTAACCCAGCTTGTGGATGCGGAAGTTGTCGAGCTTGAACCAACCGTCGCCACCAGCGCCATTGTTGCTCTCGCGGAGAGCTGCTGCGATGTTACCATCGGTACGAAGACCGAAGGTCAATGTACCATCATAAACGTATGCACGTACTTCGATTGGTTGGAGCTGAGTGTCAGTCTGAGGCTCAACGAGATTTGCGTAGTCGAAGATTTCGCCACTGTACTGTGTGTTGAGAATCTCAGTGTCGTATTCTGCCTCTGAAGCGAAGAGTGTAGAGTTCAGGTTACCGAAGATACGCTGAGTGGTACGACGAGAGCCACCGCCGTTAGCACCAACCATCAAGCCTGCGCTGACGAGGTAAGTACCATTCTCCAGACCTTCAATTGTCTGGTTGATTTCAAACTTAGGAACACCGCTTGTCCAAATACCGAATGCATAGTTTCCATCCTTAGCTTCACCGTTACAGTCGTTGTTCACACCGTGCCAGTTAGGAATACCATTTGCGCGAACGTCGTCAGCCGTGAATACCTGCTTGCCATTGATGAATTCGTTCCAGCCTATAGGAGGGTTAGCCACCGATGATGTCTGGTTTCCATCTTGTGAAGTAAGGTCTTCGAAGCTCATGTTCTGACCCATAGCAGTGAGGTCGCCGCTACCCTGCTGGAATGCAGCGATAGCATTGTTAAGAGCTGTGATGGCTGATTCCATGTCGGCTGCGCTGCTTGCCTGGTCGAATATGTTCTTAGCCTGAGCAATGGCATTTTCAAGAGCTGCGTCTGGACCCATCTCCTCTGCACTCAGGATCAACTTGTAAAGGTTCACCTTTGCATTGATGGCAGCAATGATGATAGCAGGGTCTTCTTCCCAGTTGAATTCAGCGTTGTTGTAGATAGCAACCACGTCATCGAGGGTCTTCTTGAAACCTGCTTCGTAGCCTTCCACTGCGCCGTATTCCTTGGCGAAGTTTACGATAGCTGCGTAAGCCGACTGATAGCCCATGTACTCAGGCACGTCTTCCACCTTCAGGAACTGCCAGTTCTCCGAAGTGTGGTCTGCCATGATGGCGCGTCCGTTTTCATCCACTTCAAAGCCGTAGTCGTTGTCGGCAGGGATGGAACCGCCTGCATAGTCTGGATACCAACTACCACCATTCACTTCCTCTGAAATGACCAAGAACTCACCGGCTGAATTCAGATGAAGGAGCAGACCCTGCGAAGCATTGGAGTTGCCTGCGCCAGCGCGAATTCCGTAGTAACCACTGATGGAGCCGTTCTCCACGCTCCAATAAACTGGTTCGTCCATCTTGGCGTTGAGGTTGCCCGAACCGTTTTGCAGAGAGAGGTAGAGGTTTGCACCATCTTCCTGTGGATAGAAGAAGCACCAAGTGCCATCTTCGTTCTTCTGAGCAGTAAAGGCATGGTCTGCATAGTTCGAGCGGGTTTCATCCACGAAGTAGAATGCGCCGTCCCAGCTTGTGCGGCTCATATAGCCAGCAGGGTTGTAGGCATTCACCAGGATGAACTTGCCACCATCAGCTGGAGCACCAGCGTTCGTCTTTGGACGAGCAATGATTTCACCGTCGCCACCGCCTTCGCCGAAAGTCACCACCATCACGTAGCAGAGCTGCTCGCCTGTGTTGGTGAAGGTGAAAGAGCCTTTTCCACCAATGCTGTAAGTGCGAACGTCTGGGTTAGCACCATCCTTGAAGCACATCATCTCGCCGCCTGAAGTTTCTTTGTCGTAAGCCACACCACCTACTTCCTTCCAGTATGCTGGACGGTCTGTCTGAGCGTCCTTGTTCACATAGCTGTAGAAAGTCACGTCGGTAACAAACTTACCAGCAGGAGCTACGTAAGTGTTTTCAGCACCGTTCGACACCTTCATCGAAACGTACTCCGTTCCATCAACGGTGATTCTCGCTCCGTTGCTAATGTTCTTGGTGTCATTACCCGTAATGGTAATCGTTGCCCCATCAGCGAATGTGATGGAATTGGCAGCGGAAAAATCATCCTGCCATGAATAAATGGCAGTCTCTTGTGCATTCACACAGATGCAAGTGAATGCAAGAGCCAATAGAGTAAATAATTTCCTCATGTCTTTTTTGTTTTAGTTAATAATAGTTGATTGATTATAATGGTATTTACCTTCTTTCTGAGTCTTTCCTAAGCCTGTATTAATGAAAGAATAGTCAGGATTCACTTCTTTTTGTGTTGTTGCTGCAAAAATAATCATTTATTGCCTTTAATTATTAAATTTTTGCGACTTTTTTCTTTATCAACTAACAAAAACATCGATAAGTTTTGTTGATTTCTCCTTTTTCTTAATATATTTCTCTCTTTGTGTGCCTTTTTTGAGTTCTTGCAAAAAAATAACTGCCCCCAGAACAAATGGAGGCAGCTACTCTGCTAAGAATTTCTCTCAGCTAAATTCAAAACAACTTAATTAGGTCTGTTACTCTCAAAAAACGACTCTTCAATTGAGTGCGAATTTAATAATACTACTATCTGTTTAAATTACGTTTTAAATATTTGTATTAACCGTTTTCTTCAATTCAACTCGGAATCAGAAAAGAGAATGACGAGATTGTTCCTTTTCGTTTTCCGCTGCAAATTTATGAATTTTCTTCCTTTGCTGATTCATTTTGTTTTGGACAATACATGGACATTAACGTTAACGAGTGTTAACGATAGCTGAAATGTTTCGATTCGTAAATACATTTGGGGAAATCACAATGAAATTCCGGTAAAAGTGTCGAATTTCTTTCAGTTTATTAGAAATTCTTGATGAAATTGTCCAGGTTTTCCTTGTCGGATAATTTCATTTTTTTTCGTAGGCGGTATCTGCTTTTGTGCAGACTATCCACACTGATATTCAACACTTGGGCTATTTCGGACGAATACATGCCAATTCGGATAAAACTAATAAGGCGCAATTCTTTTGCTGTGAGGGTGGGGAACTTGGCTTCCAGCCGTTTGAAGTAGTCCTTGCTGTAGGCTTTGATGTTTTCCGAAAGCGAACGGATAGATGCGTCATTCGTCGTTGCTTGTTCTCCTGCCAGTTGCATACTGATTGCCACCTTTTCTCGTTCTATCTGTTCCGTCTTTTCCTTCTCCTGTTGTAGGCGCAGTTCCAGCAACTCTTGTTTCATGCGTTCATGCTCCACGGCATCGCTCAGACGTTTCTTTTCCATTTCCATCATCTTTTGACGCAGCTTTCGTTCCCTTTTCCTACTATAAATACTATATAGGAGCAAGATGAACAGAATGAGTGAAATGAGACTATTGATGATGGTGTATTTCAGCAGCCGGTGTTGCTTCTTGTTGGCTTTTTCTATAATGTTTTTCTCCATCAAGTATTTCACTTGACTTTTCTCCCTGTCTTGCAGAAATACCTTGTACAGGCTATCCACATAGTGGCGGTTGTTGGCATCTTCCAAATTTTGCAAGGCAAGGCTGAGGCTATCCTTGCTGTGAGAGAGGATGACTTTTTCAATAAAAAGCTCGATTTCATCGGGATTTTCTTCCTTCCTTTCACACGATGGTAGCACGACGAAAGAGAGTAGTAGGAGTCCTACTACCATCCCGTGTAACACATGGCTTTGTGCGATGGTTCTCTTTTTCATGCTATGGCATCTGATAGGGTTGGGTGATTCAGAGAGAAAACATAATGAAAAGTCCCTGTTGCTTAGTTCAGTCCCTTCATGGAGAGCGACAGTCGTTCGCGTTTCAAGTCAACACTCAGCACACGCACTTGCACTTGCTGATGCAGACTCACCACTTCCGTCGGGTCTTTCACATAGCGGTCGGCAAGTTCGCTGATGTGGACGAGTCCCTTCGTGTGAACACCTACATCCACAAAGCAACCGAAATTGGTGATGTTGGTGATGATGCCTGGCAGCACCATTCCTTCGCGCACATCCTCGAGTGTCTTCACATCGTCGCTGAAGGCAAAGG
>CADBXS010000106.1 GCA_902798705.1 uncultured Bacteroidales bacterium
TTCTTAATCACAACAGATAAATTAAAATCTATGAAAATAGATCAACATGATTATAATTTAAATGTATATAAAGAATTACAATAAAAAAGAGTCTTAAGACTCTTTTATTTTACCATTTTTTTAATATTTTTCTCTTCTTTTACTGGTTCAATACTAATTTCATTCTTTAATATTGAATTATTAATTACCCAGTTAAGTGGTTTATAAGTTAACTCTTTTAATTTATCACTAGCATTATTATAACATTCAATCATTTTCATTATTTCATTAACATTATCATGTTGAAAATCTGGATGAGTACCTAAATCTTCATCCATTCTAGCAATATCCCCATCATTTCTAACTCTAATATTATTAATATAAAAAGGAACACTTTCACATCTACAAATAAAATCCATTTCTTCATCACTACTAGCAGTTACTGATCCATCTTTAACTGCATTATATAATTTTTCACATTCAGGAACACAGATAAAAAGCTCAAAAATAGAAACCTTTCTTAAATCAAGCATCTTATCAATTTCAGCGTTTATATTATCATTTTCTCCTTCAGAAATTTGTATATCATTTCTCTCTAACATACAATTCATAATTTCATACATATTAGCATTACCAATATGATTCTTATCATATCAAAGAGATAATTGAATACTTTAGCCATAAAAAGCCCGATATTCGTTTTCTGAATATCGGGCTTTTTATATCATACCTTTTACAAATCTAATCCTTATAGAAATCTATATTCTCCTTTGTTAGTAACTCGATAGCAACATAGTGTTCAACTTTTTGCTTCATGTGAAGGACTGTTGCATTTACCATAGAGCGAAGACAATTTAATCCTTGTTTTTGAGGATGCTGAGCAATGAGAAAATCAACACTGCCATCATGCACACACGTCACATTTGCATCAATGGCATCATATCCCAGTAATGTAATATGCTGATGTTTAGGCATCTCCTTTTTCAAGAAATTTGCAATCGTATTAATTGAAGAGTTGAAAGATAAGCCACAAGTTATATCTGAATTCTTCGTGAAGAAAGTCTTCAAAGCATGTTTCATTCCCTCTTTGTCATATACAGATAGAATCAGATCCACAATCTCTGTTTGGGGACTATGTTCTTTCATGTATTTACGAAATCCTTCTTCACGATTCAGCTGTTGCCGTGAAGCCACTCGCCCCTCTCCCATCAATTTGAAGAGTGCGATTTTCTTTGCACCTGCAGAAGCCATGGTGATGATACGGGCAGCAAATTCTCCACTACGCAGTGAATCTTGGCCATAGAAAGTGACTGGTTTAAACTCAGGCCAATTTGAGTCAATCAATGCGTATGGCACCTGCATTTCTTCCAACTCTGTCACCAAGCCTTTCATTATATTGAAATTAAAAATAGGGCCAATAATGACAGCGAACGGTTTGGATTCCAAAAGAAGTCGAGCTTGTTCCACAAAAGAATTACTGTCAAAAGGATCATATCTGAAGATCTCATACTGGATATTGAAGTCTGAATAACGATGCAAACCTTCCTCTATTCCTTTCTCCACTCTTGCCCAATAACTATCCACCTCATGCATCGGCATGATTGCAGCAAAATGGTACGTTTTATTGCTTGCTAATGCACTTGCATAGTGATTGGGGACATAATTGATTTCATCAAGCACCTTCTGCACTTTTTCCAATGCAGACTTTGAGATATTCTTTCTTCCATGAATAACACGGTCAACAGTACCTACCGATACACCCGCCATTTCAGCTATGTCCTTGATTCTTATCTTTGCCATAACGAGTACTATGCTTATATAAGATATTTGCTTAGGAGCGAGTTGCATCAACTCTTTCCAAGCAAACACTTCTTTTTCTTTTCAATGCAAAGATACCGATTTTTTCATTTTATTATATTCAAAAAGACAAGTATTTTGTGCGAATCGCACAATTTTACATAATTACGCACAAAAAAACATTGGTTGTGAATGAAAAATAATTATCTTTGCAGCATAAGAAATAGAATAGTGGATAATCCACACATTTTATCTCGTTTTATTACATAACTATCTGCAATCATCTTATACATTTATAAATCTATAACTGAATTATGGCAAAAATTATTACAATGGGCGAAATCATGCTTCGTCTCTCACCAGAAGGAAACTATCGTTTCGTTCAGGCAGAAAAGTTTAACATCATCCCTGGCGGTGGTGAAGCGAATGTTGCTATTAGCTGTGCTAATTACGGACACGATTCTTACTTCGTATCAAAACTTCCAAAGCATGAAATTGGTCAGATTGCTGTTAATGCAATGCGAAAATTTGGTGTAAACACAGATTTCATCGCTCGCGGTGGCGACCGTGTAGGTCTCTATTATGCTGAGACAGGTGCTTCGATGCGTCCTTCAAAAGTCATCTACGACCGCGCTCACTCTGCTATTGCTGAAGCAAAGCCTGAAGACTTCGACTTCGACAAGATTTTTGAAGGTGCAGACTGGTTCCATTGGTCTGGTATCACTCCTGCCATCAGCGATGCAAGCGCAGAATGTCTCAGGTTAGCTTGTATTGCTGCTAAGAAGCATGGTGTAACCGTTAGTTGCGACCTCAACTTCCGCAAGAAACTCTGGACTTCAGAAAAAGCTATTTCCATCATGCGTCCACTGATGGAATACGTAGATGTTTGCATTGGCAACGAAGAAGATGCTGAACTTTGCCTTGGTTTCAAGCCTGACGCTGATGTCGAAGGTGGTAAGACAGATGCTTCCGGTTATGAAGGCATCTTCAAACAAATGGCAAAAGAATTTGGCTTCAAGTATGTTGTCAGCACGCTTCGTGAGAGTTTCAGCGCAACTTATAACGGATGGAAGGCTCTCATCTATGATGGCAAAGAGTTCTATCAATCAAAGCGTTACGATATCAATCCAATTATCGACCGTGTAGGTGGTGGTGACTCATTCTCTGGTGGCCTTATTCATGGACTTCTCACTAAGCCAACTCAGGGTGAAGCTCTTGAATTTGCTGTAGCAGCATCTGCTCTCAAGCACACAATTCCAGGCGACTTCAACCACGTAAGCGTAGCAGAAGTAGAAGCACTTGCTGGTGGTAATGCAAATGGACGTGTTCAACGATAAACATATAGATTAATTATGGCTAAATTCGATAAGCTTGCCGTAATGGCAAAAATCGGTGAGACAGGCATGGTTCCTGTTTTCTACCACAAAGATGCAGAGGTAGCAAAGAAAGTGATTAAGGCATGCTACGATGGTGGAGTTCGTGCTTTTGAATTCACCAACCGTGGTGACTTCGCTCACGAAGTATTTGCAGAATGTGTAAAGTTCGCAGCAAAAGAATGTCCAGAACTTGCTCTTGGAGTTGGTTCTGTAGTTGATGCTCCTACTGCTGCCCTCTACATTCAGCTGGGAGCTTGCTTCATTGTTGGTCCTCTTTTCAACCCTGAAATTGCTCCAGTTTGTAATCGTCGTCTTGTTCCTTATTGCCCTGGTTGCGGTAGCGTAAGCGAGGTTGGCAAGGCTCAGGAACTTGGATGCGATCTCACAAAGGTTTTCCCAGGCGATGTTTATGGTCCTGCATTTGTAAAGGGATTAAAAGCACCTATGCCATGGTCGAAGATTATGGTTACAGGTGGTGTTGCTCCAACTCAGGAGAACCTTACAGCATGGATTAAAGCTGGCGTTTATTGCGTAGGTATGGGTTCAAAACTATTCCCTAAGGACAAGGTTGCTGCAGAAGACTGGCAATATGTAACTGACATGTGCCGTGAAGCACTTGGCTATATTGCAGAAGCACGCAAATAAACAATCAACTTTAGATAATAATAAATGCTGCATTTATTATCAGATAGATGCAGCATTTATTATGTGTATCAATAGTCTTTTATTCTGTAAGTCGATAAATTCTGATTCCAAGTTGCGACTTTTGACCTTGTGAATAATCATAGAAAGTTTTGGAATCAAGAACAACTTTCTTATACAAACTTGATGCATGCATCAGATGCAACTTTCCATTCTGCCATACAGCAAAACCCACATGACTTGTGTCCAGTCCATCCTTGGAAGTAATGATGCTCACAATATCTCCTGTATGTATAAAAGAGAGTTGAGAGGGAGAAAGATTCAGCTTCGACTTTGGCAAATATTTATACTTCTTTCCATTAATAGCTTGCTCATCAGCCTTTATTTTCTTCACATACGAAGGATTAGTTTTCAGATGCTTGTAAAGTTGAGGATGTGAAGACATATAATTGACAGAAATGGTCTGAGTAGCAAAACCTTTAAAATCAACTGACTCAAAAACAGATTTCACCCATCCCATTCGCTCATTGTCCTCGCCCCATTGTGTGAAATAATGAAGGCGGGAAGGATAACCATTAATCTTTCCATCTCGATAGCGCAACTGTTGTAGATAACGACAAAAATCAGCAAAACTGCGTGCATTGTGGGCATCACACAAACTAAGTGCACTTACTGTCTCCACAAAAGTAGTACAATCCAGCCCACGAGTATTAATAATAAGGTGTTCTATATTTCCTTCCTCCAAAGTATGACCAACGTAAGGAGTGTTAAAGAATTTTTTACCAAAATATAACGTTCGAGGTTCGTTTCCCCTTTCCGTTTTGGCATCCTGAAGAATCCGAACGATATGAATGGAGTCTTGCTTGGTATATTCAATCGAAGCCTCAATCTTTCCACTCAAAGTGGAAACAAATGAAATGAGAATTGCTAAAAATGTCATCATAAATAGGTCTTAATTATTCAAAAACAGAGAGACTGTAATCTTAATGATTCTATCAATCACCTTGCTGAAAAAACGAAGATATAACAGAACTCATATCTTCGCTTTTTCATCTTTTTTGTTTATCGCATTTAGAATTGAATTTCACGTAGAGTGTGCCTTCCCACAAAACGACTTCTATCTACATTGCCACGAATGCCTCGCACCCTACCCGTCTGACTATATTGCCACATCACAAAATCGTCATTACCATAAAGCACTGGCTCATCTATGGTGTAGCAGGCAATCATGAATTTGTAGTCACGATATCGCCCTCCGTGGAAATGTTTGTTATAGAAGTTCTTTCCCGTATAAATAATAGGCTTTCGTCCAAACTCCTGAGTCACAAGTTTTAGCAGTTGTTCAAGCCTTGCATGGAACGTTGCCTCAGACACACCATTCGTTGCCTCCACATCTATAATTGGTAAAAGGTCTTGCGATTTCACTTTCACCATGCTCATGAAATTTCGGAATTGCACATCTGCCGAAGTATTAGCACGGAAGAAATGATAACTTCCCACTTTGAGTCCTGCACGTCGTGCCTCACGAAGGTTGTATTCGTATGTGTCATCTGTTAAATTACCACCTTCTGAAGCCTTCAAGAACACATACCCCACTTCTGGATTGGATGCAACTGTATGCCAATCAATGCGTCCTTGATAGTGACTCACATCGATACCATGCATCCAATTACCAACACTATATCCACGTCCACCACCTATAAGGCGTGGCTGTTCCGTAGCTCTCAATTTACTGTCGGGTTTTGCCTTCCGAGTGACAGGATCTGGTTCAATGAGTGGGATGTTGCTTGCATTCTCTCGCTTCAAGTCATATTTGTTTTTCGGCTTCTTTTTTGCATCCATGGGTTGTACCACAAAAAGCAAGGAAATAAAAAGCAGAAATGTATATAGTAAGTTTTGTCTCATATAAGTTCGCAAATAGATTTGCAAATTTAATGTTTTATTTTGAATCTGAGAGAATGATATACCAAGATTTTTCCGCGAAATGTTCAAACCCATGTTTTAACGGATGAACAAAAGTTCACGATACTTAGGCAATGGCCAGAGTTCGTCGTCCACCACTTGCTCAAGTTTATCCACATGGTAACGAATGTCTTCCAAATATGGAGCAACTATGTCGTGATAAGCTATAGCCTTTTCTCGCTCGCTTTCAATACGGTTGGCAATCTTACGTGCCTCTACCATTTTCTCCACATTTTCCACGATGAACGACTCATGCTCACTGATCTGCTCAATGAGATGTAGGTTGTTTGCAGAAATCTTCTTGTATTTTTCTTCCGAGAATATCTCCTTGATTTTGTGAACATTATCAATCAGTGTCGATTGATATTTCGTTACCACAGGAATGATGTGATTCATGCAAATATCGCCAAAGATACGAGCCTCAATCTGAATCTTCTTGGTATATGTTTCCCATTTGATTTCGTTACGAGCTCTCAACTCCAGCTCTGTCATCACTTTCTGACTCTCAAACATTTTGATGGTACTTTCATCCAAATAGCGGTCGTAGATGAGTGGACAGCTGGTTTCGCAATCCAGTCCACGCTTTGCTGCCTCTTCTTTCCATTCGTCAGAATAACCGTTACCATCGAAATGAATTGGCTTGATATATTTTATATCGTCTCTAATTGTTTTCAGAATTGCACTTTCCTTCGACTCGCCCTTTTCTATCAAGGCATCAACGCGTTCCTTGAAATTTGACAAAGCTTCAGCCACAGCAGTGTTAAGCGTAAGCATCGCACTAGCACAGTTAGCCTCAGAACCAACGGCACGGAATTCGAAACGATTTCCAGTAAAAGCAAATGGAGATGTGCGGTTACGGTCTGTGTTGTCAACTAATATTTCTGGAATGGAAGGTATGTCCAAATTCATTGATGTCTTACCTGCAACAGTGAGAATATCATCATCACTGGATTTTTCCACATGTTCCAACAAATCGGAGACAGTACGTCCCAAGAAGGAAGAAATGATAGCAGGAGGTGCTTCGTTAGCTCCCAATCGATGAGCATTGGTAGCAGAACTGATAGCCGCCTTGAGTAGTCCGTTATGGTCGTAAACAGCCTTCAGGGTTTCCACAATGAAAGTGACAAAACGCAAATTCTCCATTGGCGTTTTACCTGGAGCATGGAGCAAGACACCCGTATCTGTGCAAAGCGACCAGTTGTTATGCTTACCGCTTCCGTTCACTCCTTTGAATGGTTTTTCGTGCAAAATGCAGCGGAAGCCATGCTTACGAGCCACACGTTTCATAATGGACATCATCAGCATATTATGGTCAACAGCCAAGTTGCACTCTTCAAAAATAGGAGCCAATTCAAACTGGTTGGGAGCTACTTCATTATGTCGTGTCTTACAAGGAATGCCCAATTCCAAAGCATGAATCTCAATATCGCGCATAAAATTCTCCACGCGTTCTGGGATAGAGCCAAAATAGTGGTCATCCATTTGCTGATTCTTGGCAGAATCGTGTCCCATCAAAGTGCGTCCTGTCATCACCAGGTCGGGACGAGCTGAATAGAGCGATTCATCAACCAAGAAATACTCTTGTTCCCATCCCAAATTTGCCACCACCTTTTTCACTTCAGGATAGAAATATTGGCTCACTGCCGTTGCAGCCTTATCCACAGCATATAGTGCCTTCTTCAATGGAGCTTTATAGTCGAGTGCTTCACCTGTATATGAAATGAAAACAGTAGGAATCATCAGCGTATCGCCAATGATGAATACAGGGGAAGTTGGGTCCCATGCAGAATAGCCTCGTGCCTCGAAAGTGGAACGAATACCACCACTTGGGAAAGACGAAGCATCAGGTTCTTGCTGTACAAGAATCTTGCCTTCAAACTCTTCCACCATTCCTCCCTTTCCGTCATGCTCCACAAATCCGTCGTGCTTTTCAGCCGTACCCTCTGTCAGAGGTTGGAACCAGTGAGTGTAGTGAGTGACTCCAAGATCAATAGCCCATCGCTTCATTCCTTCAGCCACTGCATCTGCAATCTTGCGGTCGAATGGTGCGCCATTATCAATCACATCGCACATTTCAGCATACACTTTTGCAGGCAGATACTTAAACATTTTCTGCTTATCAAACACAAACTTGCCAAAGTATTCAGAAGGACGTTCCGCAGGAGTTTTCACTTCCACAGGGCGTTTCTTAAATGCGTCGTCAACCACCTTAAATCTGAGTTTTGAAGCCATATTTCAATTCTATTTTACTTTATTTGCACAATAATACTTGATTGAGGATCCTACCAAAAGATAATCGAATCCTACCAAAAGATAATCCTAAAACAAAAAATGATGATTACACGGAAACAGCAAACTATCACTTTTTCCGTGCAAAGGTAAGCAAAAAATAACGGTTTCAGTGTTAAATGTTCTAAAAAAAGCACAAGTTTTTCGCAATCGAGATAATTTTGTGTATATTTGCATTTACGAATTAAAAATCATATCATAATATCGCCATGAAAGAAATCAAAATTACAGAACGCGCCCATAAAGAAATCAAGAAGCTCTACGGACGCCACGCAGTAAATACATTGAAGAGCGACCCTGAATTGACAGTTATTTTCGACAATTTCGCTTTCGATGAAACACTTCAGGCAACAACGGGTCTTGTTGAAGAAAAGACACGTGTGATGTGCATCCTCGCTTCCTGTATAGGTTGCAATGCTCTGACAGAGTTCCGCATGTATGTAGATGCTGCGCTCAACGTAGGCGTGAAGCCTCGTGAAGTGCGAGAAATCGTTTACCAAGCAGTGCCATTCCTCGGCTTCTCCAAGGTACTTTGCTTCTTGCTTGCTATGAATGAAGTATTCGACGATAACGATATTCGTCTCCCTCTCGACGACCAAGCTACCACTACAGAAGAGACTCGCCATCAGGCAGGTAAGGAAATGATTGATGCTCTTTGGGGCGAAGGTAACTGCGACAACATGTACGAAACATCTCCAAAGGGACAGGAGCATATCGTGCGCTATATGCAGGACTACTGCTTCGGTCAGTTCTACACGCGCAACGGAATCGACCTTCAGCACCGCGAACTCATCACATTCTGTATGTTGGCAGCACTCGGAGGTGTTGACTTCCGTCTTCGCACTCATGCCATCGGTTGTAAGAACGCAAAGATTACAAAGGAAGAAATGGTTGCAGCCGTAACGGCAATGCTCCCTTGGATTGGTTTCCCTCGCTCTCTCAATGCGCTCAACATCATCACAGACGCATACTCAGAGAAACTGATTTAATCACATACCATATTCAGATTCAAATAAAAGGCTGTGAGCTTCTGTGCTCACAGCCTTTTTCTTTTTCTCTTTTTAATCAAGGATTTAAAGGATTTCATGGATTATCTCAGAAGAATGAAATCCTTTATATCCTTCAAATCCTTGACAAAGCACCATCTATGACAGGAATCCGAGGAGGACACCTGCTGCAACAGCGGAGCCAATAACACCAGCCACATTTGGACCCATTGCGTGGAGCAAGAGGAAATTGTGTGGGTTAGCCCTCAAACCTTCTTGATTAGAGATACGAGCTGCCATAGGAACAGCGCTCACACCTGCATTACCAATGAGTGGATTGATTTTCTTACCTTCTGGCAAGAATATGTTCATAAACTTCACGAAAAGCACACCACTTGCAGTTGCAATCATGAAAGCACATGCACCCAACACGAAGATAAGGATGGTGTCGAGCGTGAGGAACTCACTTGCTTGAGTGGAGCAACCTACGGTAAGACCGAGGAGCATCACAACGATATCGTTGAGAGCACTACCTGCTGTCTTTGCCAAACGAGTTGTCTTTGTGCTTTCCTTCAACAAGTTACCGAAGAAGAGCATACCGAGCAATGGCAGACCCGATGGAACGATGAAAGTAGTGATAAGCAAACCAACGATTGGGAAGAGAATCTTCTCAGTCTGGCTCACCTCACGGCTTGTTGCCATCTTAATCTGCTTTTCCTTCTTAGTAGTAAGCGCACGCATGATAAATGGCTGAATCACAGGAACGAGCGCCATGTAACTATAAGCACACACTGCAATAGCACCCATCAAGTTTGGTGCCAACTTCGAAGAAAGGAAGATTGCTGTAGGACCGTCAGCACCACCGATGATAGCGATACCAGCAGCCTGGTTTGGTTCGAATCCCATTGCCAACGCAATGATATAAGCACCAAAGATACCAAACTGAGCAGCGGCACCAATCAGCATCAACTTAGGATTTGCAATCAAAGCAGAGAAGTCTGTCATCGCACCGATTCCAAGGAATACGAGAGGTGGATACCAACCCTGCTTCACACCTTGATAGAATATATTTAGGACGGCATTGTCCTCGTAGAGTCCGATTTCAAGACCAGCAGCCTTGAACGGAATGTTACCCAAAATGATACCCAGACCAATCGGGATGAGCAGCAGTGGTTCGAAGTCCTTCTTGATGGCAAGCCAAATGAAGAAAGCACCGACCAATATCATGATGACATTTGCCCACGCCACATTGGCAAAGCCAGTGTAGGTGAGGAAGTCGGCGAACTTTTCACCAATGAAGCTCCAAATACTTGATTCTAATAACATTTTTCTTCACTTAAATTATTCAATAGTTACAAGTACTGCACCTTCCATCACGGTGTCGCCCTTAGCAACACGCACTTCAGCAATCTTACCATCACGCTCTGCATCGATGTTGTTCTCCATCTTCATGGCTTCGAGCACAACAACTGTCTGACCCTTCTTCACGGCCTGTCCCACAGTCACCTTGATGTCGTTCACTGTGCCTGGAAGAGGAGCCTTCACTGCTGTAACACCTTGAGCAACAGCTTCCTGAGCAGCCTTAGGAGCCTCAACGGTCTTCACTGGAGCAGCCACGGCACGTACCACTGGCTTAGGTTGAGCGATAGGTTTTTCCATTTCAACGTCGAACTCAACGCCATTTACCTCAACCTTTGCGATGTTGTCCTCAACGCCATTGATTTTCACGCTGTAGTCAACACCTTTAATCTTATATTTATATTCTTTCATGAATCTTTTTTGTTTTGAAAACTGAATGATTAATTAATGGTGGATTTCAGGAACGTGGCGGAGTGTGTGCTCCTTGCTTTCCCACTCTGTTTGGTGATGCTGAATTGTGAGCACACCACTTTCCACATCGTGCATGTTGCCCATGTACTCATGCAAAGCAAGCGTGATAGCAGCCACGTAGTTGTCCATTTCGATACCCCTCGTTTCTGTACCTTCCTTTGCCATGACAACCACCTTCTGAGCCGACTCGTGAATCTTGCGAATAGCCTTCACGCGATTCAGTTTAGCGATGCGGTTGAGAACCCATCCAAAGATATAGAAGAATACGAACAAGAGAATCAGACAACTGAACACAATACCCATGGAAAGGATTGCCATGGCAATGCCATGAGGGTCTTTCGACTTCCATTCAGCAATCTTATTATGCTCCACTTGTTTGTTTGGCGCATTAGGAGTCAAAGCCTCTGCAGTCTCAACAGACCAGCTACCGTCTTCGTTTCTTGCATAGCCATTGCCAGCAGGCAGACTTGCTGGAATCGTGATAGAGTCGAGAAGGTCAACGCCGTTACCATCATAAAGTGCAATGAAAATGTCCTCGCCTGGCACCAACTTGAAGTTAGTGTGGAGAGTACCGCGATTCACATTGCCATCAGCAAAGAAAGTGATGCGCTGCTTGGCAGTGACACTTGTGCGAGCGTCACCTGCTGGAACGAGCGACATCTTTGCAATACGATCTGGAGCCGACATGTTCTTGTCGAGCACAGAACGGTCTGAAGTGAGGAAGCATCCACGAATGTCGTGCGTGCTGTAAGACATGTTCTGAATCTCAATCCAGCTGCTTGCCTCGCCAAATTCGTCCCGATACTGAGCCGACGCCGACGAGTCAGCAGGATTCAGCACATACACTTCATTGATTTTGAAGTCGTGTGCTCCCTGTGCCATCATCGAGATACCCGATAAGAGGGCGAAAGCGAATAATAATACTTTTTTCATTTTCTGATGAAGAATGAAGAATGAAGAATGAAGAACGATGGCAGCAAACGCCAATTGCTTCATTTTCATTTCATCCATTCTTGATATTTGGTTATTAATACGGAAGAACAAATTTCTGAAGAACTCGAAAAAAGTAAAATACATTCTTCATTCTTCATTTTTCATTCTTCATTTTATACTAAAGCGGAATATTTCCGTGCTTCTTAGCAGGGTTGGTAAGCGACTTCGTAGCGAGCTGCTCGAGAGCGCGAATCACGCGGAAACGAGTGTTGCGAGGCTCAATAACATCGTCGATGTAACCATACTTAGCTGCATTGTAAGGATTTGCGAAGAGCTTTGTGTATTCCTCTTCCTTCTCAGCGATGAATGCCTTAGCATCCTCACCAGCTTCCTTCTTTGCCTTAGCTTCCTTGGCATAGAGCACTGCAACTGCACCACTACCACCCATCACAGCGATTTCAGCAGATGGCCAAGCGTAGTTCAAGTCACCACGAAGCTGCTTACAGCTCATCACGATGTGGCTACCACCGTAGCTCTTTCTCAATGTCACAGTTACCTTTGGCACTGTAGCTTCGCCGTAAGCATAGAGCAACTTAGCACCATGAAGAATCACTGCATTGTACTCCTGACCTGTGCCTGGCAAGAATCCAGGAACATCCACGAGGCTCACGATTGGAATATTGAAGGCATCGCAGAAACGAACGAAACGAGCACCCTTACGTGATGCATTTACGTCCAATACACCAGCATAGCAAGAAGGCTGGTTGG
>CADBXS010000107.1 GCA_902798705.1 uncultured Bacteroidales bacterium
CCTTTTTTATTTCCTTGTTCTGTTCCAGTGCCTTAGCACGCGCTTCAGCCAGCGTCAGCACCTGATTCTGTGCTTGCGCTGTTGCGACAGAGAACAGCGAACAAAGAACTGTGGCATTTATGATGATATGAAATTTCATTGTCTATTTGATTTTAAAGAAGATGGCATAAAGGGTTGGAATAAAGATAAGTGTGATGATGGTTCCAATGAGAAGTCCTCCCATGATGGTTACTGCCAGCGAACCGAACATGGCATCTGGAAGCAGTGGTATCATACCAAGTACCGTGGTGAGCGACGCATTCATCACAGGGCGCAAGCGCGATTTCGAGCTCTGTATGAGGGCGTCGTAAGGCTTGAGTCCAGATTCTATCTCAAGGTTGATTTCATCCATCAGCACAATGCCATTCTTAATCATCATACCTATCAGTCCTAATACACCTACGATGGCAACGAATCCGAAAGATTTGCCCGAAATGGCAACGGATGGGATGACACCAACGAAGATGAGAGGAATGCAGCAGAATATGATGGCAGGCTTCTTGAAGTCGCGGAACAAAAGCAGTAGGATGACAATCATCAGGAGGATAGCGAGAGGGAATCCCTTGAACAGATAGCGCATCGACTGGTCTGAAGCTTTCTTTTCGCCTTGCCACGACAGTGTATAGCCTGCTGGCAACTGTATCTTCTCGATTTCCTTGGCTATCTCGGCACGTGCATCCTCTGTACCTACACCAGGGCGAGGCGAGAACTGTACGCGTTGCATACGTTGTCCGTTGTAGCGCACCACCACAGGTTCTTCCCACACGAAATCCACTCCATTCGCCACTTGCTTCAGTGGGATGGTCTGAATGAGTTTCGAAATCAGCTCGTCCTTGTTGAGGGTTCCATTCATCAGCTTCTGGATGTTTTTTCTGTTCAGAATGCGATTGATGTTTGGAACCACACCGAATACCGATACGTCGTCGATGCGCTCCAGGTCGTTCCCCTCGTCGTCGGTACACTTCAGGTAGATGCTTTCAGCATGGATGCCATCGTAGAATGTAGCAAGTGGAATGCCACCACCGTATGCCATCAGCGAGAGAGCCACATCGGAGCGGGAAAGCCCACTCACGCGGGCTGCCTGCTGGTCGTAGTTCACCGACAGCGTTGGCACCTTTGGCTCCCAGTCGGTTGTAGGCAGATACACCTTGTCCGAGCGCTTCACAATTTCCATGGCAGAGTCTGACAAAGCATGCAACACAGCAGGGTCGGGACCCTGGAAGCAAGCCTCGATAGGATATTTCTTGAACATCAGATTGTAGCGCTTGAACTTGACATAAGCGTCAGGGTAGCGGTTGTTGATTTCCTCCTGTATGTCGTTGATGTTTGCCACCAGCTCCTTAGGAGATGTGAAGTCGATGATGAGTTCACCGTAGGAGAGGGAAGGAGAGGCGATGGAGCGCACCAGGTTGTAGCGTGAAGGCGTTCCACCAATCGACGTGGTGATGTTCTTCACCTCAGGTCGCTTTTGCAGTATTTTCCTGATTTCCTCCAGGTCCTTTTCCACTTGTGTAGAGTTGGTGCCCTCTGGTAACTTGTATTCCATGTAGAGCTGGTCGTACTCCATGTCGGGGAAGAAAGCCTGGTCGAGGAGTCCGTAGCACACCGCCGACACAGCTAACAGCAGGACAGCGATTCCCACAGTCAGCCAGCGGAACTTCAAACCGAATTTCAGTATGTTCTCCAGTGCTTTATATGTCTTGCCCTCGTAAGGGTCCTTCTTTGGAGCGTTTTCATCAACTTCCGCTGTCTGCTTCTTTCCTGAGAAGAATTGGTCGGCCATGATAGGCACATGTGTCAAGGCAAGAATCCACGACAGCATGAGTGAAACGGCAATGACAATGAAGAGGTCTCGCACATACACGCCTGCCGTATCTGGACTTAGGAAGATAGGCCAGAAAGCCAAAATGGCAATGAGGGTGGCACCCAGCAGTGGCATCGCCGTCTTCTGGCCGATGGACGTCAGAGCCTCATGCCGTGGCTTGCCGTTCTGCAAGTCTATGAGGATTCCATCCACTATCACGATGGCATTATCCACCAGCATACCCATGGCAAGGATGAAGGCTGCCAACGATACACGTTGCAGCGTACCGTCCATGGAGCTCAGCACAAGAAGCGAACCAAACACGATGGTGACAAGACTGATTCCGATGATGACACCCGACTTGAATCCCAGCGAGAAGATGAGTACCAATACAACGATGATGACCGATTCCAGCAGATTCACCATGAAAGTGCCGAGCGCATCTTCCACGCGTTCTGGCTGGTTGAACACCTTGATGAATTCCACACCCACAGGCATGGTCTTCCGTAGTTCGTCGATGACCTCGTCCACTTCTTCGCCCATCTGTGTCACGTCCTTGTCGGCCACGCAAGCAATCGACATGCCCAGTGCGCGCTCACCGTTGTGGAACATCTCGTTGCGTGTTGGAGTGGCATAGTCCTTATACACGTTGGCAATGTCGCGGATGCGCAGCTGCTCGTCGTCGTGCCCTTGGATGAGCATGTTCGCAATGTCTTCCACATTCTTGAAGCGGTCGGAAACCGTCAAGCGGATTCTCCGAGTTCCATTGTTGAAATAGCCCGCATACGAAGTCTTGTTCTGGTTGTTCAGCGTCTGAATCACCTCCACCGGCATCACACCCAGGTTCGACATCTTCTCCTGCTTCAGCTCGATGAAGATGCAGTCCTGCCGCTTACCGTAGATTTCCACGCGTGCAATGCCCTCCAAGTCCGACACCTTCCGCTTCACCAGCTCAGCATAGTCCGAGAGCTCGCGGTCGTTTAGTCCGTTCCCTTTGATGGCGTAGAACATGCCATACACATCGCCGAAGTCGTCCCTCACCATTGGAGTGTTGGCACCCGAAGGCAGGTTGAGCGAAGCGTTGGCCACCTTTCTGCGCAGCATGTCCCATTCCTGCTCCACGTCGGCATCCTGCACCGTCGTTTTCAAGGAAACGCTGATGATGCTCAGGTCAGCCATCGACTGGCTCTCGATGGCATCGAGCGTTGACATCTCGCTGATGGCCTTCTCTATCTTGTCCGTCACTTCCAGTTCCACCTCATGAGCCGAAGCACCAGGGTAGGTGCACACCACCATAGCCTGCTTCACCTTCAGCGATGGGTCTTCGAGCTTTGGCATGTCGAGGTATTTGAGAAAACCGCCCAGCACCATGCACACCACGAAGAACGACACCAGTTTGCGATTATTTAAAGCCCAATTTGAAAAATCCATATATAAAAAACGTTTAAAGTTTAACGTTTAACGTTTAACGAAGTTAGTTCGTGAAGCGATGCCATCCGGATGGTTTTCCCTCCCCCTCGGGGGAGCAGGAGGGGGCTTCACTTTTCACTTTTCACAGCAGTCCTCCCACGTTATATTCCGAAGTCTTGTCTGCTTCCTTCACCTTCTGTCCGTCAGTGAGGAAGCGCACACCAGCCGTCACCACCGTTTCGCCGTCCGTCAGGCCCTCCGTCACTTGCGCGTTGCCTCTCGTACTCAGGAAGTGCAGTTCCACTTCGCGGGCATGGATCGTGCCTGTCTGCTTGTCGAACACATACACCAACGTCTTTCCGTCCTTGTTAAAGACTGCCGATGCAGGAATCTCAACAGGGCGTGTGCCCTGTTCCACGAACGCCAACTTCACCGTGGCTGTCATGCCAGGCGTAATTTTTGAGCGGTCGTACGCACCCTTGATGCGGAAGCGTACGGGGTAGAGCTGGCTCGAGTTCGCCTCACGGTTGATGGACGATATGCCCAGCGTGTAGTCGTCTGGCAGCACGTCGAAGATGCAGTGAGCCGAAGTCAGTTGGTTCAGACGGTTATAGTCGGACGCAGGCAGACTGATTTCCAACTCCACATTTCCCGCAGCGAAAATTGATATCACGGGCATTCCTGCACCCACAGTCTCGCCACCCTCGTGCAACTTCGCCTGCACATATCCGCTCATCGGCGCATACAGCTTCGTATCGGCCAGTTGGTTCTTGTGGTTCTGCAACTTCTGTGTGATTTGGCTCAGTCCATAGCGAGCCTTATCGTAGTTCGATGCTGTAGTCGCCTGCTCCTTGTAGAGTTCGAACACGCGCTCCGCATCAGCTTTTATCTGAGCATACTCAGCCTGTGTGGCCTGCAGCTGCACGCGGTAGTCGCGCGGATCCATCGTCGCAATCAGCTGACCCTTCCTCACAAAGTCGCCCTCCTTTACGAGCACCCGCTCAATCGTACCAGAAACTCTGAACGCCACGTACGCCTCCTCCGAGCTGCGGGTCATCGCAGGATAGTTCTTCTGCGACTCCGCTCCGCCGCCCTTTACCACGGCCGTCTTCACATACTGCACTTCCTCTTTCACCTCCTGCTTCCCCGAGCAGGAGCTCATTGCTCCGACCGCTACATAGGCGGCAAGCAAGTAATACAAACTTTTCATTTGGTGTTATGATTTTTTATGGATTTATTTGATGCAAGGGAAAAGAAAAGCCAAGCGTGTTCAAGGCTCTCTCATTTATATGCAGTTCTTTTAAATTGCAAAGGTAGAAAAAAATGATATAACAAAGAAACGATTTCGTTTTTTTTAGGTTTTTATTCGAAAAACCAAATTTCTTATCTCTCATTCTTTGGGCTTTTTCAGAAGAAAACATCGCAATGGCGTGCTGGATTCTTCTATAATTTATAGGAAAACAATCGAAAAAAAATCGGACTATTCCTTTCATTCCGCACAAAGTGCGATGTTAAGTAACGATAAAAAAATAACTTGGTACATTTAGATAAATTCATTTTGACCTCATGTTGTGCTCATCTTTTGGGCTGTTTTCGCCCGTTTTCTCAGACTCCTTCAAAAACGAACAAAAACATCTCCAAAATATGAGTAAATCGTACCAACTTATTTTTTATCATTACTAAATATAAAAAGAATATCTGTGAAAATTTGTTTGCTTGGGAAGAAAACGCTTAATTTGCAGGACGAACTTCGAAGGAAAAACTGAATGGGAATAAGTTCAAGGATATATGGTTGTTGCCGTTCGTCGGCTGGTGTATGGAGCTGGGGCGCAGGGTTGCGCGTGGCTGCATGTATGCTCGTCGTGCTGCTGTGGAGTTGCCGTGGCAGCGTACAGATGGGTACAACTGGGACGGCAAGTGTGGATTCGTTGAATGCCTTGTCGTATGAGTACCACTACAAATCGCTGAGGGAGTCGGAACGCCTGGCTCGGGCTGCGCTGGCGGAGTCTGAACGGGTTGGGAGTGAGAATGGCGGCTACGAGGCTCGCTGTCACCTGGGATTTGTGGAGTATATGCGGATGGACTATGAATCGGCCATGGAGAGTTTCGGGCAGGTGCTGTCGGGCTCTCGGAACGAGTTGCTGAAACTGGTGGCTGAGGTGGGTATGATGCGTGTATGCCAGCGTCGGTCGGACAATAGGGGGTTCTACGTGCACCGCAGCGCGGCGATGGAGCGCATGGAAAGGATTCGTCCAGAGTTGAGGCAGATGACGGAGCACCAGCGCAAGCTGTGGAATTATGCGGTGAGCGACTTCTATCTGATTCAGAGCATCTACTTCTACTACCTGCGACAGGAGGACGAGGTGCGGAACGCCTTCGGTGCGATTGCTGACGACATGGAGCTGGTGCGAGGCGACTCGGCACAGCTCACTTGGTACTATTTTCTGGGGGGAAATACAAAGAATATCAACAACCAGTTGGGTGACGACGATGTGCAGAACATCCTGCGCTGCGTGGCGCTGTCGGAGCAGCACGGCTATGTGTATTTGCGCTCGAAGGCTTTCAGCACGATTGCGGAGGACATTGTGAATGCGAAGGCCATGAAGCCGAGCAGGCTGGTGTATCTGCGAGAGCTGCTGAATGTGCCCGACACGCTTTCGCGTATGGAACTGAGCTATTCGCTGGCATGCAGGGCGCTGAAGGACTTTGAGGAATACGGCTCGCTGTTCGATGTGTCACAAACGCATATCATGCTTTCGGAATACCACATGCGGATGGGGCAGAACGAGTTGGCGCTGAAGGAATTGACGAAGGCACTGGCATGCGTGGAGAAGGCCAAGCGACTATCGGAGCGCTCTGCGCAGAGGGGAGGCGACAGCACGGCGGTGGCGCCACGTCTCCAGCCTGATGGCGCACCCGTAGATTTGCTCTCAGCTGACGGTGTCGTGCATTCGTATGAGATGAAATGGATTCAGGACCGCGAGGTGTGCCTGCCTGAATGGATGGCCGATGTGCGTGAGCATCTGAGCATTGTGTATGCTGCCTTGGGCATGAAGACGGAGTCGGACAACAACCGCAACATATATCTCGACATTCTCGATGCCACGCGACAGGACCAGCGCATGGAGCAGCACTTGGAGACGCTGAAGAAGGAGGAAGCGCGACTTACGCAGATGATGCTGGTGCTGGGCGGTCTGGGCATCTTGCTGGTGGCTTTGGTGTGGGGATTCAGCCGACGGCTGAAACGGAAGTACAAGGAGCACTACTCGCATGAGCTGGCAACGGCAGAAGGGGAGATGGCGAGCTGGCGTGCGAAGACGGACGAGGACTTCTCGTCGCTTGAGGACATGGAGGAGGACGTGAATGCGGAGCGCATGGGGTTTGAACATCGCTTGGATGAGCAGAAGAAACAGTATATCGACAAGACAACGAGCCTTTCCATCGTGTATTCCATTACGCCGTTCTTGGATAGGGCAGTGAACGAGGTGAGGAAGATGGATGCAGGAGAGGACAAGGCCATTGATGCGCTGGCACGGGAACGCTTAGGCTACCTGATGGAGTTGACCGACCGCATCAACCTCTACAACGATGTTTTGACGCACTGGATCAAGATTCGGCAGGGGGCTGTATCACTGAATGTGGAGAGCTTCGAGTTGGGTGGCCTCTTCGAATTGCTGAGCAAGAGAACGAGGGTGTTCAGGGACAAGGGTATCGACTTGCAGGTGAGGGTGACGAACTCAGTGGTGAAGGCCGACAAGGCACTGACGCTCTTCATGATGAACACGCTGCTGGAGAATGCCAGGAAGTTTACGGCGGAAGGAGGCAGAGTGGATTTGTTTGCTGACGACGGGGATGGCTATGTGGAGGTGTCGGTGAAGGACACGGGCAGAGGACTCTCGGCAGAGGACGTGCAGCAAATCCTTGGGGAGAAGGTGTATGACTCGAGTCGAATTGGCGATGCCGAGCACGACGAGGACTTGCGGCGCAACAAAGGCTTCGGCTTCGGACTGATGAACTGCAAGGGTATCATGGAGAAATACAAGAAGAGCAACCCGATATTCTCGGTTTGCCTATTCAGCGTGGAGAGCCAGTTGGGCAAGGGGAGCCGCTTCTTCTTCCGTCTGCCAAAGGGCAGGCTGAGAAGTATGTGCATCGCCCTGCTGATGTTCTTGGGATTGGCTTCTGCCCAAGCAGGAACGAAGGCGGTGGTGCCAGGAAATGAGCAAATGGTGGTGACGGCAGAGGTGGATGCCGAATTGATGAAGGCCCGTGAGTTTGCCGACAGCGTATATTTTGCCAATGTGGATGGATATCACGAGGAGGCGCTGAATTATGTTGACAGTGCCTGCGTGCATCTGAATGCCTACTATCTGAAGCGGCATCCCGACGGAGAACTTTTGCTGCATCGCTATGAGGAGGATGCCATGCCAGAGATAGAGCTTTGGACGAGCGGATTCCCAACAGACTACCACACGATTCTCGACATCAGGAACGAGGCTGCCATCGCTGCCCTCGCCATGAAGCAATGGGATGTATATTATTATAATAATGAGATATACATCCGCCTGTACAAGTTGCTGGCACAGGACCGCACGTTGGAACGCTACTGCAACGAAATCAGGGCTGCCAACATCAACAAGCAAATAGTGCTCATTGTGGTGGGAATGCTGCTGCTTGTAGGTCTGCTCACCTATTTCTTCTTCTATTACCACAACAACATTCTCCCAACTTTCAACCTGCGGCAAATCGTGGAGCTGAATAGGAGGATTTTCACCATGAAGGACGAATCGGCACTGGCGCAGATGATACACGACGGACTGGGCGAAATCAAGCGAACGGAGGGCGTTGCACTGTTGCTGAACGATGGTGTGAGCCAGTTCTCAGAGGGATGTCCTGAGCAAAGCCACTTGCTACAGTTCATGCAGCATTGCATGGCCGAGCAACGTGAGGCTGTGTATAACGGCGGCAAGGTGCATGTGTTCCCACTGACCACAGAAGAAGGCGACGGGGAAGGCGAGGAGAAGATGATTGGGGCAATGGCCGTGGTGCTGCACGACGGTTCGCAGCAGAAGGGTGAACGCCAACTCTTCCAACTCATCTCGAGCCATGTAGCCACCAACATCTACTACTCTCAAGTGAGGATGGAACGTCTTCGCACACAGATAGAACTGGCAGAAGACGAGTCGCGAAGGGCAGAGCACGAGGCCAATGCGGTGCATGTGCAGAACATGATTCTTGACAACTGCCTTTCGACCATCAAGCACGAAACCATGTTCTACCCGAACCGCATCAAACAGTTGCTCACCGCTCTCTTGGCTGGCGAGAACAAGGAGATGGAACGGGAGGAACTGATGGAATTGAAGGAGCTGATTCTGTACTATAAGGACATCTTCACCATCCTGAGCAACTGTGCTGGCAGGCAGCTGGAGACGGTACTGTTCAAGCGCAAGTTGCTCCTTGTGGAGGACTTGGCCGAATATGCTTCCCGTAGCATTTTCCGACAGGGCAAGAAACTGGGGCTCCACATCGATTTTGTGCAAGGAACGGGACAAGGACTGAGGATTGTGGCAGACAAAGTGATGATGGAATACCTGTTCGACAATCTCATTTCGTTTTTCATGCAATACAAAAAAGATGGAACAATATGCTTAAATTTTGTCAAGTCGGAAGAATTTGTTAAGTTTGCACTCTCTTTCGACGGTGCCGACATGACAGCAGAGCAATTCCACTCGTTGTTCTATCCCGAGAATCTGCAATACGATGCACACGAGGACAAGCTGACTGGCGCTCAGATGCTGGTGGCAAAGCAAATCGTGAGGGAGCATGATGAGCATGTGCGACGTGGATGCCGCATCTATGCCGAGCCTGCTGACGCCGAAACAGGCAAGGGCATTGCCATCTGCTTCACGATTCCAGCACAGAGAGGTGAAGAATGAAGTATGTAGAATGAAGAATTAAGAATCAAATAATATGGATCATTTCAAAGTGATTATCGTGGAGGATGTGAAACTCGAACTGAAAGGTACCGAGGAAATCTTCCGCAATGAAATACCCGAAGCCGAAATCATCGGGACAGCCATGAGCGAGTCCGAGTTCTGGAGCATTCTTCAGGACAACGTACCCGACTTGGTGCTGCTCGACCTCGGACTTGGTGGCTCCACCACCATTGGAGTGGAGATATGCAGGAAGTTGCGAAAGCAGTACGCACAGCTGCACATCCTGATTTTCACAGGCGAGATACTCAACGAGAAGCTCTGGGTGGATGCACTCGATGCAGGTGCCGACGGCATCATCCTCAAGACGGGCGAACTGCTCACCAAGAACGATGTGAATGCAGTGATGGATGGAAAGCGGATGGTATTCAACCAACCCATTCTGGAGAAGATACTGCAGCGCTTCCGTCAGTCAGTCCTCAACGAGAGCCGTCGCTCAGAAGCCATGGTCGATTATGAGATAGATGAGTACGACGAGCGATTCCTTCGCCATCTGGCTTTGGGCTTTACCAAGGACCAGATAGCACAGCTTCGTGGAATGCCATTCGGTGTGAAGTCGCTCGAAAAGCGTCAGAACGACCTCGTGAGCCGTCTTTTCCGCAATGGGGAAAGGACAGGTGTCAACGCCACCCGACTTGTCACCAAGGCTCTCCAACTGGGTATCATCGACATCAACCATCTTGAAGCCGACGAGGATTAACCATGTCACGCCTGCCATTCGCCATACTTCTATTGTTTTTTTGCCTGGTCATCGTTTCGTGGCTGGGCAGTATGTATGGATGGGGGATGAATAGCATGCTCAGCACCTATGGGCTGCGCTGGATGGTGGCCATGGGGCTTGAGAATTTCAAGCATGCACCTCTGGAGGAAGTATTGTTAGGCACCATGGCATTGAGTACACTCAGCGAATCTGGTTTCCTATCTGCTTGTCGCTCCCTCTTCTCCTTCAAGAAATCCTATTCTCTCAAGAAGAAGCGAGCCTTCCAAATATCGATGCTCGTGCTGCTTCTGTTGCTCGTTCTCATCTTCGTAGCAACATTCTTCCCTGGCGCCGTGTTGCTGAGCGCATTCGGCACCTATCAGGGTTCTGCCATTCAGATGGGACTCTATCCGCTCACACTGGCACTCTTTGTGTGTGTTGGCATCACCTACGGCTATGCTTCAGGCACTTTCTCCAATGCTTCCGACACCATCAGGGCGATTGTCTATCTGCCTTCACGCATAGCAGTTTTCTTTGTCACCATGTTTGTGGCGTCGCAACTGATAGGTTGCTTCCACTATGTGTTTGAAGGTAGAATGACACAGACACTGATGGAACTGTATGGAGTGCACGTCACATGGCATCTGATTCTGCAAATCGTCCTCTACATTGTCCCTCTGACAATTCATATCATTTCCGCTTATCGACATCCATAAATGAACGATAACCATAACGATAACCAGCATCCAGATGGAAAGTTAGGGTTAAGGTTATGGTTAAGGTTTAAATTTAATATCCTGCAATTTATGAAAAAAACTCTTTTAGTAGTCCTCGCAATGCTTTTCGCCACTACAGTTGTGGCACAGAGCCATCCCAGTGTATCTATTCTGGGCGATTCATATTCCACTTTCGAAGGCTACCTTGAGCCCGATACCAACCATGTGTGGTATCGCTCCGTGCAGCCCATGAACGATGTGACAAAGGTGACACAGACATGGTGGCACATCTTCATCAAGGAAAATGGCTATCGCCTCTGTGTCAACAACAGTTTCTCGGGTGCAACCATTTGCAATACCGGCTATCGTGGCGAAGACTACTCCAACCGCGCTTTTATCAACCGAACCAACCGCTTGGGAAGCCCAGATGTGCTCTTCATCTTCGGTGCTACCAACGACTCATGGGCTGGCTCTCCCATCGGAGAATACAAATATGAAAACTGGACTCGCCAGGAGCTCTATTCCTTCCGTCCTGCCATGGCAAAGTTAGTGAAGGATTTGCAAGAGCGATACCCCAATGTGGAGCTGTACTTCATCCTCAACGATGGCCTGAAGGAGGAAATCAACGAGTCGTGCCGCACTATTTGTCAGCATTATGGCATGGATATCATCGAATTGCACGACATTGACAAGCAGCAGGGACATCCATCCATCAAGGGTATGCGACAGATAGCCGAGCAAATCAAGGAACACCTACAACAAGAGTTAAAAGTGAAAAGTGAAAAGCGAATCAAGGATTTAAAGGATTAAAAGGATTCAAACTTCGTTAAACTTTAAACGTTATTTCACACTTCACTTTCAAACTTCGTTAAACTTTAAACGTTATTTCCCGCTTCTCTTTCTAACTTCGTTAAACTTTAAACGTTAAACTTTAAACGTTATTTCCCCCATGTTACAGGAACTAGACCAAACAGATATCAAGCTACTGCAAATCCTACAAGAGAACTGTAAATACACCACCAAGGAACTTGCACAGATGGTGAATCTCTCCACCACGCCTACCTTTGAGCGCATCAAGCGGCTGGAACGCTTGGGCTTCATCAGGGGATATGTTGCAGTGCTCGATGGTGAGAGGCTCGACCGCAATTTCATCGTGTTCTGCAATGTGTCGATGCGTCAGATTAACCGTGACATCGCCATGCAGTTTGCCAAGGCCGTGCAGGAGTGGGATGAAGTGACAGAGTGCTATAATGTATCGGGTGATGGAGACTACATGCTGAAGGTGTGTGTGTCGTCCATGCATCAGTATCAGCAGTTTGTCATCAACAAAATCGGAGGATTCCCCCACGTTGCACACATCCAGTCCATCTTCGCCATGGATACCCTCAAGCATGCGTTTGGATTTCCTCTATCCTAATGGCACCTTTTCCTATTCACTTTCCTCATTACATATCCGTGCCATTACAAGCCCTCAGTGGATAGACTATAATCCTTTCAATCCCCAAATGTTAAAAAATGTATTCGGAATTCGGTTGATGTCACAAAGTCACAAAGTCACAAAGTCACAAAATAAAAGCTACCATCTACGTGAGTCCACGTAGATGGTAGCTGTTTCATAGATTGTCGGATTGTTCTTTGTGCTGAGCCTTTTGGATTCGGTTGTCAATCATGATGTCAATGCCGAAAGCGGAGCCAGCATACACGAGTGCTTGGGCGGTGAACATGAGCACCGAGTCCGAGATTTCACCCACAGGTGGCTGAATGAATCCAGCGATGCTCAGTCCTGTGCCAGCAAGCAGCATGAACATTGCGCTGAAGATGCGCCAACCGTCGGACCCGCCCCCATGCCCCTCCCTGTAAGGGCGGGGAGTAGATACTCTGCTTTCAATGTCTTTTTGGCCATTCATGTCCATTAGTTTATTCCGTTGACGGAGTGACCACCCCCTCCCTTGCAGGGAGGGTGAGGGGTGGGTCTGTTAAGTCAGTGGTGTGGTGCACACCAACTGCGTGCTCTCGATTTCCTCCTTGATGCGACCAGAAGGGAAATAGAGCATACGACGGCGATAGACCTGCTTAGCTCCTGCTTCCTCTGAGTCGAGTGGAGCCTTTGCGCTGATGCTCACCTTCAGCGTTCCAAATTCCTTGATGCTGATGGTGTGGCCGTTGCCTTGGCGATGTGTTCCACCAATTCATTATAGCCTATCTTCGTGTAGGTTATCGACTTGGTGAAGTACATCTGCTTGTCCTCTGGCTTGAAGTACTGCTGCTGTACCTTGATAAAAACTTTTCCCATAGCGATGATTTAAGTTAAAAGTTAAAAATAAAAAATTAAAAGCGTTTAAAGTTTAACGTTTAACGAAGTAAGAATCTTTTTAAATCCTTGATTCATTTTTAATTTCCTTGGTCGCCTCCGGCTCGAAATGAAGTTTAAAATTAAAACGTAAAATTATTTTTTTAATTCTAAATGATAATTTTAAATACAATTTCAAGCGAAGCGCCCCAAATCCTTTTAAATCCTTTAAATCCTTGATTCGCTTCACGCTTCACTTTTCACTCCCTCCCCCTCGGGGGAGCTGGAGGGGGCCTCCTATTCGCTGATGAAGCCCATGTCGTTGTAGAGCAACGAGCGAACGTGCTTGGATGGCGTGAACCACACTTTCTTGCGCTTCACGGCCGTTCCTCCTGCATCGTCCTCGCTGATTTTTGCGTTCACCTTGAAGTGAAGCGTGCCGAGGTCACCGAGCTGCACGGAGTGGCCGTTGCAGACGAGTTCCTTCACCTGAATGAACAGCGAGCGATACACGGCTGCAATCTGCTCGATGCGGATGCCCGAGTCGTCGCTGGCCATCTTGATCAGCTGTTCATCGTCGATGTTCGATGCACGGCTAATGGAGGTGTAGAAACGCTGCTTCTTGTCGAGGCCGCAAGTGCGCTCAGTGATTTTCAAACGGATGTTTTTCTTTCCCATAGCGTTGATTTAAGTTAAAAGTTAAAAATTAAAAGTTATAAATTATAAGGTTTAGGTTTCAGCGATAACGATAACTGCCCTCCGGATGGCATCGCTTCACGCTTCTCGCTTCACGTTCTTCTCTCCCCCTCGGGGGAGCTGGAGGGGGCTCTTCTCACTTTTCACTCCCCCTCGGGGGGCCTCCCATAGTTGGGAGAGCACTGCCCAAATGGCGTTCGGGTGCTGTCCTAATGTTGCACGAGTACTGACGAAGCGCTTTTGCTGTGCTGGCAATGCAAATTTACGAAGATTTTTCCGAATTACCTAAATATGGTGCAAGTGGTTTATGATGAATTGTTAACTGCTGTTAATTTCTTCGGCTCGTCAAACGGTTGTCCATCCCCTTTATTCATGGGGCTGCTGGCGATTTGCAAACTAATTCGTTTGAAGATGGGGTATTTTTTCGCAAAAATTGAGTTGCGAAAATTTCAATCATCGTCACTTGAAAATGGCTTTATGATATTAAAGCAGTTTGTTATCTTTTGCATCGGTTGCTTTTGTTAAATTTTCTTTAAATTTTCAATTGAGAATCTTCTAGTGATAAGGAAATATAAGCGTTACATCGTTACATCGTTACATCACCCAAAACTGCTATACATTTTTTTACACTTACTTTCCCAAATAAATTCACAGATGAATTTTAATTATAACTATATTATATAGACTTATTCTAAATACCTAAAATTACGTATAAATTTTTTACTCAATGTAACGATGTAATGAATTGATATATGTCAAGAGATTTATTCCGTTAACATAGTTTAGCATTTTTTATTTTAAATTCACTGAATTTCTTACACATTGTAACTATTCGTAACTATTCAGGCCCATACTACATCGCACCGTAATCAATGATTGCGATGTGGTGCATTTTATTCTATATACTTCTGCTTAGCCTTCGTAATAAGCCGC
>CADBXS010000108.1 GCA_902798705.1 uncultured Bacteroidales bacterium
CCATGAGTTCTCCTTTTCAACCATTCAGAACAACTATATTTTTCATGAAAAAGACAATCATTCCACTCCTGCTCCTGTTCGCTGCATTCAGTTGCACGTCCAACGACTCTCAGCAGTCCATCACCAATATTCTCAGTCAGTCCGACAAGGACATCGCTTTCACCACCGACAGCTTTTCCATCCAGAAGGTAGGACTCGGCGGCGACTTCTCCGCCTCCGTCCAAATGCCTACGGGTGGCAATCCCCTGCTTGTCAATTCCGTTAACGAATGGATTTCCGAACAGTTGGGCAATAGCTACGATGGCGACGTGAACGACGTGAAGCAGATGTTCGAGTTCTATGCCAAGCTCTACACCACGGCCAAGGACTCCACCCTCATTGACACCGTTTGGAGCGATGGCAAGTATGCAGAAGAAGCACTCGACCGCGGCTATGTGATAGAGAAACTCTACGAGACACCCAAGCTCGTCACCTTCGGTGTAAACATCTACCTCTATTACCATGGTGCAGCCCATCCCAGCACGGTTTACAACGCCCAGACTTTCCGCAAGTCCGACGGACGACGCTTCGGTTGGGAAATCATCTATGAAGATAACGTCTATGCCGACGACAACTCATACATACAACTCGAAGCCCAACTTCGTGCAGGCATAGCCAAGCACTTCGAAGTTGCCAACGAGGACGACCTCGGCGACCTTCTCACCATCGAGAAGAGCGACTTCTCCTACAACTTCCCTCGTCCGCAGACCGTTCCATACCTCACCAAAGAGGGACTGAACTTCGTCTATCAGCAATACGAGATAGCCCCATACGCCATGGGTCTGCCATCAGTCACCATCCCATGCGAGAAGCTCCCTCTCCTGCGTGCCTTCAAAAACGAGCTGAAGTAAGCGCTTCTTTTAACACACTTTCTTTCAGCAAACTACAAAACCCTATTCAATAGATAATGAAAGCCATCGAACTTCATCCGTTCGGTGGCTTTTATTGTTCATACAATTCCTTTCGGCAATCATGCACCAAATCCTCGCATGTCATGCACCGTATCTTCGAGTATCGTGAACCTCTTCTTCGAATAATGTACGCCTCATCTGCATCTCCACTGAACCGTTCCTTTGGTTTCAACTAGTTGCCGAACCTTCGTCATCGTTCTCGCGAAGGCTCGGCAGGACGACGCCGAACCTTCTGTAGTAAAACGCCGAGCCCTCGCTTCTCCACTTTATCCACACGATTCTTTCAGTAAATCCACACAATCATGCTAAACAAAATGAAGAAGAAGTTCACGAAATCCATTGGGCTAAAGAATTTGAACACAATACAAACGATCGTTCGTCAAGAACAAAATGAACGTTCAAAGACAATGAAGTTCTCCAATCACATAAATTATTGCAAATTATTGAGTTGAAAAAACTCTGTCTGCAATTATTTTCATATCTTTGTAATCAAGTTGTTGTATTTTTCCTTAATTATCTTTATTATGCTATGGAGAAAAAGCGGAATGACAAAGTTGTCTTGACAACCTCTGACGGCAAAGTGGTAGAGGCTATTGCCCCTGTAATTGTATCTGCAAGCAGGGCGACTGATATTCCTGCGTTTTATTCCGACTGGTTCTTCAAGAGGCTGGAGGAAGGTTATTCAATTTGGAAGAACCCTTTTAATGGCGTACCCTCATACGTGGCTTACCAGAATACACGTTTCATTGTCTTTTGGTCAAAAAATCCTTCTCCATTGCTCAAGCATTTAGATGAGTTGAAAGCACGAAAGATTGGTTGCTATATTCAATACACTCTAAATGATTACGAAGCAGAAGGGTTGGAGAAAGGTGTGCCACCACTTGATTTTAGAATCAGCACTTTCAAGAAGTTAGTTGACAAATTAGGAAAAGGACGTGTCATTTGGCGTTTCGATCCTATGTTATTGACTGACACAATTTCTATTGACCGTTTATTAGAGAAAGTCGAACGTATAGGAGATCAATTGGTAGGTTACACAGAAAAACTCGTCTTTAGTTATGCCGACATTCTGAGCTATCGGAAAGTGAAAGCCAATCTTGAAAAAAACCATATTCCTTATCATGAATGGAAAGAGCCACAAATGTTGGATTTCGCCAAACGTCTTGCTACTCTTAACAATAAGTGGGGCTACACCTTGGCCACTTGTGGTGAAAAACTAGACCTGAGGCAATTTGGCATCGCTCATAATCGTTGCATAGATGATGAACTTATGGATTTCCTGAAAGTCACGATTAACCCAATGCCAACCACCGACCTTTTTGGAAATACAGAATCTCTTCCTCCCGATGCCATCATTCTTCCTAATAACACCTATGCCACTCATGGCGACAACCGCGACAAAGGACAACGCCAATTCTGTGGTTGCATTAAGAGCAAGGATATTGGCGAATATAATACTTGTCCACATTTATGCGAGTATTGCTATGCAAATGCAAGCAAAGAAGCTGCTACTCTTAATTACTATAGCCACAACAATAAGCCTTATTGTGAATCAATAACAGGAAAATAACTATGGAAGCTATTAAATCTTTTGAAAAAGCAGACAAAGGATGGCGTTTTATTTTTCGAAATGGAAAAATCGAGACTTTTAAGACCCTTTCTCCTGAGATACAGTACATTGGAGCAGGGACATGGTCTCCAAGTATTGGTATTATTGAATACCTCGATTGCTCTTGGGATTTCGATATTTATAGACTTTGTCCCATTTGCGTTAATAATAAATGGGGGTTTATAAATGACAGATTTGAATACGAAATTAAATGCAAGTACGATTTTGCTGGAATATGCATAGATTATTGCCATAATCAGCATTTACATTATTATTTCTGGAATTCCTACGAATTGAATGAAAAAGGGCACGAACCTTTTTCGAAATTGGAACGAAAAGTTAAGCCTTTTTGTTGTCCAGTTTTACTTGGAAATAAATGGTTGCAAATCGATGTGAATGGAAATGAATTTGATTTTGATGATTTTAATGTTTATAAAGAGGCACTCAGCCGAATTAATACCATTAACATATCAGGTATAATCGAAATGTGTCACGAATTATTACCTCTGCAATGGAAACCATGTCCTTGGAAGCATCCAGAGCTTATCCATGGCATAGGTCTATTAGCAAGTGATGAAGCTCTTAATTGTTATATGTCTGCATATGGTGATATGCATGTAAGCAAATGTCGCGCTGCAATTATGAATTTCCCTTTTGAAAAATTGAATGGATCAATTGAAATAGTGGACTGGGGATGTGGTCAAGGCATTGGTACTGCTACACTAGTAGAAATGTTGAAACAACGAGAATTATTGAGTTGGGTAAAAAAAATTACACTTGTTGAACCTTCACCATATGCTCTTCAACGTGCTGTATATAATATTTCTATGATTGCAAGTAACAGTATAGAAATAGATGCAATTAACAAATTTATGCCTACTAACGAAACAGTTTCTGGTGAAATACTATCTTCGATAGGTTATAAGTATAGTAATGTTATTCACATCTTCTCAAATATTCTTGATGTGAAGTCTATAGATTTGGGAAATGTGGCACGGATGGTAGCATCCTCTCATGGTTGTCACTATATTCTCTGTATGGGTCCCCAAAACAGTGTGTCATATAGAATCGATCAGTTTTGTTCTGTTTTTGGCGAACAAATTTATTTTAGTTCTATTGATAGTGTTAGATATGGAAGAACCCAAAGAACTGGTCATCCTTATACTTGTAAAACACGATGTTTTGTCTATAATGGGGCATCAATAGACTTAAGTAAATTGTCATTATATCAAGACAATAACGATGATGTATATAATGATTACGACATACAGCTACAATGGCAAAACAAGGTTATGTCTCATGAGAAAGCAAGAGTTGCATATCGTCTTCAGGAGATACTTTCTGTGGATGACATTATGTATGTTGATCCTATTGTCAATGAAGTTTCTGTTGATTTCATAATTGTGAGACCAAACAAGGGCTTACTTCTTCTAAATGTTTTTGAAGAGAATCTTGAAAATTGCAAATTAACCAAGGATGGAAAAGATATCATTGTTTTAGGCAAAAATGGTGTTGCTGTAAAATCTAATCTGTCACCTATTGAACTCATCAATATTTGCCAAACTAGCATCAAGGATGGAATAGAAGAACTTTTGATGAGTACGATCGAGAGCAGTAAGAACTTCGGTCTTTTAAAGAAAGTTGTTGTATTTACAGCTAATGGCATTGAGAAGGTCAGAGATTTCTTTGGAATTACTAGTGAACATGTTAATTACACGTATTTGTTTGGTAGCGAGTTTGTGTCACAGAGAAATATCTCTCAAACTCTCTATAATCATATAGGGTTCATTAAAAACTCTTCATTTTTTGATGATTCTGTAAAACGAAAAATAGCAAAGATTTTGTCTCCGTCTTGGCATTCGTATCAAGAAGGTATAATGGGTATTGAACCAAGGGGAGCACAAAGGGACCTCGTTAAAAGCAGAAGTACACAACAAAAAATCAGTGGAGTTGCTGGTTCTGGTAAAACTTATGTTCTCTCCGTTCGTGCCGTAAATGCGATGAAGCGTACTGGCGGTAATGTACTTGTATTGACGTTCAACATAACTTTGGCTAACTATTTAAAGTCTAGGCTTTCCGAAATTCGCGAAGATTTCTCTTGGGAGAAAATAGACATCTACCCATATCATCAATTTTTCAGGATACGAGCATCTGAATGCAAACTTCATGTTGAGTTTGAATCGTATAATGATCTGTTTTTCTTCGAAAAGTCAACATTTCATAAACGTTATTCTGCCATTTTTGTAGATGAGGTACAAGATTATACTACAGAATGGTTGAAGATTGTGATGCAAGAGTTTTTAGAGCCCAATGGTGAGTTTGTCGTGTTTGGTGATCCGAAGCAGAATGTTTATCACAGACCTATAGACATTAATGGTGATATACGACTGGGTGTAATTGGTGGTGTTTGGAATAGAGAACTAAATTCTGGACGTCGTTTTACAAATCCACGCCTCGCTACATTAGCAACTACCTTCCAAGCTGTATTCTTATCCAGTCAGCCTGTTGATACTATCAACACAACTACATATTTTGATAATTCTCTGAATTTTCAGCTTGTCACATATTTCGATATGAGAAATGATTTTACAATAGATAATCTTGTACTAAAACTTACAGAAATTATCAAGAACAGCAATCATGAGCCAAAGGATTTTGTAGTTCTAGCTTCGTATTCACAATTACTACAAACAATAGACTTAAAATATCGGCAAATTACAGAAGAAAAGACTGAGGTAACTTTTGTTTCAAAAGAACAATACGAAAGGCTAAAGCTGTTGCATAAAGTTAGCGATGAAAATCCTGCTAGTTGGAAATTCAATCGAGATTATGAATCGTTAGGACGTACAAGGAAACAACTATTTACAACAGATAAACGATGCCTAAAACTATCAACTATCAAAAGTTTCAAGGGATGGGAATCTCCGTCTGTGATAATTATCTTGAATGATGAATATAATGCCGAAGCTGCTAACTATAGGCCGATGGAACCTGAGATGGTGTACACAGCCATAACACGTGCTCGCGAAAGTCTTTACATCATTAATATTGGTAATGAGACATACGATAAATTCTTTAAAGAACAATTATATTTATAGAAGAGCTGCTGATTAAGGTTCATCTAAGGAATATTATTATATGGATTTATAACAATGATGAACCATTCATATTTAGTTAGGACCTCGTGTTTATTGTATAAGACGTAGAACGTTATGTTTACGAATAATCTTTGGATTAGTGTAAAATATATGGAAAAATGTTACTCCCATGCATCGAGTCCGTTCTGAATATCAGGCATTTGGGAACGATGGAATTCGGGGTTGCGGATGCCATTGCGCTGCTGATGGCGGTAGTCTTCTAAAAGTCGAAACGCGTACTTTCCCAAGAGGATGATTGCCACTAAGTTGCAGGCGGTGAGTAGAGCCATGCAGAGGTCACCAATGGCCCATACGGTTTCGAGGCTCGCCAAAGAACCGAAAAGGACGAAGACGCCTCCTGAGAAAATACGGAAACAGGTGATGGCATGCCGAGTGTGCTTCTCGGAACAGCGAGAACGCAACGAAAGATAGCGCACATTCGCTTCTCCATAATAGTAATTGCCAATAATACTGCTGAAGGCAAAGAGGAAGATGGCTATGGCAATGAAGACAGGACCAGCGGAACCAACTACACTTTGTAGCGCAGTTTGGGTGAGGTTGATACCCTGAAGAGAAGTATCGGTGTAGAGACCGCTGATGAGAATGATGAATGCTGTGCAGGAGCAAACCAAGAGGGTGTCAGTAAAAACGCCCAATGCCTGAATGAGTCCCTGCTTGACTGGATGAGAGACGTGGGCAGTGGCAGCTACGTTAGGCGCACTACCCTCACCTGCCTCGTTACTGAAGAGTCCGCGCTTGATGCCGTTCATGATGGCTGCTCCTAATCCACCTCCAACCATTGGCCCTACACCAAAGGCGTTGCTGACAATGATACGAAGCACGTCGGGAAGCAGGGAAAGGTTCATGATGACGATGACGACGGCGAGGATGAAATAACCTATCGCCATAACAGGCACGATGACACTGCTCACTCGCGCAATGCGATGGATGCCACCAAAGACGATAATCAAGGAAAGGAGGGTAAGAACAATACCACTGATGAGCGGTGTGATACCGAAAGCATGATGGAGCGCCCCACTGATCGTGTTAGACTGAACCGAATTGTATGCCAGTCCGAAGGTAATGGTGATGAGAATGGCAAAGAGAATGGACATCCAACGACCTAAGCGAAGTGAAAAGTGAAAAGAGAAAAATGAGAAATGGATTTCGAGCAAACCTTTGTGGATATAATAAGCAGGACCACCAATGAAGTGTCCGTCGTGGGGGTGCTTGTAGAGTTGTGCGAGTGTAGATTCAACGAAGGCCGTTGCACTGCCAATGAGTGCAATCATCCACATCCAGAACACAGCTCCTGGTCCACCGATGGAGATGGCTGTAGCTACACCTGCGAGGTTGCCCGTTCCCACTCGGGTGGCGACAGACACAGCAAAGGCTTGAAACGAGGATATCTTCTTCCCGTGCCTTCCCTTATTGGGTGCTTCGAGTAGAAGTCGGAACATTTCGGGAACCATACGAAACTGCACGAATCGACACTTCCACGTGAACCACAAACCACAAACAATGAGTACGCCGATGAGGATGTAGGTCCAAAGCCAGTCGATGATATTCTGCAACATCAGATCAGAAGGATTTCTTATTAAAACAACGAGGAAAAGCTTTTTTTCTTAAACCACAGATGACACGGATGAACACAGATTAAAAAACATCGCACTGGCGTGCTGGATTATATGATTTTTTCTGATTGTTTTTTAATTATTTTAATCTGCTTAATCATTGTTTTTTTATGAAAAATCTGTGTTCATCCGTTTCATCTGTGGTTAGTATTTAATCTGTGGACTTGGGGAGGTAATAGAGTACAGAGGAATTGCGACGGGTGAGGACTCGACGCGACACACGACGGAGGTGGTCTGCGGTGATGCTGCAATAGAGCGGTACATCGTCGTGGATGAGGTTGGCATCGCCTAACATCTCGAAATAGGCGAGACGCTCGGCACGCTGTGTATAGTCGGTACATTGCATTGCAGCTGAAGCCTCGTACTTGTTCTTGAGTTTCTGCAGTTCTTCGTCGGGGATGCACTCACGGCGCAGAAGGTCGAGTTCTGTCCAAATGGCTTTTTCCGCTTCGTGCATATCGACACCCTCGGCAGGGATGCCCTCCACGATGAGTTGTCCTGAGTCGATACGCCCTGAAACGTAGGCATCGAGCGAGAGGAACAGTCGTTTTCCTTCGACGAGACGACGCCAAAACCGTGCAGACCGCCCATTGGCCAACACGTCGCTAATCATATCGCATGCTTGGAAGTCGGGATGCATCCGTGGCGGAAGGTGGAAAGCTATGACAAGTACAGGGTTAGGCACAAGTCGATGGACGGTTCGACGACGCTGACGCTGCTGTGGAGGTTCAGCTGGAATGACGGTCTGAACTTGTGGTTGAGAGGGGATTGAGCCATACCACTTGGTCGTGAGGCGGAGCGCGTCGTCCCAGGTAATGTTGCCAGTGATGGCAAGAATGGCGTTGGCTGGATGGTAATAGGTGTGAAAGAAATCTTTCACGTCGTCCATCGTTGCATCAGCAATGTGGCTGAGATGAAGTCCGATGGTAGGCCAACGGTAAGGGTGTTGCTTGTAGCAGAGGGCAGCAAGCAGATGAGAAATGTCGCCGTAGGGCTGGTTGATGTAGTTGAGTTTGAACTCCTCCATCACCACTTTTCGCTGCACCTCAAGCGACTGTGGCGTGAAGGCAAGGGAAAGCATACGGTCGCTTTCGAGCCAAAAAGCAGTCTCCACATTCTGCCGCGGAATGATGGTATAGTAGTTTGTGAAGTCGTTCGACGTATAGGCATTGTTCTCGCCACAAGCATTCTGAAGAGGCACATCGAAGTTGGGTATGTGGACAGAGCCTCCAAACATGAGATGCTCGAAGAGATGGGCAAACCCTGTATGGTTGGGCGACTCATTGCGCGAACCCACTTTGTAGAGCGTGTTGAGACACACCATCTGAGTGGAAGCATCGAAGGAATGAATGAGTCGAAGACCGTTGGGAAGCGTATGGGCATTGATTTCCATAGGAAAAAGCGAATTTCTTGCAAAGTTAATGGAAAAAGTCGGAAAAAAGGCAATAAGTTCCTGCGTTTTTCGTTATAAAAAAGATGCAATTTGCGCGCATCAGGCATTAAAAAGAAACTACGTTTTGAAGAACCTGAAATATAGACTCCTTTATTTGTTGTTAGGCATCGCTCTCGTTGCCTTCGCTGCTCCTGCGCTGACTTCCGACCTCTGGACGGTGGACACGGAGGGATGGACGCTGACGGCGAAGCACGAAAAGGCTATGCCAAGCACTGCTTCCGCCCAAGCCCAGCCTGAGGATGCAGCAAACGTGGAAGCCCTTCCTACGGAAACGGCTTCACCTCTGTTGCCTCCCGACTCGCTGTCGCGAAAGGTGAAGAAAACTGATTACCCTCAAGGCGACCGTCCAAAAGACTATCCTTTCGACTTGACAGACCCCGAGAACCTGAAGCCAGAAGTAGGCGAATGGGACGAGAAATTGGGGATGTTCCGCGTGGGTGCAAAATTGGGAGACAACTTCCTTTCGACACCATATCTGATGACACCCGAAGAGTACCTGAAATGGACGGAGCGTCAGGGCATGGAAACGTATTTCCGTGAGCGTAACGACTCGCTCTTTGTGAGAAAAGGCAAGGAGAAATTCGACTTCACAAACTACTATACCATCATTCCGCGGCAGAAATGCCAAGGTGGGCGACAAGATGGACTTCAACATCAACTACAACACGGACGCAACCTTCGACTTCGACTCGAAGAACCTGAAGTTGCAATACGAAGGCAAGGAGGACGAAATCGTGAAACTGATTGAAGCGGGTAACATCTCGTTTCCATCCAATAATTCACTCGTGACGGGTGCCTCCACCTTGTTCGGTATCCGCACCGACATGCAGTTTGGTCAGCTCAACTTGCAGACCGTGGTAAGCCAAAAGAAATCGAGTTCGATGAGCGTGGGTTCACAAGGTGGAAGCCAACTCACACCATTCGACATCCAGGCTTACGACTACGATGAAAACCGTCACTTCTTCCTCGCTCATTACTTCCGCGACAACTACAATGCAGCTTGTGCCACGCTGCCTACCGTGACAAGTGGTGTGACCATCAATCGCGTGGAGATTTGGGTGACAAACACATCGGGACACACTGAAAACACAAGAAATATCATCGGTCTCGTGGATTTGGGTGAAGGCACGCGAATCAGTAATAAAAACTGGCGCAGCTCAGGCTCAAGATTTCCACAAAACAATGCAAACGACCTCTACTCGATGATTCTGGGCGACTATGCTGAAGCCCGCATCATCGATCAGACAAGCACCGTGCTCGACGGCATCATGGAGGGTGGCGTGGATTACGAAAAGATTGAGAACGCACGACTGCTTAATTCGTCGGAATACTCACTGAACACACACTTGGGTTACGTATCGCTGAAAACCACCATGCAGCCAAACCAAGTGCTTGCCATCGCTTTCGAATACACAGCAGGAGGAACGACCTATCAGGTAGGTGAATTCTCTGCCGACGTGAAGGACTCAGAAAAGGCATTGCTCGTAAAACTACTGAAGAACACCAACAACTCGCCACGCATGGGCAACTGGGACCTGATGATGAAGAACGTATATTCGCTGAGGGCACAGTCGATTCAGAAAGAGAAGTTCAGACTCGACGTGAAGTACCTAAGCGACACAACGGGTGTGAACCTGAACTATCTGCCTGAAGAGCCATGGAAGCAAACTACCCTGCTGAGAATGATGAACTTGGACCGCTTGGACGACAACAACAAGACGAATCCAAACGGCAAGTTCGACTTCATCGAGAACTATACTGTGCAACCAAGTCAGGGACGCATCATCTTCCCTGTTGTGGAACCATTCGGTGACTGGCTCCGACAGCAAATCGGCAACGATGCCATAGCCAACAAATACTGCTACGACGAACTGTATGATTCGACGAAAGTGGTGGCCAAGCAGGTGTCGGAAAAGAACAAATTTTCGCTCGTCGGTGAATACAAGGGTTCGAGCAGTGGTGAAATCGACCTCGGTTCGATGAACATTCCTCAAGGCTCTGTGAAGGTAACTGCGGGCGGTGTAACACTCACCGAAGGCACAGACTACGAAGTGGATTACACACTCGGAAAGGTGACGATTCTGAACCAGAGCATCCTCGATGCAGGTACAAATGTGAGTGCCACCTTCGAAAGTACTTCGGAATACAGCACGATGCGAAAGACGATGGTGGGTGTGAACTGGACGTACGACTTCACGAAGAACTTCCAATTAGGAGGTACATTCATGCGCCTCAAAGAGAAGGCTCTCACCACGAAAGTGGGCATGGGTAGCGAACCATTGAACAACACCATCTGGGGTCTGAACCTGAATTGGAAGCAGCAATCGCAATGGTTGACGAACGTGCTCGACAAGATTCCGCTCATCGATGTGACTCAGCCTTCAAGCATCTCCCTCTCTGCCGAGATGGCTCAACTCATTGCTGGCGAGGCAAGCGGTGTGCAGGGCAATGCCTCCTACATCGACGACTTCGAATCGACCAAGAGCGGCATAGACCAGAGTACCCCACAGGCATGGACTCTCGCCTCTACGCCAACCGAAATGCAATACAGCAACTTGTCAAACGACGTGAAATATGGTTACAACCGTGCGCTCTTGGCGTGGTACAACATCGACCCACTGTTCACACGTCGCAATTCGTCGCTCACACCGGGACACCTAAAAGGCGACCTCGACCAACTTTCCAACCACTACGTGCGAGAGGTGTATATTCGCGAAGTATATCCTAACAAAGATGTGAACCAAGGCGAAAGCAATACGCTGCCTATCCTCAATTTGGCATACTACCCAAGTGAGCGTGGTCCATACAACCTTGACACCGACGTAGATCAGCGCGGACGACTCAACAACCCAGCAAAGCGATGGGGCGGTATGATGCGCAAACTCGACACCAGCGACTTCGAGACTGCCAACGTGCAATACATCGAATTCTGGCTGCTCGACCCATTCATCTACAGTCGCGACAAGACAGGCAACTTCGGCGGTGACTTCTACATCAACTTGGGCGACGTGAGCGAGGACATTCTGAAGGATGGTAAGAAATTCTACGAGAGTGGTATGCCTGTGAACGGCACAAACTACTTGGAAACCACTTGGGGGCGCATTCCGAATGCCAAGAGTGTGGTATATTCCTTCTCCACAGAGAGCGGTGCACGACAGAAGCAGGATATCGGTCTGAACGGATTGGCTGATGCTGACGAGCGTAGTTACGGCATCTACTCCGACTATTTGGCTGCCCTCAAGAGCAAGGTGGATGCGGATGTTTACGACTCCATATACAACGACCCTGCTGGCGACGACTACCACTATTTCCGTGGTTCGGACTACGATGAGCAGGAAGCCTCCATTCTGGCACGCTACAAGCACATCAACGGTGTGGAAGGCAACTCGCCAAACTCAAGCGATAGTGGCGAAAGCTACTCTACTGCCTATAAGACCACGCCTGATGTGGAGGACGTGAACCAGGACTACACGATGAATGAGTATGAGAACTACTTCCGCTACAAGGTGTCTATTCGCCCTGAAGACCTTGTTGTAGGTCAGAACTTCATCGTGGATTCCAGAAAGACCAATGTGAAACTGCGCAACGACAAGACGGAAGAAGCCACATGGTACCAGTTCCGCATCCCTGTGGATCGATACGAAAAGAAGGAAGGCACCATCAACGACTTCTCCAGCATCCGCTTCATGCGTATGTACCTAACCAACTTCGAACAGCCTATCGTACTCCGTTTTGCCAGCCTCGACCTCGTTCGTGGCGAATGGCGCAACTACACGCAACCGCTCTTCACAGGCGAACAGCCAAGTGTGTCGGGAACAGTGCGCACGGCTGCTGTGAACATCGAGGAGAACAACGACAAGACTCCTGTGAACTATGTGCTGCCTCCTGGCATCAGTCGTGTCACCGACCCAAGTCAATCGCAAATCACTCAAGAGAACGAACAGGCACTCTCCATCATCGTCGAAAACCTTTCATCGGGCGATGCTCGCGGTGTGTATAAGACCATGAACCTTGACCTCCGCAAGTACAAGCACTTGCAGATGTTCAACCATGCCAACGCACTCGAAAGCGACAATAGCGTGCAGGACAACCAGATGAGCGCATTCATTCGCTTGGGTAGCGACAACAAGAGCAACTACTACGAATACGAAGTACCACTGAAGCTCACTCCTGAAGGCAGATACGACACCTACACCACTCAAGGTTGCATGGCTGTTTGGCCTGAAGAAAACATGGTTGACATCGACTTCGATCTCCTCACCAATGCCAAGCATGAGCGCAACAAGGCTCGTTCAAGCGGCGATGCTAGCTACACGAAACTCTTCTCCATCTACGACGAGAGCCGACCAAACAACAAGATTAGCGTGATGGGTAATCCATCGTTAGGCGAAATCAAAACCGTGATGATTGGTGTGCGAAATAATGGACGACGCACAAGCTCCGTCGAAGTTTGGGTGAACGAACTTCGTATGCAAGGCTATAACAACGAAGGCGGATGGGCTGCACAGGGTAACATGAATGTGCAACTGTCCGACTTGGGTAGCGTGAACGTGACTGGACATCTGGAAACAGCTGGTTTCGGTGGACTGGAGCAAGGTGTATCGCAACGAAGCGACAAGAACCGATACGAATGGAGCATCACCACCAACTTCGAACTGGGCAAACTCTTCCCTGTGAAATGGAAGATGCAACTGCCACTTTACTACTCCTACAGTTACCAGAGAATTTCGCCTAAGTACAATCCTTTCGACACAGATATGCTTCTGAAGGATGCACTCGACGAACTGGAAGGCAGCGAACGCGACTCACTGAAATCCATCACTGAAACACTGACGAAGAACAAGAACTTCTCGCTTTCTAACTGGAAGTCGAACTACCAAAGTCGCAAGCCTATGCCGTTCGACCCTGCCAACTTCTCGCTCAGCTACTCTCACAGTAAGCGCACGAAGGAAGGCGAAACCATCGTGTATGAAAACGACGAGAACTGGAAAGGAAACTTGTCCTACAACTACTCCCCTAAGTACAAGACATGGGAACCTTTCAAGAAGATGAAGGGCAAGTCGAAATGGCTCGACATTATCAAGGCTCAAAACCTCAACTACCTGCCACAGAGCTTCTCGTTCAACACCGACATCATGCGCACCTACTCCGAACAGCAGTTGCGCGACATCGATGCTGGCACAAAACTGCCAGTCACCTTCTCTGAGCAATTCCTTTGGAACCGCGACCTCTCCATCCGTTGGGACATCTTCAAGTCGCTTAAGCTGTCGTGGACTTCAGCCACCCATGCCGAAATCGAGGAGCCATACGTGGTCATCAACAAGAACCTCTACCCTGACGAGTATTCGGTATGGAAAGACTCGGTCCGTCGAAGCATCATGTCGTTTGGACGACCTCTCACCTACAACAGTACTTTCAACGGCAGCTACCAGGTACCTCTCAACAAGATTCCGGCTCTCGACTGGCTCAGTGCCGACGGTTCGTACAACTCCACCTACGGCTGGACTCGCGGACAGAAACTGGCAAGTGGAAAGTCGCTCGGACACACTGCCGTGAGCACACGAAACATCACCATCAACGGAAAAATCAACTTCGAAACGCTCTACAAGAAATCGAAATTCTTGGAAGAGACTAACAAGCGATTCTCTGGTAGTTCTCGTCAGACAAAAGCCAAGAGCACAACAAGCAAGAACACCAAGAACGCAAAAGACACGAAGGACGGAAAAGACGATAAGAACGCCAAAGATGCAAAGAACGCCAAAGACGCAAAGGGCGCGAAGGCTGACGACAAGAAGAACAAGGGCTTCACAAAGGAGGTTACGCTGAACGACAGCACCGACGTGGAACTCAAACACGGACAAAACTCCAAGCGCATCGTGGTTCGAGCCAAGACCAAGGAAGGCAAGACCTACGACCTGAAATACAAGAAGGTAGATGCCAACACAATCAGAATCAAGAACCACGACTCCACCACCGTGGAAGTGTTCGTGACGGCTAAGCCAAAACTGGAGGAAAAGGGATGGTATAAGCCAGCGCAAGTGGTTGCTCGCGGACTGATGATGATTCGCAACGCCAGCTTCTCATATCGCAACAACTACGCTCTGACCTTGCCTGGATTTGCCACAGAGATCGGCGATGCCTTCGGACAGAAGAGAGTCGGCGGAATGCTTTCGCCAGGTCTCGACTTCGCTTTTGGTGCCATCAGCAACAGCTACATCCAGAAGGCAGCCAACAACGGATGGCTCATGAACGACCCCAACATCACCACGCCAGCCACCACGTCTGCGATGGAAGACCTCCAGCTTCGTATGACCATCGAGCCTGTGCGCGACCTGAAGATTGACCTCAACGCTTCGCACACGAAGAACAAGGCAGAAAGTGTGCAGTTCATGTATAAAGGAATGCCAACCACTCGCAGCGGTAGCTTCAACATGACTGTCATTACAGCCAAGTCGGCTTTCAAGAGTTCGGGCAACATCAATAACGACTACCACTCCGACACATTCAGCAAATTCGTTGAAAACATCAACATCATCCGCCAGCGCGTGGAAGCACAGTACGAGGGAAGTACCTACCCTGCTGGTGCAGGCGACTTGGCAGGAAAGCCTTTCAATGCTGAGAACGGTGGCGTGGATGGATACTCTGCCGACGTACTTATCCCAGCCTTCCTCGCAGCCTACACGGGTGGCAACGCAACGAAGCAGAACCTCTCCATCTTCCCAACGCTGACGAGGATGATGCCAAACTGGAAAATCACCTACAGCGGATTGTCGAAACTGGCATGGTTTGCCGACCGCTTCAAGAGCTTCAACGTGAATCATGCTTACAAGAGCGTTTATTCCGTAGGTTCCTACAACACGTTCAACTCGTGGATGGAATACATGGGCGACCTCGGTTTCGTAAAGAACGTCACAACGGGCAACCCTGTGCCAAGCAGCATGTACAACGTATCGACCGTGAGCATCAACGAGCAGTTCTCGCCACTCATCGGTGTGGACATGACATTCAACAACGGACTGACCACAAAGTTCGAATTCAAGAAGACGCGCGTTCTCAACCTCTCGATGACATCCGTTTCGCTCACCGAGAACTTCTCCGACGACATCGTTGTGGGATTCGGCTACAAAATCAAGGACATCAACCTCTTTGGTGCAAAGAACATACAGAATCCTGAGAAGTCGAAGAAGAAGAGCAAAAAGAGCAAGAAGGGCAAGAACGCTAAGGAAGAAGAGTCGAAGTCGAACACAAACAACAGATCGAGCTCCAGTAGCAGCACTCGCACCGTGAGTCACGACCTCAACCTCCGTGCCGACTTCTCCTATCGTATGCAGAATTCCCTGAACCGCAACATCCAGACACTCATCACAACGGCAACGAATGGTACGACCGCCTACAAACTGGCTCTCGCTGCCGACTACACCTTCTCGCGCCTGCTCACCATGAGTGCCTACATGGACTGGCAGAAGAACGTGCCGCTCGTCTCCACATCGTCCTATCCAACGACGACTGCCGACTTCGGTATTTCCATGAAATTCTCTCTCACACGTTGATGAATCCATCCAAACAAGTAAGCGAAGCCATCGAACAGAAGCAATGGGACAGGCTCCCGCTTCTGTTCAATTCACTGTCGAATGCACAATTCCGACGGACAGAGAGCCATCTGCGCCAATCAGTACTTCCCAAGCTGGGAAACGATGATTTCTGGGAAACACTCTACCACCTTATTATATATAGGCCCCAGGCATTTCTCTCGGGCATCCTCGCCATCGAGCATTTGGCAAAGGACGGTACACTCTCTTACGACAACGAAGGAGCACGCCTTCTGGCTGCTGCCATCGATGCCACCCAAGTGCAGAAAATCGTGAGCATGGCAGTTCCAAAACTCATCACCGAAGAACAAGTATTAGGCATCTTCGAACTCTTCCATTTCGACGACGAGAAAAAGCAGGTGGCAGTGCTTATTCAGACACACACTCCCCTCACCTACTATCACATCTTCCGCACACTCCAGCAAATTCCCGACCATCGGGAACTCGCATTGCGCACGTGTCGTTACATGCTCAAGAAGGGCGACGACATGTCGTTCAACATGGCAGCCATCCTGCGGGCCTATTTCGGCCTGAACGAAATCACCTATCAGCTTTCGCTAAAAATCGAGCCTTACGAGCTTTCCTATCTCGAAACTTCCTACGAAACATTCAAATATGCCCTGGAGGGCAAAAAACCAACCATTATATGAAAAGAATCATTGGATACTTATATAAATACCATACACTACCTTTACCTGTAGCGGAAATATGGAAATTATACGGTATCAATGCAACAATGGAAAATCGTGAAAAATACCTATTAAAATTATTTGATGAAACCAAACATCCATTTAATAGTGAAACAGGTCTTGTTGAAGAATGGACACCTAAAAAATGGGAACATAAAGACTTTTTCTGTGACCGCAGCACCAATCTTGGGGAGTACTTCTTTGTAAAATCATCAACAAATATTCCAGTCAAAAATCAAAATGTAATATTATATTTCAAATTCCTAAACAGTTTAGGTCAAGAATTAACTGGGGATTACAAAGTAGACATC
>CADBXS010000109.1 GCA_902798705.1 uncultured Bacteroidales bacterium
TAAACTAAACTAAACTAAAGGTACAACTTTTTACTTAAACTCTCTTCCTCATAGTCAGAAATTCTTGCTTTTCTCCGAGTAATGAACAAAAAACGGATGAGATAAACAAGTTGCTTTTACGCGAGTCCGGTTTTTTTTCTCAATTTTGGTATGTAGATAGCATTTCTGAAAGACTTCGAGTGTACTGGAATTCTCCTTTATTTGAACAGAATCATTCATTTGATTCTACTAAATTGCCGAGCCCTCAGCATTGTTCTGGCGAGCCTTCGCTATCGCAACGCCGAAGGCTCGCTGATTTGAGAACGAGCCCTCGAGCAACTAGTTGAACCTTTTGCTCGGCGCAAGCCAATCAAATGAGAGCTTCAGTAAGTCCCCTCGTGCGCTTCAGACAATCCCCTAAAGCGCTGCATCAAAAGCATTTCTTTGTAAAATAGCCTATTATCCCAAAAAGGAGAACTCTGAAAAGGGGAATTCGCTCCCGTTTTTTCTGCTTCTCGTACAAATATCAATGTAAAAAGGGGGAATATTCCAAAATAAATGCTTTACTTTGTAGGTTGAATGATAAAAACGGTCTTCTTATGATCTGAAACATTTTTTATATTACACAGGCAATCACACATTTGGCAGAATTTCCTGTCATAGCAGGACACGGGAACTATTGGATTCCCTACACAATCGTCGGAACGCTCTTTCCTCTACTGACCATATACATCTACGATAAAATAAAACAACATTTTAACTAACTATTATTCTACAATGAAACCAAGACTAAAGACACTGCTCTTTGCCAGTTTGCTGGCATTTAGCTATTCTGCCTCAGCACAGGAAGTGGCCTTACCAAAGGGAAAGGCCATCTACATTCCTCGAGATCTACGCAACAACGATTTCAACAACAAGGATTCGCAGTGGAGCTACTACCGTATGGCATGGACCGACGATGTGGTTCTCTTCTGGGAGAAGGGATTTGGCGACGACCTCTCGAAGTCTCCTGACCTGGACGGCCATCCGATGACTGTCGACAAGGCAAACCTGCTGGAACGCATCGAGTCGTTCTACAAATTCTATCGCGACAGCCTGAAGTTTGTGTTACCAGGTTCGAAATCGGAGAAGTACAGAATGATGGTAATGCTCAACTACTCGTTGGAAGGTACGGCCTACGGTGGTGACTACGACGGCGAAATCGGCGCACTTTGGATTGCACCCAACCGTGTGCAGGACCGAAAACTTAACTGTATAGCGCACGAACTGGGACATTCGTTTCAGTCGCAAGTGGGTGCTGATGGCGCAGGTCACTCATGGGGAGGCGGTGGCATCTTCGAGATGACTTCGCAATGGATGCTTTGGCAGGTAAATCCCGAATGGGTGACTGACGAAAACTACCATTGGCAGGCGTTCCGCAAACTTTTCCACAAGCGTTTCCTCGATGGTGAAAACATCTATCATAGTCCTTACGTGTTGGAGTACTGGAGCATGAAGCATGGCATCACCATGATGGGCGACATGTTCCGTGCTGGACAGCGAGGCGAAGACCCTGCCATGACATACATGCGCATGTTCAACATGAATCTCAATCAAATGGCTGATGAAATGTACGACTGCTACAGCCGACTCATCACATTCGACTTTCCACGTGTGAAAGCGACTCATAAGAAACACGCATGCCAACTCACTACCGACGTGGAAAAGACGGTTCAAGGGAAAAAACAATGTGTGAAACCATTGAAAGTAATGCTTCCTGAAACCTACGGATTCAACGTGATAGAATTGCCTGTGGACGGCAAGAAGCACACTGTGCAATTTCATGCACTCGACAACGAAGAGACCGACGGTTATCGCTATGGCATCGTATTGGTTGATAAGGACAAAAATCCAACTTATTTGCCAATGCAAAGCGCTTTCAATGGTAAGTTGAAATACAAACCAACGGCTGAAACAGAGCATGCATATCTTGTAGTCGTTGGCTGCCCAATGGACAAATACGAACCTCAATGGGGAGGCAGACACAGAAACGCTGAACCAAAGTCTGAAAAGACTTATCCTTACGAAATCATCTGGTAAGTTAATAGTTAAAAGTTGAAAGCTAAAACAATAATATGAAAACGATCCTAAGCATAGTTTGTTTCATCGCATCCCTGTCCGTCTGGGCAAATCATCTTCAGGAAACTCTCACATCGCCTAACGGAAAACTTGAAGCTGTGTTCTCCATCGACAATGAGGGCATGTATATCCAACTCATGGAGGGCAAAACCCTCTTGCTTGACAAAAGTCCTATCGACCTTGAAATACAAGGAAAGGGCTTTGCATCTCGTCTATCTAAGATAGGAACGGTAAAACGAAACAAGGTAAAGGAAAGCGTGAAAGCACCGTTCTATCGCCAACCACAGTTTGAGATCGAGTACCAACAAAGCATCATTAGTTTAAGCAATGGCATGGCCATCGAATTACGTCTTTTCAATGATGGCTTTGCTTATCGCTTCTCCACCACTGGTTACAAAAACAAACGATACACAATTCAGAGCGAAAAAGCAGAATTTCGATTCAATGAAGATTTCACAAGCTATCTGCCCTACTCCACCAATCCTAAAAAGCCAGAGGCACAGGCATTCCAAGCCACCTACGACGTAAAGCCACTTAGTGAACAAGCCACAAATAATTTAGCGTTTCTTCCTGCTGTAGTAGATGCAAAGAAAGCGAAGTTGACACTCATGGAGAGTGACCTGGAGAGCTATCCAGGCATGTTCATTCGTCCTGAAGGTAAATCACTCAAGGCTTGGTTTGCCAAATATCCAAAGACTTTCGACCACTACACTTGGCGGTATCAGCGTTATGTCACTTCCACAGAGGACTTTATTGCCACCTGCAAGGGAAATCGTAACTTCCCTTGGCGTATCATTGCCGTGAGTCACAACGATACCGAGATGCCTGTCAATAATCTCGTTTATGCTTTGGCTTCACCTAATCGCATTGACGATACCTCTTGGATAAAGCCAGGAAAGGTGGCTTGGGACTGGTGGAACGATTGGGGAGTGAGCGGTGTGGATTTCAAGGCAGGTATCAATATGCCAACCTATCAACACTACATCGACTTTGCATCGAAATATGGTCTTGAATACATCATCCTCGATGAAGGTTGGTTCAAGCCAAGTGTCAACGACATGCTCACGGTCGTTCCAGAACTCAATCTACCCGAACTCGTTGCTTACGGCAAACAGAAAGGAGTTCGCATCATCCTCTGGACCGTATTCAACATTCTTGATGACAACCTCGAAAAAATCTGCAAAACCTATTCCGACATGGGTATCGCAGGTTTCAAGGCAGATTTTCTCGACCGCGACGACCAAGAAGGTGTGGAAATGATTTACCGCATTGCTGATGTCTGTGCAAAATATCATCTGATGCTCGACTACCACGGTATCTATAAGCCAACTGGCATCAACCGCACCTATCCCAACATCGTCAATTTTGAGAGTTGTTTCGGCATGGAAGAAGCAAAATGGACAAAGCACGACGAGAAAGACATGCCACTCTACGATGTCACCTTCCCTTTCATCCGAATGCAAACAGGATTCGTAGATTTTACTCCAGGCGGAATGCGCAATGCCACAGCCAAGGACTTCCAACCTATCTACTACAACCCACTCACGATGGGCACACGCTGCCATCAGCTTGCCATGTATGTCATTCATGATTCTCCTCTCACCATGCTTGCCGACAACCCTACAGCCTACGAACAGGAACCCGACTTCACTCGTTTCATGGCTTCCATTCCTGTCATCTTCGACCAAACCATCATTCCACAGGGAAAAATGGGCGAATACATCGTTTCTGCTCGGCGCTGTGATACGACATGGTACGTGGGAGGACAAACCAACTGGAGCGAACGCGACCTCACGCTTTCATTCTCCTTCCTTCCTGTTGGCACTTACGAAGCAATCATATACACTGATGGAGTTAATGCCGACAAGAACGCATGTGACTACAAGGTGCAAACGAAGCAAGTGAACAGCAACACTTCACTGCCGATTCATCTTGCCAGCGGAGGTGGTTTTGCCATGAAACTGACAAAGAAATAAAAAACAATACACACAGCGAGCATACCTCAGTACACTCGCTGTGTGTATTCACTCATTTGTTCCTTTTATTTCAATAAAAGGTATCAAAATCCTTTCGCCTTCATCTCCCAACCTGGATAATCCTTCAGATTTCCATTGATAAAGACATCCTTACGCTGAGTCTTTCCCTTCAACTGCCAATCGAACCAGTCTATAGCCATACGAGAGAAGGAACCACCATATTGCTGTGAGAAAGTGCCACTGTGTCCGCCATTGATAAGGTTGGCAACAGCTACTGGAACATGCTGGATGCGGTCGTAATCCAACAAGGCATTGCGATAAGCCACGTCTGGTTCTCCACCCACGATGTAAAGCACAGGGTTGTGGTAATTTGTGAGGGATTCCTTGCTAGCTCCCGCCATCGACATATCACCCAATCCCGAGTCGAACATCAAGTAAGCCTTGAAACGAGAATCCTTGGCAACAGCAACCAACTGAGCACCACCGCATGAATGTCCTGAGATACCCACTTTGTTCATGTCCAAAGTGTTGTAGAGCGGACTCTTCTTGTCTTTGTTCTGAGCCTCAATCCATTCGTATGCAGTGAAATACTGCTTTGCATCAGTATGCTCAAAGGCACGGTCCCAATAGTCATCTTGAATAGCTCCAAATGCCATAATGAAATAGCCATGCGAAGCGATATCTGTCAGGATACGCTCATATTCTGCGTTAGAGTCTTGACAAGCACCTGGTGCAAAGATGATAACAGGGAGTTTGCCGTTTTTCTTCACAGCAGCCTGCATATCGAGAGGTTTGTAAAGGGCATAGTCTGGCATCTGCTTCAGTGTCACCGCTTCTGATTTGAATTCACCGCTTCCTCCTCCATCTATCACTCTTCGCTTATAAATATTCTTCGAGAAATACTTGAGTGCTTCCGCCATCGAAACGTGCCAATAGTCCCAGTCATGCTTTCCGCTGCGAATACGTAATTCGTGAGCAATCTTCTTATCACGGAGTTCTTTCTCGAAGTCGAGGTTTGCTTGCAGCGTGAAGTCCTTGTCACCACAATCAATGAACCAATCGACATGCTTCCAAGTCCTTACTTGGTTTTCTCCACAGTTTTCTACGAGTTTCACAGCATTGTTGTCTTCCACAACTTGTTGCCTCCACTCTCCACTTGGATCATCCTTCAGAAAATCCAAAGGCTGCCGACGAAGATAACCACTCATGTCGTAAACCATACTGAAGAGCTCTGGATGATGCAATCCATATACAACACTGGCACCACCACCCATCGAGAATCCTGCAATCGCTCTGTAACGCTGTCCAGGAGTGATGCGATAGGTCTTTTCTATATATGGCAGAAACTCCTCAAAGAAGAATGTCTCGTACTTCCATTTCGGTGCATCAAACCAAATCATATTGTTTTTATTGCCTTCAGGGCATACTATCACCATTTCTTCTATCTCTCCTCTACGCACCAAACTATCCACAACTGTGCTGAGTTGTCCCTTGTCCTGCCAAACGGCATTGTTTTCTCCTCCGCCATGCATCAGATAGAGAATCGGATAAGTACGTGAACTATCTTTCGAATAGGATTGAGGTAAACATACGGTGTACTCACGTTCAGTAACACCTTCCAACAACTTGCATGGAGCAGTCTTGTGCTCAACAGTGCATTGTGCAAAACTCATCTGAGCAGATAGAGAGAGCACTGATAAACTTAGCAGAATTCGTTTCATTGATTTGAAAATATTGAGTTAAATGTGTATTCGCAAGAAATCATATGCAAAATTAAGAAAATCAAATTGAGCAATGAAGAAAATCATTGTTCAATTTTTGAAGATGGTTCAAAGTGTATAAAATATGTTTCAAATTTTGCCGTTCTTCGGCATTTGCGTAACTTTGCAAAAAACAATAAGATTAATCGAATGGAAAGAGCGAACGAAGTGATTGAAGCTCTGCAAGCCTTGGCGAGTAAACAATATGAGGAAGTCTTTATTCGCTTCTTCAAGACGGCACCAGGCGAATATGGCGAAGGCGACCACTTCTTGGGTATTCGTGTACCTCAAATCAGAGAAGTGGCAAAGGAAGCACAATCTTTGACGCTTAACGAAATTCAACATCTCATCAATTCTCCCTTGCATGAAGTGCGAGAATGTGGTTTCTTCATTCTTGTTCTCCAATTCAAGAAACTCCTAAAGAAAGCAAGTCAGAACGAGGACAAACTCAGAGAAATGCTGAATTTCTATCTGAAAAATGCACGATGTGCCAACAACTGGGACTTAGTTGATTTATCGGTTTACCACATCATCGGTGAATGGCTGATGCTTCCTTTTGACACTGAAGAGAAAAAACACGAGATGATGGACAGACTGGCACAGAGCGACAACTTATGGGAACAGCGCATGTCGATTGTTGCCACAGCTACTCCCATCCGCAAAAGTGAATTTTCATGGATTTGGAAATATGCCACCATCCATCTCTCCCACCCTCACGACCTCATGCACAAAGCTGTAGGTTGGATGCTTCGCGAAATGGGCAAGAAAAGTCCGTTGGACCTCGTCACTTTTCTCCAAATCCACCATCAAGATATGCACCGCACCACACTACGCTATGCGATTGAGCGAATGCCAGAACAGGAAAGGAGAATGTGGCTCAATAAGTAAAACGAGATTTAAGATAATTTCTATACAATATTCAAGATAATCTACAACATGCTATCAACTCTTCTGAAAATCAGTAAGTGGATTTCATCACACATTACTATTATCATCGTAGCGATTTCTGCACTTGCCCTTTTTGTGCCTTCTTCATGTCTTTGGATTAGTACAAAAGCTATTAACCCCTTGTTAGGAGTAGTCATGTTCGGAATGGGATTGACGCTAAAGCCATCCGATTTCAAATTAGTTTTCACACGTCCCAAGGATGTTATCATCGGTTGCTTGGCTCAGTTTACCATCATGCCCCTCATCGCTTGGGGACTCTGCAAAACATTCTCCCTACCAACGGAACTCGCTATTGGAGTCATACTCTTAGGATGCTGCCCAGGAGGAACAGCATCGAATGTAATCACCTATTTGGCAAAGGGCGATGTGGCATTATCTGTCGGCATGACAACGGTTTCTACTATCCTTGCCCCATTGCTCACGCCATTCCTCACTTACCTATTAGCAGGAAAATCCGTTGATGTGGATGTGTTCGGTATGTTTGTAAGTATTCTGCAAGTAGTGATTCTCCCTATTATTGCAGGTTTGATTATCGACTATTACTTCGGCAATTTCACAAAAAAAATCATGGCATTCCTACCCATGATTTCCACATTAACCATAGCCGCGATCATTGCATGTGTCATTTCCCACAATGCTCAGAAAATCTTGGAATGTACTCTAATTGTTTGGGGAATGGTTATCATTCACAATCTCTTAGGACTGGCATTGGGGTACGCTATAGGCACATTGCTCCGACTTCCTAATCCAAAGCGCTCAGCTATTTCCATCGAAGTAGGAATGCAAAATTCAGGACTTGCCACTTCACTTGCCACCACACATTTTGCACTCTATCCTATGGCTGCCATTCCAGGTGCCATCTTCAGTGTTTGGCACAATTTTTCTGGATCCATTGCTGCCTCCCTTTTCAGAAAATACAACTGACAATTATTCATTCATTTTTGCCAACAAAAGGAAAAAACGTTTTTCATCCTCTAATCTATGATTCCTTGTATTCCGTCAAAAGTGAGTACCAGGAATCATTATTTTCATCCATTCATCACATCATCTGCGTTAGAGAAACACCAACAAACAAATTGGAGGCACCAGACAGTATTGTCTGATGCCTCCAAACAAAGACGGCAGCGACCTACTCTCCCGCATTGCGGAGCAGTACCATCGGCGCGCACGGGCTTAACTTCTCTGTTCGGGATG
>CADBXS010000110.1 GCA_902798705.1 uncultured Bacteroidales bacterium
GTAACGCTTGAAGACGGGTGACTCAATCTTTGTGGCAGGACACTCCAGATTGCCAACGACCAGTTGAGCACTCCGAAACACGGAGTCAATACCGTCTGAAAACAAACGGTTGACTCCGTGATGTTCTATCACGCGGCGCACCCCGCGATCCAATAGGATGTCGCCTGTAAAGATGATATTCAGCGTATCAGCACTAAGCACTGGTACGCTGAATAACAAACTAACAACCAGAGCTATAGAAGAACTCCTCATTCGGTTTCGGCTCATTCTTCAGTGGTACGATGATGCGCTTCATCCACTCGGGCACACCCTTGCGAGGATTCTTTTCCAGCTGCTGTTGCCATTCCTCATCCGTCAGGCGTGGCTGGTCGATGGGTTGTATGAACTCGCGATAGCTCAGTACGGCACCGCGTGTCAGATACAGATAACCTTCAATCTCTACCACTACGTAAATCTCATCGGCATCGCCCACAGCCTCGAAGAGGATTGACTTATTCGGGTTGTTGTCAGAGTTGGCTGTATAGACATCGGCTACGAGAGCCACCTTGCGGTCAGCACCCTGCACATCACTCCATCCCATCAGATACTGATTGGGTTCGCGCACCAGGTCGAGGCTGATATTCTCGAAGGTCGAACCTATGATTTCTATCTGGCTGTATTCCTCGTCGGTCAACTGCTTTCCCGCCAGTTCTTTCTCACTCATGCGAAGCAGGAATGTGGCTTCTTCCCTGATGCGGCTGGTGGCCGAACTGACTTTCTCCGTCAGCATATTGTTCTCTTTCAGCAGTTTTTCAGTATTGTCAAGCAGTTCAATGGCTTTCTTCCAGAAACCGACATTGGGCTCTACATAGCCCTTCACGATGGGGTCTGGGGGACCGCCACCGCCACACTCGGCACCCATCGGCTGCTTGGCATAGAGGATAGCATCGTGCTTCAGTTCTGCCCATGAGGCAAGGGCTGCGTTCAGGTCTTTCTTCGACCATTCTGGATTCAGCATGAAGTAGGGTAGGTGGTCTTTCTCAGGGGTATTGAGCACCTTCAGCGTGTGCATCCATTGGGTGGCGATGGTCTCGTCCCAGTTAATCTCACCCATGCGCTGCTTCATCGCCTTCAGGTTTTTCCCGAAGTCTTTCCACTCCGTCTGCTCTCCCATCAGAATCTGCTCGGCAGCCGAAACGCCCATCGCAGCCATGAAGTCCAGACCCTTTGGCGTGGCACGCTTCGTGGGCTTATTTTCATTATCAACCATCTCCTGCAGCACTTCGGCATCAGGTGATCTTGTTATGACTGGTCTTTTCGAACTTCGGACGGATACGTGTCTGCTTGTTGCCGATTTCCTCGAGGTTCTTCTTCAGCTGACTCATGGCCTGCTTATCATTGAGAAGCTCTTCCATCGGCTTACCGGTCTTCTTCACTTCGGTGATTACCTGTGGGATACTGAGGTTGTCGGGCTTGCCCATCAGATAGGTGAGCAGCTGGTCCAACTTGTCGTACATTCCCTGCAGCTCTGGGTTGTTCATCATCGCATAGGCGATCACTACGGCAGCATTTACCTCGTCGTCGTGCCTCATGCCGAAGGGCACGGTCTGCAACCACATCATGCCTCGGAAGTATTCCTGCAGTACATGGTTGCGGGTGTAGTGACCACGGGGGCGGAACAGACTGTAGGGGAACGTGATGTCTTGATAGTCGGCCATGAAGTTACTTGGACCGTTCTGAGCGTTCTTCGCTTTTTCCACTTCCTCGGCAATCAGCGGGTCGGTATCTGCATCGAAGGTGCTGTTTCTGAACAGACAATCGGCTATGGTAAAGAACCTGATGCTGTGGGCTGAGGCGCGCTCAAGGGCTGTACCTTGTTCTGCCTGTTGGTAAATCTTCTTCACCGCCTTGAGCATACCGTAATTGTAGTCTGTCATCAGCGCATAGATCTGATACATCTCCAGTTCCTTCAGCATGCTGTCGAAGTAGAGGTGATAGAGCTGAAGGAAGAGGTCGGTAGTCACGAAGTTGGGGAATTCCTGATAGTCGTTCTGCTCATAGTGAACAGCTGTTCATTGTTTGAGGGCACGATGGCAAAGCCGTCTTCACCGAGTCGTTGTGCCAGCAGTGAGTCGAAGTCAGCGAGTTGTCGGGGATTGGCGAGGTTCTGCATGTTGACCCGCAGGCCAGTCGGCACCTCGAAGTTCTGCTTCTGCAGTTCTTTCTCGCGCTCCTCCATGCGCTTGATGAAGGCCTGTTCCTGCTCGGTAAGCTTCATGTAGCCGGATTCCTTGATGACTCGATAATAATGGTCCTCCCAGTTCTCATCCTCCTTCGATGGGTATTTGTCCCAAGGAAGGTCGCTGTCGAGTTTCCACATCAGCGAGTCATACCACGTTGTGGTGCTGTAGATGCCTCTGATGTAGGCATCTTTGAAGGGGAATCCCCACTTGGCTGTGGGCGCATAACTTAGTATGCGCACATCGGCCAGTGAGAGGCTGCTCACGTCCATGTCGTAGTCGATACTGTCGATGAGTTTCTCTACGTCAATCTGAGTGACAGGTACCGACACAACATTCTGTTTTTGGTTGCAGGCGCATATCAGTGCTACCATGCAAGCCGCCGTTAGTAACTTTTTCATTGGCTAAAGGTTTTTAATGCTGTCTGTTTATCAACTCCTTTTATAATAAAATGGTCGAACTTCATGCCGAAACCGCTCCATTGGTAGTCGGATACTGCAAAGAGTGAATCGGTGGTCGATTCCAAGGCCCTGATCTTGCCGTCGATGAAGCGGAAATCCTCAAGGATGCCACCGAGTTTCGAACCGAGCCACATCGGACGTGCCTTGCCATTCACTTGCTTGAAGATAAAGAGTCTTCGTGCTTTCTCTGGGTAGAATCGTGTGGATTTTATCACACCGACCATCGCGTCTTCACTGCCGTCGCCGTCAACATCGCCTGTCTGGAACTGATACACGGGGTAGGTTAACCTCCAATCGTTCAACCAGTAGAGACTGTCGTGTTCTTTCTTCAAGTTGAAACCTTGAGCCTGACAGGCTGAAGCTGCCAGACAGAAAAAGAAAGAAATAGCACAGACCGTCTTATGCATCTTGTCCTTCGTTTTGAAACGTTTCGACCGCAAAGATACGAAATTTTGTGGTATCTGCAAAAGTTTTTTCAGATAATCATTTGGCTCAATGGTAGATTTTTGGTATCTTTGCCCCGTTATGAACCAAAAACAAATACTCCTGGGGATTAGTAGCGTGCAGCATTTCCTGGTCGACGGCCTCTGTATTTGCTGCATGTATCTGTTGGCTCCGGCCTATGCTGCAGAGCTCACTCTGAGTGCTTTCCTTACCTATAACGTCATAGCGTTTATGTCGCAGCCGTTTACGGGCATGTTGGCCGATAGGATGCAGCATCGTCATTGGCTGCTGCTCTCGTCGGTGGTACTGTTATCGCTGGCGGTGGCTTTTTCCAGTCTGTCTGGCCGTGTGCCTTTTGGTCTTTCGCTGGTGGCTGTCTTGCTGGGGATAGGTAACTCGCTTTTTCATGTTTGGGGCGGCAAGCAGACGGTCGTCAAGGTCGGAAATGATATCCGTGTAGTGCTTGATGTGAACACCTTCGACTGCGAGGTAACTTTCCACCTCTGCCGTGATTTTTTCTTGATTGATGTAGAGTGTGGCCTCCTTCTGTGAAATCACAAGATAGCTTACAAATACGGGATTACACTCTACATCGCAGCCTCGAAGGTTGAGTGTCCAAGCCACTTCGTCAAGCATAGAAATTACGATGGATTCGGCTTTTTTTGAAGAAATGGCCTTTCTGATTCGCTCTATTTTATTCTTCGTTGTTTCACCAGCAAATTGCAATGGTTGAATCTCCACGAGCTTGACTGGAATTTGTGGACGCTGTTCCCATATTATGTCGTAAGGGTCTTCCACCGACAAGGTCTGTATGCCAAAAGCGGATAGGCTTTGTGATAGGTCCTGAAAGTCGGATACGGTGTAACACGAACCATCTACACCTACCTTTTCGCCTTCGCTTAGCACGTCTGCCAACCATTCTTGGATGCTCAGAGTGCCTTCCAAACCGACTTTCATTAGTGTGTAGTCAGTTCCCTCCATTTGGGCTGCTGCTTGCAGAAAATAACGGTTGTCAGTCCATAGTGCGGCCTTTGTGAGTGTAACGACAGCAGTACCTGCACTGCCAGTAAATCCCGAAATGAATTCACGGCTTTTCCAGCGTTCAGGCACGTATTCGCCCGAGTGTGGGTCGGTACTTGGGGTGATGAAAGCATGGATTCCTTTCTTCTTCATCCATTGACGAAGAGACATGAGGCGAGTTTCCACATTTGTATTCATATCAGTGTGTTATTTCTCTTTGTGGGTTTTCAGTGTGCGAAGTTACTAATTATTCCAAGACGAACAAAAAAATCATTCCATCAATTTCGTTTCTTCATCAATTCGTACTCTGTTTGTGAATTCTTCGCTTGATTGTATTAGTTTCTGTTTGTATTTTTTATGATAAATGTGTGAATGTTCATGGGAAATTATGTAAATTTGCAGCATTATTTCATTCAATCTATTTGTTTCAATATGAAGAGAGTCAAATCTTTCTTGACATTGGTTGTGCTCTTGCTATGTGTTGTGGCCAATGCCCAGATGAAACCCGTAAAGTTCAATCAACAATTCAAGAAACTATCTGAAGAGGCAGCAGAGATTGTCTTTTCTTGTACCATCGACCCAGGTTGGCACGTCTATTCTGTAGAAGAAATGGATGGACCTATTCAAGCGAGTTTCAATGTCGATAAGATGGAAGGCGCGGAACTGGATGGCAGTCTTAAGCCCGTGGGCAATGTAGTGAAGAAGTTTGAGGAGATGTTTGGCTCCGAAGTATATTATTTCGAAGGCAAAGGTCAGTTCGTGCAGAAACTCAAGCTGAAAGGTGGTAAGTACAACGTAGAAGGCTATTTGCAGTACGGTGCTTGCAATGACCAGAACTGTTTGCCACCTCAGAGTGTGGAGTTCTCTCACTCGGGTGAGGCAAAAGGTCCTGCTAAGGCAGAGGAAAAGGTGGTGGAGGAGAAACCTGCTGTTCAGGAAGAAGTTGTTGCTGAAGAGGCTGCTCCCGAAGAAGTCGTGGTAGCAGACTCTGTTTCTTCTGATTCTATCACGGCTGACAGTGTGGCGGCTGCATTGGGGGGCGACCTCTGGGCACCAGTCATCGACCAATTGAAAACCTACGACGAAGGAGGCGAGGTTAATGCCACTAGCAGTCCGTTGTGGAAAATTTTTCTGATGGGATTGTTGGGCGGACTTGTCGCCTTGGTCACTCCTTGTGTTTGGCCGATTATTCCAATGACGGTTTCTTTCTTCTTGAAACGTAGTGGCGATAAGAAAAAAGGCATTCGCGATGCTTGGATTTATGGAGCCAGCATCGTTGTCATTTATGTGGCCCTCGGTTTGTTGGTTACAGCCTTGTTTGGTGCAAGTGCGCTTAATTCCTTGGCAACGAATGCCGTGTTCAATATCTTTTTCTTCCTCCTGTTGGTGGTGTTTGCCGCTTCATTCTTTGGAGCATTTGAACTCACGCTGCCAGCTTCGTGGAGCAATGCAGTGGATTCCAAAGCAGAGAAGACGGGTGGTTTGCTTGGTATTTTCCTCATGGCATTCACCCTCACACTGGTCAGTTTCTCCTGCACTGGTCCTATTATCGGTTTCCTCTTGGTGGAAGTGGCTACGGGCAATGGTGGCTGGTTGGCACCGACCATTGGAATGCTTGGCTTTGCCATTGCCTTGGCTTTGCCGTTCACCCTCTTTGCCATGTTCCCAAGTTGGCTCAAGTCGATGCCGAAGTCTGGCGGTTGGATGAACACCGTTAAGGTGGTATTGGGATTCATCGAATTGGCATTCGCGCTCAAGTTTCTCTCTGTGGCCGATTTGGCGTATGGATGGCACTTGATGGATCGTGAAACATTCCTCGCTCTTTGGATAGTGCTCTTTGCCCTATTGGGACTGTATCTTTTGGGCAAAATCAAGTTTCCTCACGACGATGACGATGATGGAAAGACAGGCGTGGGCCGTTTCTTCTTAGCAATGATTTCCTTGGCCTTTGCAGTCTATATGTTGCCTGGTCTTTGGGGTGCACCACTGAAGGCAGTGAGTGCCTTTGCACCACCGATGAAAACGCAGGACTTCAATCTCGCAGAAGAAATGGAGGTGAAGCCGATGTTCTATGACTATGACGAAGGAATGGCATACGCCAAGGAGCATCACAAGCCTGTGATGATTGACTTCACGGGCTACGGTTGTGTGAATTGTCGGAAGATGGAGGCTGCCGTTTGGATTGATGAACGGGTGGCTTCGAAGATGACGAATGACTATGTGCTGATTCAACTTTATGTAGATGAAAAGACACCACTCCCAGAGCCTTTCGTGGCGAAAGTCAATGGTGAGGAACGCAAGCATCGCACGGTTGGCGACAAATGGAGCTACCTGCAAAGTTCCAAGTTTGGTGCAACCACTCAGCCGTTCTATGTGTTGCTCGACAACGATGGCAATCCACTTACCAAGAGCGTTTCCTACGATGAGGACATCGACAAGTACCTTGAGTTCCTCGATGCAGGTTTGGCCAAATACAAATTGAAATGAAGAATGAAAAATGAGGAATGCTAAAGGTCCTTCATTCTTCATTTAAAAAGAAGTGACTATGGATAAGCAGGAACGAGAGCGAATCATCCGTTTGGTCAAAAGTGAGGTGGTTCCCGCAGTGGGTTGCACCGAACCCGTTGCCGTGGCTCTTTGTGTGGCAAAGGCATCCGAGACCTTGGGTGTGTTGCCCGAGCATATCGACGTGAAACTAAGTGCGAATATCTTGAAAAACGCAATGGGTGTGGGTATTCCGGGCACGGGTATGATTGGTTTGCCCATTGCCATTGCCCTCGGTGCCAGCATTGGCAAAAGCGAGTACCAGCTCGAGGTGCTGAAGGATGTGAATCCCGAAGCCGTAGAAGCAGGCAAGCGATATGTGAATGAGAATCGCATCAAGATTGGCTTGAAGGATGGTTCTTGCGATAAACTATACGTGGAAGTGGAGGTTAAAGCAGGTACTGACACAGCTAAAGTCATCATTTCAGGAGGACATACGCGCTTTGTGTTGGTGGAGAAGAACGGACAGCTGCAATCGGAGTGCAAAGATCGGGCATCGAATGCCGAGGAGGAATGTGGTTGCGAAGGACTTAATTTCCGCAAGGTCTATGAGTTTGCCACTACGGCACCTCTTGCAGAAATCGACTTCATCAACGAGGCTCGCACACTTAACGAAAATGCTGCAAAGTTGGCGTTGAAAGGATGCTACGGGCACGAATTGGGCAAGACGCTTTCTCGTCCGTTGGGCCGTGGTATCATGGGCGAAAGCATCTTCTCGCACATCATCAGTACCACGGCATCGGCTTGCGATGCCCGTATGGCTGGAGCCACCATCCCTGTGATGAGCAATTCGGGCAGTGGCAATCAGGGCATTTGTGCTACCTTGCCAGTCGTGGTGTTTGGAGAGGAAAACCACAACACCGAAGAGGAACTAACCCGTGCACTCATGCTCAGTCACCTCACGGCCATCTACATGAAGCAGAGTCTCGGCAAGTTGTCGGCACTTTGCGGATGTGTGGTGGCATCTACGGGTAGTAGCGTAGGTATCACCTACCTCATGGGTGGCAGCTACGAACAGCTTTGTGCTTCCGTAAAAAACATGATTGCCAACCTCACGGGCATGATTTGTGATGGTGCCAAGCCTTCTTGTGCTTTGAAACTGGCCAGTGGTGTTTCTACAGCCGTGCTTTCCTCCCTCATTTCCATGCAGAACAAGTGTGTCACCAGTGTGGAGGGAATAATAGATAATGATGTGGATAAGAGCATTCATAACCTTACGCACATCGGTCACGATGCCATGGATGAAACCGACCGTTGTGTCCTCGAAATTATGACAGGCAAATGAAGAAGGAGATGATTCGACATGAAGTCATGGATTATCTCACCATGACCTTTGGTTTGTTCCTCTATGCTTTTGGATGGGTGGCATTCCTCTTGCCCTACGAAATTGCCTGTGGTGGCTTGACGGGTATCTCTGCCATTGTCTATTATCTGATGGGAGTGGAGATGGAAGTCACCTATTTCTCGGTCAACATCATCTTGGTCATCTTTGCCATTCGTATTCTTGGGCTGCGCTTTTGCATCAAAACGATTTATGGTTTTTCAATGCTCACATTCATGCTTTGGGCATTGCAACTCCTCTTCAAGATGGACAACGGCGAGTTGCCTTTGCTGATGGGAGAGGGACAGGGCTTCATGGCTTGTGTGTTAGGTGGCACTTTCTGCGGCGTGGGATTGGGCGTGGTCTTCATGCACCAGGGCTCCACAGGTGGCACCGACATCATTGCTGCCATAGTCAACAAATATCGAACAATGTCGATGGGGCGAGTCATTCTCTATTGCGACATCGTCATTATTCTTTCCCTTTATTTCTTCTTCCACGACTGGAAGCGCGTCGTATTTGGCTACACCACCATGTTCTGTATGTCGTTCTTTATCGACTATGTGTTGAACTATGCCCATCAGTCGGTGCAGTTCCTCATCATTTCGAAGAAGGACGAATTCCTGAAGCGTGCCTTGCTAAAGGAACTCGACCGTGGTGTTACCGTTATCCCTGTGATGGGTGGTTATAGCGGCACTCCGATGAATATGCTCATGGTGGTGTGTATGCAACGTGAGGCTGTGAAAGTGTTCCGACTCATTCAACTCATCGATCCCACAGCATTCATTTCGCAAACCAAGGCAGCTGGCGTGTTCGGCGAGGGATTCGACATTATCAAGGAAAAAGCCTATCGGATGCCAGAGGAGCCATCTGATTCCAAATCTTAGCTTTCGGCGAAGCAGGAAAGGAGTCGCTTCAGCGCTTCCGTCAGTATCGCGTTTGGACAGGCTAAGTTGATGCGCATGAAGCCTTCACCCGCCTTTCCGTACATCGTACCTGCGTTGAGATACACCTTGGCTTTTTCCATTAGATATTCTTCCAATTTTTCCGAATTCATCGATAGTTTTTGGCAGATACTGGAACAATCCACCCACGCTAAATACGTGCCTTCGAGGGGCGTGATAGGCAGGGCGAGCATTCGTTTCAGTGTCTCGTAGTTTTTCCAGATGTATGAATTCAGTTCGTCAATCCAATCCTCACTTTCGTTGTAGGCAGCTATCGTGGCAACCACACCAAACGGATTCACGTCGCACACCTCGTTGATATTGATGGCACGGTCGATGCGCCGACTCAGTGCTGCGTCGGAGCAGATGATGTTGGCAATTTGAAGGCCAGCCAGATTGAACGATTTGCTGGGGCTCACGCAGGTCACGCTGCATCGCCTGTTGTCTTCGCTCAGTGAGGCAAACGGTGTGTAGCGATGTCCTGGCATGACAATTTCGTTGTGGATTTCGTCCGAAATGACCCACACCCCATGCTTTCGGCAAATCTCACCGATTCTGGTGAGTTCTTCCTTCGTCCACACCCTTCCGCAAGGGTTGTGTGGATTACACAATAGGTAGGCAACGACTTTCTCGTCGGCACACTTTTGCTCGAAGTCATCGAAGTCTATTTCATAACTCAGGTCGTCCTTCCGTCGGAGTGTACTTTCCACAATTTCGCAACCATTGTTCTTGATGGACGAAAAGAAGCAATTATACACAGGAGTGGAAACTAGCACCTTGTCGCCTGGCATACTGATGGCCTTGATGATGCAAGAGATGGCTGGAACCACGCCGATGGTATATTGCATCCAATCGCGCTTGATTTGCCAG
>CADBXS010000111.1 GCA_902798705.1 uncultured Bacteroidales bacterium
TCCTACTATAGAGAAGGTATTAGAGGGAGCCCACATGGCTCGCCAGGAGAATGTGGATTTCATCCTTGGCGTGGGCGGTGGCTCTACCGTTGACTACTGTAAGGCTGTGGCAGGAAGTGCCTGGTATGATGGCGACCCTTGGGAGTATTACTTCAAGAACTGGCAGCCTATGACCTGCCGCTGGATTCCAGTGGGCTGCGTGCTCACTATGGCTGGCACAGGTTCTGAGATGGACAACTGCTCGGTCATCTCAAGCCACACGGAGAACCGCAAGTTGTTCTATAACTTCCGCAACCCCGATTTCTCCATTCTCAACCCTCGCTTCACTTTCACTGTCCCCAAGTATCAGATGGTGGCTGGTATCTACGACATTATGAGCCACATTCTGGAGCAGTATCTCTCTGGCACCGACGACAACACCAGCGATTATATCGCAGAGGGTCTGATGCGCTCGCTTATCGTCAGCTCACGCAAGGCTAACGTGAACCCAGAGGACTACGAGGCTCGTTCAAACATCATGTGGACTGCCACTTGGGCACTCAACACCCTCATCGACCGCGCCAAGGCTACCGACTGGATGGTACACATGCTGGGACAGGCAGTGGCTGCCTTTACTGATGCTACTCACGGTCACACCCTTGCTGCCGTCAGCGGTACCTACTACCGTCTGCTCATCAGCAAGTCACCTGATGCCGTACAGAAGTTCAAGCGTCTGGCTATGAACGTATGGAACGTTTCTGCCGAAGGCAAGACCGACAAGCAGATTGCTATGGAAGGCCTTGAGACGATGGAGCAGTGGATGCGCGAACTGGGATTGGCGATGAACATCACCGACTGCGGTGCCAAACCCGAACTGATTGAGGGTATGGCTGATGCTTGCCCCATCTGTCAGGGTGGCTACTACATTCTGAATCGCGACGAGGTGGTACAAGTACTGAAGGAGAGCCTGTAATTAATTGAAAATTGAGAATTGAGAATTGAGAATTAAAGCTTTATTGCTGGGTCTTATGATAGCAGCAAACGGTTTTGCTCAGGGTGTGATTGATGTGCACTCGCACCTCATCACTCCTGAGTTTGTGTCGGCTCTCGAAAGCGAGGGCCGCGCGCATCAAGAAGGAACACCCAGGACGATTCCTGTTCTGTGCAGCCCTCCCTCAATCGGATGTGTCGAAATCCATAGAAGAGGCGAAGTATGCGCTCGATGTGCTGAAGGCTGATGGCATCAAATTGGCGACAAACATTGATGGACAGTATCTTGGCGCACCCAAACTTGACACGCTCTTTTCGGTGTTGAACGAACGAAAGGCTGTGGTGATTCTGCATCCCCATCGCCCTGAACCCGTGAATCGGCAGGTGATGCAGCAGACACCGCTCGCCATGCAGGAATATCTCTCGGAAACCACCCGTGCCGTATCGAACATGATTTCACGAAATGTGCTGGCTCGCTACAATGACATCAAGGTGGTGGTGCCCCATTGCGGTGCCTATCTGCCTTTGGCTATTCCCCGCATGAAATCGCTGACTCCCGTGATGCAGGCGAACAAGATGGTGGGCGAGATAGACTATGAAGCCAACCTCCGCACCCTCTACTACGACCTTGCAGGGGCACACTCTCCAGAGGTCATCCGCATGCTGCTCACCATCACCACGCCCGACCATCTGCTCTACGGCTCCGACTATCCCTACGTCGCTCCGCAAGTGCTCACGCAGAGTCTGGCGAGAATGAAGCAGTACCTGACCACAGAGCCTGACCTTGCACCCCTGCGCAAGATGATACTCTACCAAAATGCCAAATGGTTGTTGGGACAAACGGGTGAAAAACCGACGGCTGAGCATGCTGTCCAAAATATGATTGTCCGCATTGCCGAGATTGAGGTCTATCCGCAGTATTTGAAGGAATATCTCGCCTTTGCCAACGAGGTGGACCGCCTGAGTGTGGAACGTGAGCCTGGCGTCATCTGCCTGTATCCCATGCAGAGTGCTGAAGACTCATGCCAGATTCGCATCCTCGAAATCTATGCTTCGGAGGAAGCCTATCAGCAGCACCTGAAGACTGACCACTTCCTGAAGTACACGCAGGGCACACTCCACATGGTGAAAGACCTGAAACTGCCCACCATGAAGCCACTGGACCCCGAAACCATGAAACTGATTTTCAAAAAACAACGATAAGGATGAAACAAATTCTATTATTGTTAGCAGCCATGCTGCTGTGCTGCTGTTCTTCGGACAGCGAGGTGAAAGCGGATGAGCCTTCTCATGCAGGCAAGACATTAGTCGTGTATTACAGCTACACAGGCAACTGCCGCGAGATAGTGAACACGCTGACCAGTCAGATGGAGGCGGATGTGCTGGAAATTCAGCCTGCTGAGAAGGGGCAGAAATATGAGGCGAACAATTATGCGTTGGGCACACAGTTGCTGAATGCCATCAAGGCGAACCCCAACAATGCCAGCAGCTATCCTGCCATAGACCCTGTGACGACATCGCTTGACGACTATCAGAACGTCATCATCGTCACGCCATTGTGGTGGAGCCAGATGGCTGCCATCATGCAGACCTATCTCTTTCAAAACGCTTCGCAAATGGCAGGAAAGCATGTGGGGATGATAGTGTCGAGTGCCAGCAGCGGCATCTCGCAAGTGGTGAATGATGCCAAGCGGCTATTGCCCGATGCGACATGGATGGGCGATGCATTGTGGATAAACAATTCGAATCGCAGCAATAAAACATCGTTAATCCAAAACTGGATTAAAACGCTGAATTTTGCTGAAGAACAAACGTCTATGAAAGAAATGTATATCACCATTGGAGGACAAACGAAGAGTGTAACGCTGGTCGATAATGATGCCACGCGCGAGTTGGTTGCCGCTCTTCAGAACGCACCCATCACGGTAACCCTCAATGATAACAATTTTGAGATATGGGGTTCATTGGGCAGAACGCTGACAACGAAAAACGAGCAGATGATAGCCCAACCTGGCGATGTGGTGCTCTATAACGGCAGCAACATCTGTTTGTTCTATGGCAGCAGTTCTTGGAGCTATACCCGTTTAGGACATATCGACGGACTGTCAGAAAGCGAACTCCGCACATTCCTGAAGGCTGGCCAAAACAACATCAGTGTGACACTTTCGCTTACTTCAGGTACGACCGCCATCAAGAGCGTCAATGGTAATCGTATGGAAGATGGAGCATATTACACCCTGAATGGTGTGAAGGTATCCAATCCATCTAAAGGATTATATATAAAAAATGGTAAAAAGGTAATAATATAATGAAAAAAATCGTTTTATTTTTAATCGCAACAATGACGATGGTAACAATGAACAGTCAGACGTTTGAGTCTTTGAACTCTCCATGGCCCAAGGGCGAACCAAATCCGTACGGAAAGTATTTCATTGGGCAGAGCTATCTGGCAGATGTTGGCGGTGGTGTGATGAATGTGACCTTCGAGCCTGGTTGCCGCAACAACTGGCACATCCACCACAAGCAAGTGCAGGTGCTGATTTGTGTTGCAGGTCGTGGCTGGTATCAGGAATGGGGCAAGGCTCCTATCCCAATGACTCCCGGCACCGTCATCGCCATCCCTGCAGAGGTGAAGCACTGGCATGGCGCACAGAAAGACTCTTGGTTCCAGCACCTGACATATCATAAAGATGTGCAGGAGGGAGCATCTAATGAGTGGTGCGAGCCAGTGGACGATGCTACCTATCATTCACTGAAATAAAAGGGGAAAAGGTATAAGACTGTAAGACATTATAAGCCTTTTGTCCTCATATTGTTTTCGTTTTTGTTTTTCTTTTCGTACCTTTGTCGCCAATATGATGACTTCCATCAATCCTGATGGTTGTCGGTTGTTGGATTGCAGCGAAGTGAATTAGTATTGACTGAAGCTTGCGAAAGTGGCGTATAGATGATTATGGCGACAATGCTTGGACATTATAAGAAACAACATGAAAAAAGTAATTGTAATTTCTACGAGCCTTAGACGAGGCTCAAACAGCGACATGCTCGCTGACCAGTTTGTGGAAGGAGCTAAGACTGCCGGTAACGAGGTGGAGAAGATTTCTCTCGTCGGAAAAAATATCCAGTTTTGCAGAGGCTGCTTCGGTTGCCAAAAGTTGGGACGTTGTGTCATCAATGATGATGTGAACGACATCATGGCGAAGGTGATGAAAGCCGATGTGGTTTGTTGGGCTACACCTATTTATTATTATGAGATGAGTGGACAGATGAAGACCCTCATAGACCGCATGAATGCAATGTACGAACAGGATTATGCGTTTCGTGATGTCTATCTGCTGACCACGGCTGCTGAAGATGAAGAGCTGACTCCGAAGCGTGCAGAGACAGGACTGACTGGTTGGATAGACTGCTATCCAAAAAGTCGTTTGGCCGGTACACTTTTCTGCGGAGGCGTGAATGAAGCTCGCGAGATAGAAGGAAACCCGAAACTACAAGAGGCTTTTGAATTAGGAAAGAAGATATGAAAAAAGTGTTATTTTTCGCAATGCTGCTGGGCGGAATGCTGGCAAGTTGCACCAACAGTAATAAACAAGCTACAGAGAACGACATGGAACAGGAACTGGAATTGACACAGGAGTGGGACAAGGTGTTCCCATTGAGCGAGAAGGTAAGCCACAAGAAGGTGACATTTAAGACCCAGTATGGGCTGATATTGGCTGCTGATATGTACACGCCGAAAGATGTCAAAGGCAAGCTGGCGGCTATTGCTGTTTCTGGTCCCTTTGGGGCCGTGAAGGAGCAGTCGAGTGGACTCTATGCGATGAAGATGGCTGAGCGTGGTTTCGTGACGCTGGCTTTCGACCCTTCCTATACGGGTGAGAGCAGCGGTGAACCGCGTCGCACGGCTTCGCCCGACATCAACACCGAGGATTTTATGGCTGCTGTCGATTTCCTGTCGAAGCAGGAGAATGTGGATGCCGAAAAAATTGGCATCATCGGCATCTGCGGTTGGGGAGGCATCGCTCTGAATGCTGCCGCTGCCGACATGCGCATCAAGGCTACAGTAGCCTCTACGATGTACGACATGACGCGTGTCAGCGGTAACGACTACAACGATGCGTTCGATGTGGAGGAAGCTCGTCATACCGCCCGTGAGAAACTTTCCAAACAACGTCTGGACGACCCGATGGCGATGGCTGGCGGTGTGCTGGATACAGTGCCACCTCAAGCACCACGTTTCGTTCATGATTATTATGATTACTACAAAACGGAACGCGGTTATCATAAGCGTTCAGGAAACTCGAACGATGGTTGGCGCGTCATTGGAACACAGGCATACGCCAACAGCCGTTTCCTCTACTACATCAACGAAATCCGCTCTGCCGTTCTTGTGATGCACGGTGCCGATGCCCACTCGCGCTACTTTGGCGAGGCAGCCTATCACTATATGGTAGAAGGGAAGGCTGAAGGCTACAAGTTTGTGGGTGAACCTAACCCAAACCCCGAAAACAAAGAACTGCTCATCATTCCCGATGCCTCACACTGTGACCTCTACGATGGTGGTTACGAGGAGAAAGCAGGCAAGGGTAAACCTAAGAACATGATTCCTTGGGAGAAGCTGGAGGAGTTCTTCAGAAAGAATTTGAAGTAAAAGATAGAAGTTGCCGATGTTGAAGAAGTTGTCGAAGTGAACGACGATACTCAGTCTATGAAAATTAGGAATGAGGAATGAGGAATGAGGAATTGAATCTCTAAACTCTAAACTCTAAACCCTCAACCCTAAACTGTCAATTGTCAACTGAGCGAAGCGATAACTTCGATAACTACAAGAAAGTGAAGGTTCTTTGCGAGCAAAGCGCTACGCGATGGGTGAAACTTTAATAAAGATATAAATGTATGATACTTTTGAGTTTTGACACGGAAGAGTTTGATGTGCCTCGCGAACATGGTGTTGACTTCACCTTGGAGCAAGGTATGGCAGTGTCGAAGGTGGGCACCAACCGCATTCTCGACATCCTGAAGCAGAATGGTGTCAGGGCTACCTTCTTCTGCACGGGCAATTTTGCAGAAAACGCCCCTGAAGTGATGCAGCGCATCATGGCAGAAGGGCATGAGGTGGCATGTCACGGAGTGGATCATTGGCAGCCCAAAGACACAGACTTCGCTCGTTCGAAGGAGATTGTCGAGCGCGTCACTGGTCGCACCGTCTATGGTTATCGTCAGCCCCGTATGTTTCCTGTGGTGGAGTCAGAAATCAAGAGGGTGGGGTACCGCTACAACTCATCGCTCAACCCTGCCTTCATACCAGGTCGCTACATGCACCTTTCCGAGCCTCGCACATGGTTCATGAAAGATGGCGTGATGCAGATTCCCGCATCCGTTACACCGCTCATCCGTTTCCCCTTGTTTTGGCTTGCTCTCCACAACCTGCCTGAAGGACTGTACCACTGGATGGTGCGTCGCGTGCTTAAGAGTGATGGCTACTTTGTCACCTACTTCCACCCTTGGGAATTCTTCGACCTGAAAGAGCACCCCGAATTCAAGATGCCATTCATTATCCGAAACCACAGCGGTAAGCAGATGTGCCAACGTCTTGACCGTCTCATCAAAATGCTTCTGGGACAAGGTCATGAATTCATCACCTACAACGAATTTGCAGATAAAGTACATCCATAATCAGATTAGCCACAGTTTCACCCTGATTCTGAAACGGATATAGCTTTACATTGAGCTCGCCATAACATATTGCGGCAAGCCACCGAAAATTCATTCAGTAGCTTGCCGCAATATTTTATAATCGAACTGACGTGGCTTTACAGCTTACCTGCCAAGGCAATCACCTTCTGCTTGGTTGTATAAGTGTGGCAAAGATACGAAATAAAAATGGAAACAATACAAAATGAAGATAAAAAATACTAAAGTTTCGCAAGTGCTCAACTTTTTTGGAGTTAAGGAGTTATAGGAGTTATCGCTACGCTCGAAGTGATCGACGTTTGCTTAGTTGACAATTGACAATTGAGAGTTGACAGATTCCATTCCTAATTCGGAGAAACTTCGATTACTTCGTCACTTCCGAAAGTTGAGTTTAAAATAGCGTGCCCGTGTACACGAATTTCACAAAATTCACAATTCACCAAATTCACACTTTCGCTTTCGCAAACGTCAACGTCAACGTCACTTCCCTCTAAACGTCATTGTCACTCTCCCGTAAACCCTATCGTCACTTCCTCATAAACACCCTTGTCACTCCCTCATAAAAGCGGTAGTCACTCCCTCGTAAACACTTCAATGCTTACGAAATACACCTGCCATTTTGAGCGAAATTGGTTACATGTAGCCATAATAACACTTTTTTGGATACAAATTTTGAGACACATTATAGAAGTCGTAACTTTGTGGCCAGAAAATTTGAAACTTCATTTTTGTGCTCTTGTGCAACATAATTTCTGTGAAGTGGCATTTTTTTCGAGCTATTGCAAAAAAAGTGGGGTTTGTTTTGTTTGTGTCTGCAAATTGTGCTATCTTTGCAACACGCATTTATTTATTAACATCATAAAAAGGAAAATCATGATGAGAAACAGAATATTAGTGCTTGTCGCTGCTGTGTGCATGACGATGGGTGTGGCGGCTCAGGAACAAACGGATACTGTCGCTGTAGTGTTCGACCAGGAAGCTGTGAAGAAGGAAGCTGAGGAAAACTATGAGAAGGGAAACAAGTATTGGAAGGCAAAGGAAATAGACAAGGCACTGACCTATTATGTGCTGTCTGCTGATGCAGGACATGCAGAGGCTCAGTATCTCCTTGGACTTCTTTGCATTGAGGGTAAGAAGGTGGTGCAAGACACTGAAAAGGGCATCGAATGGCTTACGAAGGCTGGGCTTCAGGGACATAAGGATGCGCAGTTCAACCTTGCCTCCATCTATTTGCAGGGGAAACTTGTTCCGAAAGACCTTGAGAAGGCACAATTCTGGGCTGCAAAGTATAAGAACCTTGAAACTGCTCCTGCAGAGAAATGAGTGTGCAGTGAGTGATAGTCTTTTTCCTCGAAGAAATAACCGAAGAAACTAACAGAAACAATTGTATAACTTTTTTATTACTAACATGAAGAAATCTCTACTTCTCATCCTTGGCTTGTTGCTGACCACCTCCCTTTTCGCAGGGCCAGTCGGCAAGGAAGAAGCGAAGGCGAAAGCGCTGGCATTCTTGAATGGAACTGTCAGTCAGAGGGCAGGTGTGGCTAAGGCGCCTCGCCGTCTGCAGGATTTGTCGTTGGCATCGTCTGGCGACGCCTATCACGTGTTTAACATTGGTGCAAGTAATGGTTTTGTTATCGTGAGCGGTTCTGACCTCACACCTGACATCATCGGTTACACCGACGAGGGTGCGTTCGACGCTCAGAACATTCCCGACAACATGAAGGAATGGCTTCAGGAATACACCAACCAGATTGCATGGGTGGAGAAGAACGGAGAGCAAGTGACGGAAAGCAAGGTGAGAAAGGCTCCAGCAACTTCAACAGTAAAATCTGCAATTGCTCCGCTGATTCAGACAAAGTGGGCTCAGGATGCACCATATAATGGAATGGTCCCTTCTGGATGTGTAACGGGTTGTGTCGCTACAGCAATGGCGCAGATGCTTTATTATTGTGCAAACAAGCCAGGTTTCCCTCAGGGAACAAGCAAAGTGAATCCTTCATATACTGATGCTAACAGTCATTACATTGAATCATGTGAAAAAATTACTTCTTTCGATTGGTCAAACATGCAGTTGACCTATACAGGAACGGAGAGTGCGACTCTGAAAAACGCAGTGGCAAAACTGATGAAGTATTGTGGCGCTTCTGTCA
>CADBXS010000112.1 GCA_902798705.1 uncultured Bacteroidales bacterium
ATTAAAGAACCGCCGTATGCGGAACCGCATGTACGGTGGTGTGAGAGGTCGGAAAACGAAAGTAGGAAGAAAACTACTTCGTTTTCCTCCTACTCGATTCACAAACAGAAAGTCAGTTTTGTCACTTGATGACGTGTGTGCCGAGAGCGAAGGCCTTTTCCATGTTGCCAGTGGTTTCGACGACATCGAGCTTGGCAGAGAGGTTGTCGAGATGATTGACGAGGATGGCCTCTGCTGTGGCTGGCATGATGGGCGAACCGTATTCCAGTTCTCCGTGATGCGAGAGCACGATATGCACGATGTAGTCAATTTCCTCCTGCTGAACCTCGTGCTTCTTCAGTTCTGCCTGGAGACGGTTGGCGGAGATGTAGATGTGCCCGAGCAGGTACATGTCCTTTTGCGGTTCTCCGTCCTTGCTGTACTCATACACCTTTCCATAGTCGTGGAAGAGGATGGAGAGGATGCAACGCTCAATTTTCACGTTGTTGTAAGGCAGAGTAGGGTAGATGCCTTCCAGCATGTGTAGCATTTGATAAGTGTGGTTGAGGAGTCCACCCTTGAAGGCATGATGCACCGACGTAGCTGCGGGATATTGCGAATAGGGCTTGAACAGCACGTCGGCAAACTCTGTGATGATAGGCTTGAGTGTTTCGTCCTTGCATAGCGTGAGTAGGCGGTTGATACATTCATCCCAAACTTCACGCTTGATAGGACGAGGCACGAGGTTGAACAATGGATGTCCTTCCTGTGGAACCATTCCGGGGTGCATGTCGAGTTTGCGAGCCGACTTCTTGTCGCCGTTGTCTTGAATGGCAAAGAAGGAAACCGTTTGTCCCACAACGGGTTCGTCCGTCGGTCTCACGTCCCACACTGCCAACTGAAATTCTTCTGTGAGGTTCTTCAGTTTCAAGGTGCAGAAAGGACTACCAGTCTTTGTGGTGCCATTCGAACGGCTGATTACGAGATATTCATTCATTATGTAAGTTTTTAAGATTATTAGTTTTTAAGTTTTAGATGAGAAGTGTAATTTCGTTAAACGTTACTCTTTAAACGTTAAACGTTATTTGCGTGTGACAAATGTACGCAAAAATCATTAATTGTCAATGCTTTATTCTCAATTATTTCTTAACTTTGCAGCCAAACTAACAAATATCCTCACATTACGATGAAACGTCACTTTCTATCTTTCGTTCTTTATTCTTTATTCTTCATTCTTCATTTTTCATTCATCACCGAGTGCTGGGCGCAGAGCGATATGCGCTTGTGGTACGAACAGCCTGCCGACCAGTGGGAAGAGGCCATGCCCATCGGCAATGGTTATCTCGGTGCAATGGTTTTCGGACGGGTTGACGACGAGTTGCTGCATCTGAACGAAGGCTCACTCTGGTCGGGCAAACCTGTTGCCAAGAGCGTGAATCCCGATGCGTTCCAGTATTTGGCGCAGGTGCGCGAGGCATTGATGAAGAAGGAATATGCCAAGGCAAACGAACTCTGCAAGAAGATGCAAGGCGTGTATAGCGAGAGCTATCTGCCATTGGGTGACCTCAAGATTCACCAGACCTTCAAGGACAAGAAACAGCGCACTCGCATTTATAATTATGTACGCGACCTGAGCATTGCCAACGCTGTGGCAACCACGCGTTTCGACCTCGAAGGTGTGAACTACCAGCGCGAGTTCATCGCTTCCAATCCCGACCACGTCATTGCCATCCACTACACAGCAAATAAAGCCAACAAGCTCAATCTCGATGTCAGCTTTGCTTCCCAGCTCGATCCCGACATCGAGACGCAAGGCAACAACATCCTCGTGATGCGAGGCACGGCTCCCAGTCGGCTCGACCCCAGCTATTACCGCCGCAAGGATGGTGACGCGATGGAGAAAGGAACGAAGCCCGAGGATTTCGGTATGCGCTACCAAGCCAATGTGGAGGCAAAGACCGAAGGAGGAACAGTGTGTGTGGATAAGGAAGGCATACACATAGAGGCTGCCACGAGCGTCACACTCTACTTCACGGCTGCCACAAGTTTCAATGGCAACTACATGCACCCTTACATACAAGGCAAGGATGAGCGTGCAATCAGCGAGAGACAGCTGGCAGAGGCTGCTGCCAAGAGTTATGCCGACATCAAGTCTGCACACATCGCCGACTATCAGCAGTTCTTCAATCGTGTGAAGCTCAACCTCTGTGCTGACACCAAATTCAACCAAATGCCGACCGACGTGCGCCTCAAGGCATACAGCTATGGCATCACCGACACCGGTCTGGAGGAACTCTTCTATCAGTATGGCCGTTACTTGCTCATTTCCTGCTCGCGTCAGGGTGGCACTCCAGCCAATCTGCAAGGCATTTGGAATCCGCATCTCCGTGCTCCGTGGTCATCAAACTACACCATCAACATCAACACGGAAATGAACTACTGGCCTGCTGAGCCTGGCAACCTCTCCGAGATGCACGAGCCTTTGCTTCGCTGGATTCCAACTTTGCAGCAGAACGGCTCGAACACGGCCCGAGAATTCTATCACGCTCACGGTTGGGTGGCTCACCACAACTCCGACCTCTGGGGACTCACCAATCCTGTCGGCGACCGTGGCAATGGCGACCCACAGTGGGCAAACTGGTACATGGGTGCTGCTTGGCTTTGCCAACACTTGTGGGAGCACTATGCCTTCACAGGCGACAAGACCTATCTCAATCAGGTCTCTCCAGTCATGAAGGAAGCAGCCAAGTTCTGCATGGATTGGCTTGTGGAGCGCACCGACCCAAGCGATGGAAAGACATACCTCATGACGGCTCCTTCCACATCGCCCGAAAACCGTTTCCGCCATTCCGACGGCCATACCTACGCCGTGAGCGAGGGCACTACGATGGACGTGGAAATCATTCGTGACCTCTTCATGAATGTGACGGATGCCTCCACGGCTCTCGGCATCGACAAGGCGTTTCGGCAGAAGGTGAAAGCCACCGAAGCACGACTCCTGCCGTTCAAGATTGGTCGTTACGGACGGCTTCAGGAATGGATGGAGGACTTCGAAGACGAAGACCCACACCATCGTCATGTCAGCCACCTCTTCGGCTTGCATCCAGGACGACAAATCAGTCCTATCATCAATCCCGACATCGCCCGTGCTGCCGACAAGACTTTCGAACTGCGTGGTGACGAAGGCACAGGTTGGAGCAAGGCGTGGAAAATCAATTTCGCAGCACGTCTTCTCGACGGCAACCATGCCTACAAGATGATTCGTGGTGCATTGAGTTATGTCGATCCAAAGAATGCACACCATGGCGGCACCTTCCCAAATCTCTTCGACGCACACCCTCCTTTCCAGATTGATGGCAATTTCGGTGCCACGGCAGGCATCATGGAAATGTTGTTGCAGAGCCACCTCGGCGAACTCCATCTGCTCCCAGCCCTTCCCGATGCTTGGAAGGACGGTAGTGTGAGCGGACTGAAAGCACGCGGCAATTTCGAAGTGTCCATGTCATGGAAAAACGGCAAACTAATTGATGCAACGATTCTCTCCGTCATCGGTTCCCCTTGTCAGATTCGTACCTCCGTACCCGTTTCAGTGACAGGAGCCACCGACGTGAAAACCACTCACGACGGCCACTATTTCCTCACCTCCTTTTCCACCAAGCAAGGACAGAGTTATAAATTAAAAGTGAAAAATTAAAAGTGAAAAGTGAAAAATGAAAAGTGAAGAGTGGAACGTGAAGAGTGAAGCGATACCATCCGGATAGCTTTCATTCCTCACTTTCTCCTCCCCTTGGGGAGGACGGGAGAGGCTTTTCCCTTTCAAAACAACTCTTTCGCAATCCACGCACAGGCTTCAGCATCGGCAAGTGCATGATGGTGATGCTCTAAACGGTAGCCACATTCAGCGGCTACCGTTTGCAGTTGGTGGTCTGCCAAGTAAGGCATCTCGCGGCGCGAGGCATAGAGCGTGTCGTAGAAAACATAATCGGGATAATCCATCGAATACACGCGGAACACTGCCTTCAGGCATCCTTCGTCGAAACGACTGTTATGCGCCACGAGTGGCAATCCCTCAATCATTGGTTCAATCTGCGCCCACACCTTCGGAAACACGGGTGCTTCCTCTGTGTCCTCACGCGTCAACCCATGCACCTGCGTACATCGGTAGGAATAGTAGTTCGGTTCTGGTTGAATGAGCGAATAGAAAGAATCCACGATTTCGCCGTTCCGCACAATCACTACTCCCACAGCACAAACCGACGACTGTTCGTAGTTGGCCGTCTCAAAATCTATCGCTGCAAAATCCTTCAGTCTTTCTATCATAGCTCGTTCTGTTTCTGACGCAGCAAATTTACAACAATTTTGGGAGTTAAAAGCTATAGGTAGGTTCTAAAAATTCTGTTTTTAGTTCACACCAATTTGTTTTATTTCATTTCGGTTGCTTTTTGTTTGATTTGAAGTCTTTTTGCCACTTTTCTCGGTTACATAGCTCGCTATGCGCCCTCAAAAACTTGTGCGTTCCCTTGCCATTCGTTTTCAGTCCCGACGTTTCGTCAGCTATCAACGAGCGCAGTTCATACTGGGCGGCACTCAGAGAGAGCCCTGTCAATTCGGCATAGTCCACAGCGCGGAAGAAGGCATGACTATTCAGATAGTCCAGTGCCATCTGCAGGCGTTCCTCCTTTGTTGTGCCAGGGTTCTTCAGATGCTTCGTCTCAGCGCGTTCCAGGCAAGTAACCATATTCAGTTCCTGCAAGAAATTGCGGTCCACCTTGAACATCACCTTCTTCACTTCAACGCTCTGCGCATTGCGCTTTGTCTCGTCCGATTCGTCATCCGTCGGCTCCATCACCTTGCCTTCCTTCAGCCCTAACGAAAGGCGAAAACTGCCCAAACCGTCAATCGTCACCGTGTGTCCTATAGATAAATAATGTATAAGCGTTTCACGAATGATGCGCACCGCAGCATACATTGCTTCCTCCGATAGTCCCGAGCCATCCATGCTCATGCGCTTGAACAGTTGTTCCCCGTGGATGTTTGTGTACGTGATAGGTCGAAAATAACTCTTCTGCTCGCCTGTCCCATGAAGGTCAGGCATCTCCTGCTTACAATAGTTCATAGTTTTTCTTGTGTTTTAGGTATTACAATGTTATCCTGAATCTCTATGACTTTCCGTCTGCCATAGAAGCTCATCCGAAAAGTCTGGACAAAGTTATGCAAAATTTCCAACCATTCCAATAGAAAAAGCTGATGTAACGAAAAAAACTACATGGAAAAGTTTTCCGCGTAAATGGAAAGGTTCTCCGTTTATATGGAAAGCTTTTCCGTACAAACGGAAAACCACTCCATGAAGTTTAATCCCTTATGTTGATATGTTTTTGTTGGTGAGTACGAATGTACTAAACATATCAATAACAAAAACGATAACAAAAACGAAGGCTTTACCATCCGTATGGCGGCCTTCGTTTTCGTTATCGTCTTCGTTCAAAAGGTGCTATTATCGTATCACGACCTTGGTGCTGGTGTTGTTGTCCTTCACCACGTAGATGCCTGGGAGGAGCTGGGTGGAGATTTCGGCCCAGTTGCTGGATGTGCCTTGTGGCTTGCCTGTGAGGTCGAAGACTTGAACGGGCAAGTCGGTGGCGAGGACGGAATGGATGCCTGTGGCTACGGTGACGACTTCGCTTGGCTGGGATTCACCATTGGAATAGACGGCAGTCACGGTGTAGTCGCCATCTTCAATGACCCATGTGAAGGACTGGTCGGTGAGGAGGTCGGAGTTGATTTGCTCACCGTGGATATAGACGTTGTAGCCGAGGAGTTCCAGTTCGCCTGTGCCAAATGCTGCGTAGGTCACATCGTCGAGCATGAACATGAACTTCTGTTGTCCTGTCACGCGGATGGCAAAGTAGTTGGCTCCTTCAGGCAGTTCGGTGGTGACGAGAGTCCATGTGGCAGGAGCAAGATGGATGGAGGCAGGTGCGGCAACGAACGAATCGGTGTCCTTGCCTTCGGTGGAGTAGAGTACTTGGCAGGATTCGAGGTAGCCGTCAGCCATACTCTTCACCCAGAAGCTGATGGTCTGTGCCTTGCCCGAGAGTTGAGGCGAGATGAGCCAGTCGTCGGCAGCGGCGTTGTTGCCCTCAATCATGTTGATGAGCATCTGACTGCCTGAGTGAGGGGTCATGGCCTCGTAGCCTGTGAGTCCCGCTTCGTCGAGGTTGAATACTTGGTAGGCGAAGGCGGTACCAGCGTTGTGGTAGGCGATGGAAGAACCGTTTCCGCCCTGCATCACGAGGGTTTCCACTCCGTCGGCATCTACGCATGTCCATGCGCCGATGTAGCGTGTGATGAATGGATTGTAGTGTTCGAAGTCGTCGATCGTCTGAAGGTTTCCGCTTTCGAGTTGAGGTGCATCCCATGTGATGGTCAGGTCGTCCGTGCCCGTGGTCACCTTCACGTCGGTAACACTTGGCAAAGTCTGCTTGGCAATGGTGAGTCGGCACTGAGCCGTGTTGTTGCTTTCGTTTTCGTCGCCTTCAGCCACGAGTTTCACTTCGTAGATGCTCTCGTCCGGGTCGTCGTCGCTGATGCTGATGTCGAAGGAGTATTCGCTCGTTTCGTTTGGAGCCAAGCTGTAGTCGCCTTGCTCATCCACCAGTTCCTCGTTCTTGTAGAGTTGAAGTGCAAAGGTGGCCGACTCGCGACCGAGGTTCTCGACGGTGATGGTGCTGCTTGATTCTGTGTTGACAGGCAGGTAAGTTGGCATTTCGAGGCTCACTGCCACGTCGATGCTTTCCTGTTCGCGAACTACGATGTTGTCGAAGGCGATGTCGCCCAGGTTGTCAGCCACGGCGGTGCCGATGAAGGAGAGCAGGACGTATGAATAAGAAGTAAAGTCGTCGAGCGGAATGCTCAGTTTTCGCCATCCGTAGTTGCCTGTGAGTTCGCTGTAAGCAATGGTTTCCACGACCTTCATCAGCGACTCGTCGCCTTCAGGAGTGACAGCCACGCTGAGTGTGGTGCCTTGCATTGGAACGGCGAAATAGTAGAATTCCAGTGTTGGTTGCTTGGCGTTCTTCAGGGAAATCTTTCCGCTGGTAATCATTCCGATGTCACCCTTCGCTGTTGGTTTGAAGAGTGCGTAGCCCTGGTCGGCATCCTGACTGAGACTGTTACTGAGGCCAATCTGTCCGCCTGTGTTCTGTTGGCTCCAGAACTGTACTGTCTTTGCATTGGCGAATGATTCATGGAATGGCAGGGTGTAAGGATTGCCCACGATGAGCGTGTTGGAATAGGTGAAATTGCCACCGCCTGCTGTGCTTTGTGCCGATACGCGATAGTACTTCACGTCTTGCTTCTTCAGGTCGATGTTCTCCGTGTAGCTCGTGCCCGAACGGTGGTCGCCCTTAATCATGAAGTTGTTGTCCTCGATGTTGTAGGTGAGGGTGGAAGGGTTGATGTAGCCACCATGCACACCCGTGGTTGGAGCAGTCCATGTGAGTCGCACGTAGCTGCCCTTGTCCTCCAGCAGTACGTCGGTCGGTTCGGTTGGAATGTCCGTGCCAATCCAAGCCGTGCAGGAAGCCGAGATGCCGTGGCCGTTCTCGTTGTAGGTTGTCACGTAGTAGGTGACGTTGCCAGTGCCCGACTGCGTGTCGAGGAATCCGATGCTGTCGCCTGGTGCTACCGTCTTGATGGTGCGGACTTTGGTGCTTCCTCTCAGCACGATGATGCTGTCGAGCGAGGTGATGACATCGCCGTTGAAGTCGGTGGTTGGTGCAAAGAAGCTGATGGTGGCGCGTGCTATGCCACGAGCAGCAGGAATCACTCGGAAGTTGTGAACGGTGTCGGGTGCGTTGAACACGCCATTCTCAATGATTGCCACATCATCCACTTCGAGCATTCCTTGGTTGGCATCGCTCTCGGCATGGAAGCCGAAGTAGTAGTTGCCATCGGTGTTCACCATGATAGTGCTTTCGTGCTTTTCCTTGTCCCACGACGTGACGAGCATGGTTGGAAGTATGTTCTGCTGCATGGCCTCGGCAGTCTTGTCGTTGCCCATCCAGAGTGATACCTTCTCGTCGCCATAGAAGCTGCAGTTGGCGTTGAAGGAGACGTTGTAGAAATGTCCCTTCTCCAGATGGATGGCAGGCGTGATGATCCAGTCGTCGGCAGCGTTCTGTTCGTTGTACGAGTAGTAGATGTCGGAATTGCCGGTTCCGTTCCAGAATCCGCTTGCCCATTTCGAACCGTCGTTGTTGGCATCGATGATGGTCCAGAGGGTTTCCACGACGCTCAGGTCTTCGAAGTCCTCGAAGTAAGGCACGGTGTAGGAATCGCCGAGCGACTTGTGGTTGGAGAATTTGCTTTCGCCTCGGATGGTGTCGTTGAAGGCAATCACCTCATAGAAATAAGTGGTGAGCTGAGGTGCTTCGAGGGTTTCTGTCCATGTGCGAGTTGTGAGCTTTTCTGCCACAACCACGTTGTCGGGATAGCGCACGACGGTGTAGTTCAGGTTCTTCGTGTTCAGATAGCCGTTGTGGACACCTTTCGTTGGGGCAGTCCATGTGAGCTTCAGTTCGTTGGCGTTCGTGCCGTATGCCAGAGTTACACTGCCTGGAGCTACGGGGGCGTCGTCGCCGATGAATCGTTCCACTTTGGCGCGAGGACCTTCGCCCACTTCGTTGAAAGCACAGGCACGCAGTTCGTACATGCCTCGTTCGCTGACTTCCACAGAGTCGGTGACTCTGCTGCCGGCTTCAGCCTTGCCCTCTGCCTTGAGTTCGCCGTTGGCATAGATGCGGTAACCTAATTCGCCTTCGAGCGTTTCGCCTGCGTAGGTTTTCTTTGGCATGGAGAACTTCACGGCGCCCTTTAGGCTGTTGGTGCGATAAGTGGCCAGCATGGACGTGACGGTGGCAGGGGCTTCCTCCTCAGCTTGTGGCGCAGGAATGAAGAGGCCGCTGAACTCCTCGTTGTTGGCAAATTGCTTGAGCTGAGTTGTTTCGCCTGTGGCGGTGTCAACGGCAAATAGTCCTGTCTCGTTGATTCCCGAATGTGGATTCTGATAACATGCAGCCCAGTACATCACGCCTGTGCGTGGGTCGATGGCTGCACTCTGCATGTAGATAGGTGAAATGCCTGTGTTGCCCACCTTCGTGTAGCTTCCGTTGGCTTTGTTGAACTTCACCAGTGCTCCGTCGTGACGGACAGCAAAGAGTTCGCCTTCGGGTGATGCGGCCAGGGTAAAGAAGTTCTCGTTGAGTTGTTTGATGATGGTGCGGGTGTTGCTGGTATAGTCCAATGTGCCGAACACTTGATTCTCGAGGTTGTCGGAATACATGAGTGCATAGACCTTGCCCGTTGTGCTGTCGTAATCGCCATCCACTATCATCAGGTGAGTTTCCGAACCACTGATGTGCTGTCGCTGTGTCCAGTCCTCAGTGTCGTATTGGTAGTAGTCGTAGCTCATGATGAGCGAGTACCACGCAGAGTAGTTGATGAAGTTGTACTTTCCGTTGGCATACACGCCACCGCCATTGGCATTGAAGGTCTCGCCCTTCAGTACGGCTGACGGAGTGGCGTTGCTGGTTCCTTCCATTTTGTAGATGCCGTAGTAGTTCGAACTGGCACCATTATAGACCATCAGTCCGTAAATCTCGGCTGGCAACTTATATTCCTTGACACCCAATCGGAACGTTGGAGCCGAATGGAAGGGGTAGCGAGGAAAGACTGCTGAGATGTCCTTGTTGGGAGTTTTGAACACCGACTGCAATCCGCTTTGTCCTAAGGTTCTCACCACGGCATCACGCTGTGGCATCAACTGTTGCTCCGTTCGCCACGCTCTTTGTTTCACGCTCTTCTGCGCCTGGGTGGGTTGGTTGACCAGTACACTGCTCAAAGCAAGCAAAAGCAATCCCATGAAATGTGATTTTCTCATAAGTGTTGTCTCTATTGATAAGTGTTAGTTAAATGATAGTAGTATTCGTTTTCGTTGCAAATTTAGATAAAAATGTCGGTGTTTTGTATGTTTTGAACGGTTTTTTTGAGACGTGGTGATGGTTCGGAGAGAAAAAGAGATGTGCGATTTTGTACGAATTCTTTAGGAAAAAGTGCCGTCTTCCTTTCGCTTTGTGCGAAAAAACAATGGCTCTTGTTTTAATTTATAAGCAAATAGGTAGAAAATGCTTGAAATATTTTGCAAATACATGGTTTTTGCATAACTTTGCAGTCGAAATGGAAGGATGATGGCAAAATCATTTGCTTTTGCGCTTCCTATCCCATTACATTGAAACGACAGATAGTTTATTTCGTATGTTGAACCAGATTATTATTAGCGGCATTCTTCTTTCACTACGACTTAGAAAGCTCGGAGTGAGAGAGTTGCTTTGTCGTAAGGCCTGTGTTTGACAGCGAAAGCCCGAAAGATAATGCCTTTCTCATTCCGAGCGGATGAGGAAGGTTTTTTTATTATTGGCATAAGTTTGTTTGTGAACTTGAAAATATAATCATTATAAAATATAAAAAGGATAATGTCAGAAAGATTGTTTATTTTCGACACCACACTGCGAGATGGTGAACAGGTGCCAGGCTGCCAGTTGAATACTGTTGAGAAGATACAGGTGGCAAAGCAGTTGGAAATGCTGGGTGTGGATATCATCGAGGCAGGTTTCCCAATTTCGTCGCCAGGCGATTTCAATTCGGTGATAGAGATTTCGAAAGCAGTGACATGGCCAACGATTTGTGCCTTGACACGTGCCGTGGAGAAGGACATCGACGTGGCTGCCGATGCCTTGAAATATGCCAAGCATAAGCGCATCCATACGGGTATCGGTACGAGCGATTCCCACATCAAGTATAAGTTCAATTCCACACGTGAGGAAATCATTGAGCGTGCCGCTGCTGCTGTGAAATATGCGAAGCGCTACGTGGAGGATGTGGAATTTTATGCAGAGGACGCAGGTCGTACGGACAATGACTATTTGGCACGCGTCATCGATGCTGTTGTGAAGGCTGGTGCCACGGTTTGTAATATTCCAGACACCACGGGCTACTGTCTTCCTTACGAATACGGTGAGAAAATTAAGTACCTGATGGAGCATGTGGATGGACTGAGTGCTGGTAAAGCCATTCTCTCCACTCACTGCCACAACGACCTTGGTATGGCTACAGCCAACACAATGGCTGGTGTGTTGAATGGTGCTCGTCAGGCAGAAGTGACCATCAACGGTATTGGTGAGCGTGCAGGAAACACGTCGCTGGAAGAGGTGACGATGATTCTGAAGTGCCATAAGACTATAGGTATTGAAACTAATATCAACACCACGAAGATTTATCCAACAAGCCGCATGGTGTCGAGTCTGATGAATATGCCTGTTCAGCCTAACAAGGCCATTGTGGGCAAGAATGCGTTTGCTCATTCCAGTGGTATTCATCAGGATGGTGTGCTGAAGAATGTACAGACCTACGAAATTATGGACCCTCACGATGTGGGTATCGACGACAACTCCATCGTACTCACTGCCCGTTCGGGACGTGCAGCCTTGAAGAATCGTCTGCAACTGCTGGGCGTGACTTTGGAGAAGGAAAAGCTCGACAAGGTGTATGAGGAATTCTTGAAGTTGGCTGACAAGAAGAAAGACATCAACGACGACGACATACTCGTGCTTGCTGGTGCTGACCGTGCTGAGAACCACCGCATCAAGATGGACTATCTGCAGGTGACAAGTGGTGTGGGTGTGAAGTCGGTGGCAAGTCTTGGCTTGAACATCGCTGGTGAGAAGTTTGAGGCATGTGCCAGTGGAAATGGTCCTGTGGATGCTGCCATCAAGGCGCTGAAGAAGATTGTGAACCGTCAGATGACGCTGAAGGAATTTACCATCCAAGCCATCAGCAAGGGTAGCGACGACATGGGTAAGGTGCACATGCAGGTGGAGTACAATCACCAGATGTATTATGGTTTTGGTGCCAACACCGACATCATAGCAGCCAGCGTGGAAGCCTATATTGACTGTATTAATAAGTTTAAGAATTAAAAGACCCACCCCCCAATGAGGATGTGCTTTTAGGCATAGAAAATACATTAGAATTAATAGAAAATAATTTGAAATAATATGGAACAAAAACAAACAAACAGTGGAGTATCTACTCCCCGCCCTAATAGGGAGGGGCAAGGGGGTGGGTCCACTCTCTTTGATAAAATTTGGGATGCCCACGTGGTTCAGAACGTGGAAGATGGTCCCACTCAGTTGTATATTGACCGGCTCTATTGTCACGAGGTGACATCGCCTCAGGCCTTCGACGGCATGAGGGCTCGCGGACTGAAGTGTCTGCGACCAGAGCGCATTTTCTGTATGCCAGACCATAACACACCTACGCACGATCAGGACAAACCTATTGAAGACCCTGTCAGCAAGAAGCAGGTGGATACACTGGCTAAGAACACAGCTGACTTCGGTCTGACTCACTTCGGCATGATGGACAAGCGCAATGGCATTATTCATGTAGTGGGTCCTGAGCGAGGCTTGAGTTTGCCTGGCATGACCATCGTGTGTGGCGACTCCCACACTTCCACTCATGGTGCGATGGGTGCCGTGGCTTTCGGTATCGGAACGAGTGAGGTGGAGATGGTGTTGGCTTCGCAGTGCATCTTGCAGCAGAAGCCTAAGTCGATGCGAATCAATGTGGAAGGCCATCTCGGTTGGGGTGTGACTGCAAAGGACATCGCTCTCTACCTGATGTCGAAACTCACCACTTCGGGTGCTACAGGTTACTTCGTGGAATATGCTGGTTCGGCAGTGAGAAGTCTTACAATGGAAGGACGACTCACCCTTTGTAACCTCTCCATCGAGATGGGTGCTCGTGGCGGTTTCATAGCTCCTGATGAAGTGACTTTCAACTACATCAAAGGTCGCGAATATGCGCCAAAGGGCGAGGAATGGGACAAGGCTGTGGAATACTGGAAGACGCTGAAGAGCGATGACGATGCCGTGTATGACAAGGAACTCACCTTCCAGGCTGAGGACATCGAGCCAATGGTTACCTACGGTACCAACCCAGGCATGGGCATGGGCATCACGGAGAGCATTCCAGCGCTCGACACCATCGATGCTGCTGGTCAGGCTTCCTATATCAAGTCGCTCAACTACATGGGCTTTGAGCCAGGCGAGAAATTGCTTGGCAAGAAGATTGACTACGTGTTCCTTGGTGCTTGCACTAACGGACGTATTGAGGACTTCCGTGCTTTTGCTGGACTCGTGAAGGGAAAGAAGAAGGCAGAGAATGTCACTGCATGGCTTGTGCCAGGTTCGTGGATGGTGGATGAGCAGATTCGTAAGGAAGGACTCGACAAGGTGCTTGAGGCTTCGGGCTTCGAAATTCGTCAGCCTGGTTGCTCCGCTTGTCTTGCCATGAACGATGACAAGATTCCAGCAGGCAAACTCTCAGTTTCCACTTCCAACCGCAATTTCGAAGGTCGTCAGGGACCTGGTGCTCGCACCATTCTGGCTTCTCCTCTCGTTGCTGCTGCATCAGCAGTGACAGGCGTGGTGACTGACCCTCGCACGTTAATGAAATAATCTTCTAAATGTGAGTCCTTTTTAATCCCAAGATTATGAAACAAAAATTCGATATTATACAGTCAACATGTGTGCCACTTCCTTTGGAGAATGTGGACACCGACCAAATCATCCCTGCTCGTTTCTTGAAAGCAACGACGCGCGATGAGAAATTCTTTGGCGACAACCTGTTCCGCGACTGGCGTTATAATAAGGAAGACCAGCCTAAGCAGGAATTCGTGTTCAATCAGCCTGCTTTCTCTGAAGCACCTCGCGAGGGCGTTCATCAGATTTTGGTGGCAGGCAAGAACTTTGGCTCTGGTTCCAGTCGCGAACATGCTGCATGGGCCATTGCAGGCTATGGTTTCCGCGTGGTCATCTCCTCTTTCTTTGCAGACATCCACAAGAACAACGAACTCAACAACTTCGTGTTGCCAGTGGTGGTGAGTGAGGATTTTTTGGCAGAACTTTTCGATAGCATCAAGCAGAATCCTCAGATGGAGGTGAAGGTGGATGTACCAAACCAAACAGTTACAAACTTGGCAACAGGAAAGAGCGAGCGATTTGAAATCAACGGCTACAAGAAGTATTGCCTGATGAATGCGCTCGACGACATCGACTTCCTCCTTGAAAACAAGGACAAGATTGAACAATATGAAGAAAAGGTGAAGAGGTGAAGAAAATTGAAATCATGGACACGACGCTCCGCGATGGGGAACAAACCAACGGAGTGTCGTTTGTGCCACACGAAAAACTCAGCATTGCCCGTATGCTTCTGCATGAACTCCATGTGGACCGCATCGAAGTGGCTTCTGCTCGTGTGTCCGACGGCGAAAAGGATGCCGTCACCGCCATCTGTCGATGGGCGCGACAGGCGGGCATGTTGGAGCGAGTGGAAGTGTTGGGCTTCGTGGATGGCACCACCTCGATTGATTGGATAAACGATTGCGGGTGCAAGACGCTTAATCTGCTCTGCAAGGGTTCGGAACGACATCTGAAATATCAGCTGAAGCAGACGCTCCAAGAGCATGTGGCTGCCATCAAGCAGAGCCTCGACTATGCCACGAGCTTAGGCATCAACGTGAATCTCTATTTAGAGGACTGGAGCAACGGCATGAAGGATTCGCCCAACTATGTCTATGACTTCGTGAGTGCCTTGAAGGACTTTAATGTTCAGCGATTCATGTTGCCCGACACGCTCGGCATCCTTACGCCAGTGGAGGTGTCGCGCTTCATGACTCAGATGAAGGAGTGGTTCCCAACGCTACGTTTCGACTACGCATTCACACCAGTGTGAACGGATTGGGCGAACGAGCAGGAAACGCTCCTCTTTCGAGTGTGCAAGCCGTGCTGAAAGACCATCTCGGCATAGAGACTTCCATCAATGAGGAAAAACTCAATGCAGCTGCCAAGTTGGTGGAGAGTTTCAGTGGTATTGCCGTTCCGCCAAACAAGCCCATCGTGGGTGAGAGCGTGTTCACGCAGGTGGCTGGTGTTCATGCCGATGGCGACTCCAAGAAGAACCTCTATTGCAACGACCTTTTGCCAGAACGCTTCGGCAGAAAACGCGAATATGCGTTAGGCAAGAATAGCGGTAAGGCGAACATTCTGAAGAACCTAGAGGAACTCGGACTGGAACTCACAGCAGAACAGACGCGCCGAGTGACAGACCGAATCATAGAACTGGGTGACAAGAAGCAACTCATCACGCAGGAGGACTTGCCTTTCATCGTGAACGATGTGTTGAAGCACAGCACGCCAGACGATAAGGTTCGTCTTCGCAGCTATATGGTCAGCACCGCGTACGGTCTCAAGCCAATGGCATCCGTGAAACTCGAGGTGAACGGTGAACTTTACGAGGAGTCGGCCATGGGCGACGGTATGTACGATGCATTCATCCATGCTGTCCGTCACATCTATCGCGACAAGCTTCATCGTCAGTTCCCATGGCTCACCAACTATGCCGTGAGTATTCCTCCTGGTGGACGCACCGACGCACTCGTTCAGACCACTATCTCTTGGACTTTCAATGAGAAGACCTATCGCACTCGTGCCCTCGATGCAGACCAGACGGAGGCTGCCATCAAAGCCACCATCAAAATGCTCAACATCCTTGAGAATGAACAGGAGGAGACGAGGTGAAGTTTTTATTTGTAACAGATTATCATAGATGACAAGCAATATGAAAAGAATTAGTATTTTAGTGGCATTTGCTGTTGCGCTCTTGTTGACAGCTTGCGCTCAGAAGCAAAAGGAAAACCAAAGTGTGGAAACCAAGACATTAGTTGCTTACTTCTCAGCAACTGGTACCACCGCTGAGGCTGCTCAGAAAGTGGCTGCCGTGACAGGTGGTGACTTGCATGAGATTCAGCCTGCTGAGCCTTACACAGATGCCGACCTCAATTGGCGCGACAAGCAAAGTCGCAGTTCCGTGGAGATGGCAGACAAGTCGAGTCGTCCTGCTGTGAAGAACACAGTGGAAAACATCGACAAGTACGACACCATCTATGTAGGTTTCCCTATTTGGTGGGGCATCGCACCAACTATCGTTAACACCTTCTTGGAGCAATATAAGCTCGAAGGAAAGACGCTTGTTCCTTTCTTCACCTCTGGTGGCAGTGACAAGGGCGAAACCTTGAATTACTTGCAAGAATCAGCTCCAAATGGCAATTGGAAAGAGCCAATGAGTCTCAACAGCATGAGTGAGGACGACATCAAGAAGTGGGTGGAGAGCTTGAAATAAACCATCTCTCTTCCATTTGAAAAAGCAAAAGGGGGAAAGGAACCAGTCCTTTCCCCCTTTTGCTTTATTCACGAAGCCAAGCATAACGCTTTCTGTGTCGCAGATAGTGGAGTTCGTCGCCATGACGATAAGCTTCCTGTTCGAAACGGATATTCTTGTAAGCCACAAACCTATCCTTGTACTTGAAAAGTAACACCAGCCACTCCGTCACATACCACAGATAGAAAAACACGAAAAGCATTTCGCACATCTGGGCTGTGTGAATCCGCTCATGGTTGATTTCCTTGGCATGGAGATGCACCCCGTGTCGCACGAAAATCACTCCAAAGAGGTTGATAGCATAGAATTTCTTCGTTGGTATGTAACGATTGTGAATAATCATGTTGCAAAGATACAAGATTAAATGAAGAATGAAAAAAGAAGAATTAAGAAAGTCTTGAACAATCATCATTTTTATCAGAACAATCACTGTTTGCAAGAATCTGTGTGCATTCGTTCAATCTGTGGTTGGGAAATAACAATCCGTTGAATTTGTATGCTCTGCTTTGCAAAATTCCGCTTTTGCGGTGAAAAATATGAAATAGAGATAAAAAACTCTTTTGACGATTGTTGATTATGGATGAAAAGCATTATCTTTGCATAAATTCAAAAAATCTTAATCAATAAAAACTATTCATTATTATGGCATTTTTGACAGATGAAAAACTCGTGATTGTAGGTGCTGGTGGTGCAATCGGCTCTACTATGGTTCAGACAGCTTTGACTATGAAGCTTACTCCAAATGTGTGTCTCTATGACGTTGTTCCTCAAGGTATGGAGGGCGTGTTGGAAGAAATGTTCCACTGCGGTTATGATGGTGTGAACCTCACAGCAACAACCGACGTAGCTGAGGCATTCAAGGACGCTAAGTATATCATTTCTTCAGGTGGTGCTCCACGCAAGGCTGGTATGACTCGCGAGGATCTTCTTGCTGGCAACTGTAAGATTGCAGAGGATCTGGGTAAGAACATCAAGACATACTGCCCAGACGTGAAGCATGTGGTTGTGATTTTCAACCCTGCAGACCTCACAGGTCTTGTAACTCTTCTTTATTCAGGTTTGAAACCAGGCCAGGTAACTACATTGGCAGCTCTCGACTCTACTCGTCTCCAGTCTGCTATTGCTAAGAAGTTTGGTGTGAAGCAGTATGAGGTGACTGGTTGTGCTACTTATGGTGGTCACGGTGAGCAGATGGCAGTGTTCGGCAGTGCAGTGAAGGTGGCAGGCAAGCCTCTCACAGAGCTGATTGGCACTGATGCTTGCACTCAGGAAGAGTGGGAACAGCTGAAGGTAGATGTGACAAAGGGTGGTGCTAAGATCATCGAGCTCCGCGGACGTTCTTCTTGGCAGAGTCCAGCTTACTGCTCAGTGGAAATGATTCGCGCCGTGATGGGTGGCGAAGCATTCCGTTGGCCTGCTGGTACATACGTATGCAACGAGAAGTACAACCACATCATGATGGCTATGGACACAACCCTCAGCCCAGAAGGTTGCACTTACAAGATGCCTGTTGGCACTCCTGAGGAGATGGCTAAGCTCGACGCAAGCTATGAGCACCTCTGCAAGATGCGCGACGAGCTCGTTACGCTGAACATCGTTCCTTCGATTGACAAGTGGAACGAAATCAATCCTAACCTCTAAAAGTCGTAAACTTTTTTTGACGAAAACGATAACGAAAACGAAGGCTTGCCATCCGAATGGATAGTTTTCGTTTTCGTTATCGTTTTCGTCTTTTTTATTGATATGGCAAAAGAAGAACAGATTTTGATTCGCATCACGGGTCAGGACCGTCCTGGACTCACAGCCAATGTGATGTCAATTCTTTCTGCCTACAATGCTCAGATTCTCGACATTGGTCAGGCGGACATCCATTCCACGCTTTCGCTTGGTATCCTCATCCGCATTGATGAACGGAACAGTGGCCAAGTGATGAAGGAACTACTCTTCAAGGCTACGGAACTGGGTGTGAACATCGGTTTTGCACCTGTTGCCGACCAGGAATATGAGGACTGGGTGGGCCGTCAGGGAAAGAACCGATACATCCTCACGATGCTGGGGCGTCAACTTTCTGCCAAACAGATTGCCGCGGCCACGAAGGTGATAGCAGAGCAGGGACTGAACATCGACTCCATCCGCCGACTGACGGGACGTCCATCCATCATGAACACGAAGAAGAATGTGCGTGCCTGCATTGAATTCTCGGTGCGTGGCACTCCTCGCGACCGACATGAGATGCAGGGCGAGCTGATGCACCTCTCCTCGCAGATGGGAATGGACTTCTCTTTCCAGCAGGACAATATGTTCCGACGTATGCGCCGACTCATCTGCTTCGATATGGACTCCACGTTGATTCAGACGGAAGTGATTGACGAACTGGCGATGCGTGCCGGTGTGGGCGACAAGGTGAAAGCCATCACGGAGCGCGCCATGCGTGGCGAAATCGATTTCAAGGAGAGCTTCACGGAACGTGTGGCACTGCTGAAGGGACTCGACGAAGGTGTGATGCGCGAGATAGCTGAGAACCTGCCAATCACGGAGGGTGCCGACCGACTGATGTACGTGCTGAAACGCTACGGACTGAAGATTGCCATCCTCTCGGGTGGATTCACTTACTTCGGTGAGTATTTGCAGCGGCGTTGGGGCATCGACTATGTGTATGCCAACGAACTGGAAATCGACGAAGAAGGTAAGCTGACAGGCAATTATGTAGGTGAGATTGTGGATGGCAAGCGCAAGGCTGAACTCCTGCGCCTGATTGCCCAAGTGGAGAAAGTGGATATAGCACAGACGATTGCTGTGGGCGATGGTGCCAACGACTTGCCTATGCTGGGTGAAGCAGGTTTGGGTATTGCCTTCCATGCCAAGCCTCGTGTGGTGGCCAATGCACAGCAGTCTATCAACACCATTGGTATTGACGGTGTGCTTTACTTCCTCGGATTCAAGGATTCCTACCTCGACGAGAAAGGACGCTCCACGAACTGATGCCTATGAAGAAAGTCCGACTGCCTCTGCTGGCGAAAATCATCATTGCCATTGTGGTGGGTGTTATTGTTGGTCAGTTTGCACCCCCTGTCGTCATGCGAGTGATGAACACCTTCTCTGGGTTGTTCGACCAGCTTCTGCGTTTCATGATACCACTGATTATCGTGGGCCTGGTGACGCCAGCCATTGCCGATGTGGGCGACCGTGCTGGGCGTATGCTCGTGCTCACGGTGGCTTTGGCGTATTTCTTCACAGTTTGTTCGGGCTTGTTTGCCTACGGATTCAGCACGACGCTTTTTCCACAATTCATTCATACAGAAAATCTGAAGGAGCTGGAAGTCGAATGTTTGGTCTTTCAGCCTTTCTTCACGGTGCAGATTCCTCCGCTGATGGAGGTGATGACGGCACTCGTGCTTGCGTTTTTGATGGGCTTAGGCATTGCTGTCATCAAGTCGCCTGTGCTTCAGAAGGCCTTTCAAGAGTTGCAGGCCATTGTGGTGATGGCGATTGAGAAGGTCGTTATTCCGTTGCTTCCTATTTATATTTTTGGTCTGTTCCTCGACATGTCGGCAGCAGGCAAGGTGGCTCCCGTGTTGGAGGCCTTCATTGCCATCGTTGCCATTATCTTTGTCATGACATTGGTGCTGCTGCTGATTCAATTTGCTGTGGCAGGACTGGTGGCAAAGAAGAATCCACTGATGACGCTGAAAAACATGTTGCCAGCTTATTTCACGGCGTTGGGCACATCGTCGTCGGCTGCAACCATTCCTGTTACGCTGAAGTGCGTGACGAAGAACGGAGTGAGTCCGTCAGTGGGAGGATTCACTGTTCCACTTTGTGCCACTATTCATTTGTCGGGCTCAACACTGAAAATCACGTCGTGCGCCATTGCTTTGATGCTGCTGACAGGCAAGGAGGTGGAGTTTTCCAACCTGCTTGGCTTCATCTTCATGCTGGGTGTGACGATGGTGGCTGCGCCAGGAGTGCCTGGTGGTGCTATCATGGCAGCATTGGGTGTATTGAATAGCATTTTGGGCTTCGATGCACAGCAGCAAGCCATGATGATTACACTATACATCGCGATGGACAGTTTTGGTACGGCTTGCAATGTGACGGGCGATGGTGCCATCGCTTTGATCATTGACAAGATGGGCAGAATAAAGGGTGATGCGACACTTGACGAAACATCTGCTCAGTGAGAATCGAATCGGGAAGAAAAGCGAGAGATATGAAAGATGAGAAGGAGAATCGCAATGTTCAACAACCGTTGATTTCTTATGGCGAACATGCCAAGGCGTTGACCGTGCTGGGCGTTCCCATTGTGATTGGGCAGTTGGGAACGATTGCCCAAGCTTTTGCCGACACCATGATGGTGGGGCAGTATGGCACTCCCGAACTGAGTGCGAGTGGTTTTGTGAACAACGTGTTCAATCTTGTCATCTTTTTCCTTTTAGGCTTTTCGTATAGTACGACACCCATCGTGGGCAGTTTCTTTGGACGGAAACAAATGGACGATGCAGGCCGAACCCTGAAGGAGAGCATTGCCGCCAATCTGCTGGTGAGCCTCGTGGTGTGTGCTCTGATGCTGCTCCTCTATGCCAACATTGCCTGGCTTCGCCAACCAGAGGAACTGCTTCCGCTCATCAAACCTTATTTCCTGATTATTCTGAGCTCGATGCCGTTCTTGGCCGTGTTCAATTCCTTGAAGCAATTCAGCGATGGAGTGGGCGATACAAAGACGCCGATGTGGATTATGCTTTGGGGAAATGTGGTGAACATCGTGCTGAATTTCATCTTGATTTTCGGCATCTCCATTCCCCTCTTTGGCTTCACGCTTCGCCTTCCTGCTCTGGGTTTGAATGGTGCAGGACTGGCAACGCTCATTTCGCGTGTGATGATGCTGGTGATGCTGGGCTGGTTGGTTCTGCGTGCCCGTCGATATGCACCGTTCAGGGATGGATTCAAGAAGAAGATGACTCGCTTGGGATTCTTCCACGTGACGAAGGTGGGACTTCCCATCAGTATGCAACTGTGTTTGGAGAGTTCGTCGTTCAACATAGCAGCGGTGATGATGGGCTGGCTGGGCACAGCGGCATTGGCTGCCCATCAGGTGATGGGAACGATTGGTTCGCTTTGTTTCTTATTTTATTATGGTATAGGTGCTGCAGCGGCAGTGCGCATCAGTCATTTCAGAGGACGTGGAGAATGGATGGAAGTGCGCCGCATCGCTTTTGCGGCTTTCGGCATGAACCTCGTTGCTGCCGTAGTGTTGGCAGGCGGTGTGTTCTTGGTACGCATTCCACTTTGCTATTTGTTCACGACCAGTTCGGAAGTGGTGGCGGTGACCCTCATGCTGATGATTCCTTTCCTCTTCTATCAGTTGGGCGACAGTTTGCAGATTGTGTTTGCCAATTCCCTGCGTTCCATCGAGGATGTGAAACCGCTCGTCTGGTATGCCTTCATAGCCTATATCCTTGTGAGCATTCCATGTAGTTATATTTTCGGTTTTGTGTTGCATGGAGGGCCGCAGGGCGTGTTGTGGGGCTTCCCGTTCGGACTGACCACCGCTGGCGTGCTTTTCTTCCAACGATTCTATCGAAAAACAAAGATGTAGAAGATTTATAAACCACAGATTTCTCAGATTCACACAGATGCTGTTTTATCTGTTTTAATCTGTTTAATCTGAGTAGTGTGGATTACAAATGAAAGCAAATAGAGCTTAAAAATGCTGAAATTGAAAGAAAATTCCTGTTTGAGAGTAACAATCTAAAAATTATTTCGTTATATTTGCAAGTGCGAAGGCACGTCCCTGGCCTGACCACTAAATCACAATACTTCAAAACACTTAACGGTGCTCGATAGGGACGGCGGCACCTATGGAGGAACAAGCTATGAAACCTGATTGGTATGTTTTCGATGAAGCTTACGACCTCGACAATGTCAACAACGAGGAGCGTGAGGAGTCAACTCGTGATGCTGGCCAGAACAATGGCTATCAGTATGGACGCGACACTGACATCTGGTACAACTAACAATCTAACAACCTCTCATTGATTTCCTACACGTTTTTAACAACCTAAAACTGTATCCTCTACACATTTTGGCACACGGCACTTCATCATGCCGTGTGCCTTTGTTTTATTTGTGTCACGCAGAAATCGCAGAAATACGCAGAGTTTTTTATATTATAACTCAATTATTTCCTTTATTTCCTTTATTTCAGCGTGACAAATAAAACATCGCACTGGCGTGCTGGATTCATCTGATTAAACTTATTTGTCATTTTTTCTTGACGGCTTATTTACAAACTATTCGTGTTTCCAAACTGAAAACAGCAACGATGGGGAAAAAACTCAATGGAAGGCTTTTCCGTGTAAATGGAAAACCTTTCCGTGTAAACGGCGTACACGGAAAACTTTTCCATATAGATTTTTCCTCATGCGAAGGATGTTTTTTTGCCATCATTGGTATGTTTGGGTGGGTGGTGCGTCGATTTCAGGAGGCATCCCCATCATACTTTTTATAATTCACGCGGAAATCGCAGATATACGCAGAAATAAAATCTCTTTCTATTGTTGTCCGCTAAAAATGCCGAAGGCATGAAAGAACACAGGCAGGCGGTGAAGTGCGAAGCACGGAACCCCTGCCAAGCACATAGCCCCGTCCAGCTCCCCCAAGGGGGAGAGAAGTTGTTTTCCAGCTTTTTATGCCTTCGGTTGGTTTCATTTCAGCCACTTCTTTCCATTTTGAATGTAAAAGCCGCGCTCAGGCTTGCTTTTGAGCGGTCTGCCCGAAAGGTCGTAGATATTGAAGTCCTGTCCATTCTTCTCATGTACAGCATCTTCTTCTATCATTTCAACGGAAGAGAGGAATCCTCCATATTCACGGCTGAGGTGCTCGAAATTCCTCTCATACCACCTCTTCATGTAGTCCGTCTCCTCCTGGGGCGATTCTCCGAGTTCGATGGGATTTCCGTTCCACACGGCGTGTTCCCTGCGCCACGTTCCAGACTGGACAAGGACACCAGCCAGGCTGTCAACACGCTCGCTGAACCGTGCAGGGGAGAGCACGTCCCTGCATAATGTCTGCCACTTTTTTGCAACGCGCTGGTAGTAGTCGCCAATCCGCTCGTCATAGAGCCTTCGGAAGGGTTTTGTGTGCTGAAGCGTCCGCCAGGAACCTGCGTGAAAGTCAAGGAGGGTGCCATGTCCATTCCTGCCAAGGCTTCCGTCCATGTCCCAGGGTGTAATCCATGCGGGGCATTGCTGTTGCACGTCCAGGAAAGAGAGGTAGCAGTTGTGCATCATGTTGTCGGCTGTCATGTAGGCGAACATGAATACGGTGTAGTCAATGATGTTCCTTTCATGGAAACGCTCATACAGGTGCTTCGACACATAGTCGGGGTGGTCGTCTATACTGTCGCAGAATTCAATCAGCCTGACAAGGGGAAGCCATGCCTGTTCAGACGGATGATCATCAGGGTATTTTAGCTCCCAGTCGTACCACATCAGACCATCCATTCCAGCGCTCCAGGCGTTTTCGGGCATAGTGAGGAAGTTGGTCCCATAGGAGGCATGCTTGTCCTTGTAGAGCAGGCCGTGAAGAACTACATCTCCGCTTGCCCTTTCCTCCACCTTTCCAATGCCAAGCATACTGCGGTTCACCTTGTCCGAAAGGTCGTACACGCCACGGTACTCTCCGTTGAGCAGCAATTCCACGTACTCGCACACGATGCCGTTGCGCTTCATGGTGGCAGACTGCAGTCCGCTCATCTCGTTCCATGTCTCAAAGCACAAGCGGTTGCGCATGCGGGAGCAGTCTATCGCCATTGCGTCGAGAATCCACTTGTCGTCTTTGCGTATGCCAAACAGTTTGGTTTCCAGCTCGTCGCCGTCTTCGTTGAAAAGGGAGATGCTGTAGGATTTCTTGTCGAAAGTGCTGGCAGTGTCACCGCGGTAGTGGGCTTTTATGTGGAATGTGTTAACCGTTGTGCTGTTTGTCCTGCCCAGTGGGTCTATGACCGTCATGGTTCCTCTGGCGTCCAGCTCCTTGCTGATGCGGTCGTCGGGATTCAGATTGAGCACGACGACGGGAAGTGTGGTCAGCTCCACCTTGGCATCCACATAGCCAAGAGGCGGAATGAGGGTTTCGTCTGGCTGCTGGTCGTCTGTGCGTATGCGGGCGAAAGCGAGCAGGTTGTGCGCTTTTCGCGGGGTTCCTACAACTGCGTTAGCCCCCACTTGGCGGTTGTCCCAGAACAGTGCGACCATATCCCCGGACTCCAGCGACAGCATGTCAGGCGGAACGGAGGCTGCCGAGTCAGCGGGAACGCAGGGAAGAAGAAAGCCACCTCCACTGTCTTGCGCGGCAGGGTAGCGGCCCATCGAGAGGGAACAGCCCGACTTGAGCTTCTCCATGCCGTGGCCTGTTGCGAGGAAGTACAGCTGGTAGGGTGCGAGGTGAAGATAGCCTACTTCAGTAAGATGGTATTTGTCGATATAGTAGAGAGACTCATGGTCGGTGTCGAATCCTGGCAGTGAGAATTGGTCGAGGAACGGGATGCCCTGGAGGGCTGCCACCTCGCGCTGTGCCTGCACATACTCGTGGAAGCTGTGCCCAGTCTTGTTCCTCACGCCGGAGTCAGCTCGGTAGCCCCCATCGTGCTCGAAGAAGGGCAGGGAGCTGAAGATGTAGATTTCTGCCTTCGGATTCAGCTTCCGCAGGTGGCGTATGCAGTAGTTCATGCCGCCGCACTGCGTGCCAAGCTTTCCTTCGTCGTATCCGTCCGCTTGCGTGTAGTCGGTGGGCGAGCCCATGGGAAGATTCAAGGTGTAGTCGTTGGTGGACGCCCATAGTACGTAGATGTCGTATTCGGCAGAGGCATACCACCATACCTGTCGCTGTATGGAGTTCTTGTCTGCGTGGAACTCGAGCCCGTTGTTGCTCGCCATGTTCACGTCGGGCTGGCTCTTGTCGAGCGCGAATCCCGCACCACCGTGTCCGCAGCTCTGCACATCCATGCCAAGACGTGTGCGCCACAGGTTCTTAGCCGTCTCGCTTTGAGGGAGCACCGACAGCGAACCGCCGAACACCTGCACGCGCTTGCCCCTGTTCACGCTTGACGACAGCTCCTGCTCCATCAGCCCTATCAGCGTGGATGTCTGGATGTCATGCAGTATTGGTATCGGCTCTTGCGCATGAGTGGCGGTAAAGTGAAGGCAAAGAACCAGCAGGCAGGGAAGGAATGACCTTCCCCGCAATTGGAATTTCAATTTCATTTTATGGTCTTGTTTGTGTGAGGATTCGGACTGGATGCCTATGAATCCATCACGGGGTTATTTGACTATTTCTCTCAATTGTATTGTTTGTTTGGCTATATTTGTTTGGCTGTTATTCATGACAGCTTTTGATTTGCCTGCAAAATTCATGATTATTGGGGAACAAACCAAAGATTTTTGTATGCATAAAGTATGCTTTTTGAAATTCCTCAAAATACAAGATTTGTAATGTTTATTAATGTTAATTTTGCGTACATTTTGCGTACTTGTTTGCTTGTAAACACGTAAATTCTTGCTTATCTTTGCACCATCAATAAACTAAGTAATTCATGACAGCTTCTTCACCCAAACCTTGATGTCCTCGGCTTCTGAGAAGGCTGCTGCTATCAGGACTGTGCCATACTGGTTGTTCGACACTGTCTGCATCTGCAGGGATCGCTGGACAGAGCTGCAGGGATCGCTGGACAGAGATTGTGAACGAGGTGGAGGTGAGGGACGGACGTGATGCCTCGAAGAAGAGAAAGAAGCCTTTGCGTATGTCATAGATCTCCACACTTGCAGAGAGCATTCCCTGTAGGAGATGGGGAAGCTGTATGTTGTTGCCGCTCTTCGTAATTGACCAGCTGTTCGCCTCAAGTGCCGCCTCATAGTCGGACATCTCGTTACCCTCAGAAATGAGGATGTCGGTGGAAGTCCTGTGGAAGTGTTTGCCGAGCCTGTTCATGTACTGGTAGGTTTCCCTTCTCTTCAGGCAGAAATCCGTTAGAACGCTGTTGAGGATGGAACTCTGAAGGTGGATGATTCCGTCCGCTCCCCTCTGGGAGAGTGTTTCTCCCTCGCTCCTTGCCATCACAGGGCGGTCATAGAGCGGTATAGTGCTGACAACAACGTCCCTGATGTAGGTTTTTATGGTGTCTCCACTATTCACCGTGCAGAGGCGGTATGCTTCAAACAGCCATTGGGAGTTGTCTGTATTTGACGGCTTGTTCATCGCTAGCACAAGGCGGAACCACTTGTCTTTAGGTATCATGTCGAAGTTCTTTTACTTCAGCCCGAACTGATAGCGCAAAGAACATACTTAAAGATGTCAATGCAATAAAAATAGTTTTCTTCATAGCTTCAATAATTGTTATTAGTTAGTTTGATTTTTGTTGTTGGATGCAAAATAATGAATTTTAAAGCAGAATCTACCTTGAGAAATACTTGAGATTTTTACTGTCTCAAGTATTTTTCAAGGTGTTTTCCATTTTTTTGCCGATGAATTCGTAATTTTGCCTCACTTTCATTTACATAAACTAAGTGTTTTTATGAGCAAGAAGAATGTTTGTGGTTTTCTATTACTACTCTTTTCTTCCTTGGTATTCATAGCATGTCATCAAGAAGATGATTCTGTCAGAGTTTATTACGATGACTTGCTGGAGAATCATCTGGACAGTGCTGTGATTGTTGCAGAAACAACAAATTTGGATTCTTTGTCAGAAAAGGAACGAGCCTATTTTGCAATAATCAGAGAAGAGGTGAAGGTGAGAAAGAATATGGTAATAGCGGACACTACTGAACTGGCAAGAGCCTGTAAATATTTCAAAAGCAAGAACGACAAGAAGAATCAGGCATGGTGCTTAATAGAACTGGCGGAATACTATTCAGCTAAAGGCGATTATCGGAGAATGTTCTTTCACGCATCTAAAGCACTAGGGTTGTCAAACAAAATGAATGATTCATATTTGCAGGGTGTTTCCCATAGCTTGTTAGGAAGGTGTTTTTCTGTTGCTACTCTATACGAAAAATCGAAGGAGGAGTATCTGTTTGCTTGTGAAAAAGCAAGAGAATGTGGAAACCGACGTTTGGAAGCATTATCCACTTTCAGAAAGGGAGAAGCAGAGTGGGCTCTTGACAGCCTGAAACAGAGTGTGATATCTATGATAAAAGGATATGAATTGGCAAAGGATTTGAACAATAATATCTTGGTTGCTGAGTTCTGTGCTGGTATTGCAGACCATTTGCTCTATTCTTGGCAAGACCGTTCTGACAATGAGCAGCTACTGAAGTACGCAAAAGAAAGTGTCCAATATAATTCCAAGGAAAACAATTATTGGGGATTTCAGGTCTTGGGCAAGGCATACGCTCTATGTGGCAAGATTGATTCTGCGATTGTCTATCTTGAGAAAAGTATTGATAGTCCAAAACCATCCATCAAGTATGCCAGCTATCTTGCCATGGCTGATGTGGAATTCGCAAGAAAGAACTTGGCTCAATCGTTGGAATACGAACGCTTGTCAACTGCATGGAAAGACAGCATAGAGTTGCAGAATCGCTCAAAGTCGGTTCTTATTGCAGACAAAGAATGGATGATGACATTGGAAGAGGAGAAGCATGGAAAACTGCATCATTATATCCTTATTACTTCCTTATTACTGATTTTCATATTCATCACATTCCTTTTCCAAAGAAAACGGCTTCGAGCCACACGTCACCTGCTTGAAGAGCGAATCAAGGAGGACAAGGAAAGGGAAGCCATGCGAAAAGAGGTGAATCAGGTGGAAGCGGCTATTGTAGATACATACGCATGGCAGAAAGCAGACATCTTCGCCAAGATGAAAAGAGTGATTCAAGGGCAGAAAGAAGGCTTGGAAACGAAAGAACATTTGTCAGAGGATGATTGGGTGTCAATCATCGAAACGTCAGATCTGGTGTATCATGGAATCTGCAGACTATTGAGGAAGGAAGATGGAATGAAGGAAAACGACATTCGTTTCTGTGCTCTGGTACTTTCTCCCGTTTCCCTCTTTGATTTCCAGTTCCTATACAATCGTTCGGAATCGGCAGCCTATCAGCGCGAAAGATACATTCTCCAGCATCGCTTCGGCATCACCGACAAGGACAAGCGCCTGAAGGATGTGCTATTGGAAATAGCGCAAGGGAGAAATGAAGAATGAAGAATCTTAAGCTCGGCGACAGTCAAATCGCAGAGATACGCAGAAAATATTTTTCATCTATTTTCGTTATTAAGTAAAGGTAGGTTCTAAAAATTCTGTTTTTTAGTTCCCTACCAATTTATTTTATTTCATTTCGGTTGCTTTTTGTTTGATTTGAAGTCTTTTTGCCACTTTTGGCTACGCCGAGCTGAAGGTTC
>CADBXS010000113.1 GCA_902798705.1 uncultured Bacteroidales bacterium
TAGAGAGGTGGTTAACGGATTCTCTCTACCACAAGACAATGACTTTTAATTCGTATGACTATGGGACAGAATACTGAAAACAAATTGACGAGATACGCACTCGCATACGACTATATGCTCCAGCTGCTGGAGTTCTCTATGAACAATGACAATATCGGTCTTGGAGCAATGGGAGACAAGGACTTCTTCCGGATGGTTGCAGAGAAGATGAATCTGTCAATCGAGGGCTTCACATGGGATGAGTTCTCGCCTGTGGTCTATGGCCTCACCGTGGAGGTAGGGGATGACGTCTATGAAACCCAATTCGGTATGCGCGAAATCTCCATCCAAGGGCGACAGTTCTACCTCAACGGAGACCCCATCTGGATGCGCGGAACGGTGGAGAACTGCTGTTTTCCCGAGACGGGCTATCCCCCTACCGACGAAGACGAATGGTTGAGAATCTTCCGCAAATGCCGAGAATATGGCATCAACCACGTGCGTTTCCACAGCTACTGTCCTCCCGAAGCAGCCTTCAACGCTGCCGACATCTGTGGCATTTATCTGCAACCCGAAGGACCTTCATGGCCCAACCACGGCGTGCGACTGCGCCGAGGCATGGCCATCGACCAATACCTGCTCGACGAGAGCAAGCGCATCATCGACACCTACGGCAACCACCCTTCCTTCGTGATGATGGCAGCGGGCAACGAGCCTGCAGGCGACTGGGTGAACTACTGCAACGACTGGGTGAAGGAGATGAAGACCTACGACTCAAGGCGTGTCTATTGCGGTGCATCCGTCGGTGGTGGATGGGCTTGGGACGATGGTTCGGAATACCATGTGAAAGGTGGTGCTCGAGGACTCGATTGGGAACGCCATGCACCTCAGTCCACCGACAACTACTACGACCAGCTCCTCCTGCCTCGCAACTTCAAGCCTACCGAGACTCAGCAGCAGAACACACAACCCATCATTGCCCACGAACAGGGACAATGGTGTGCGTTCCCCGACTTCAAGGAGATTTACCAGTATAGCGGTGCTTACAAAGCACGCAACTTCGAGATTTTCCGCGACCTGCTCGCCGACAACGGCATGGCAAGCAGGGCTGAGCAGTTCCTCATGGCCAGCGGAAAACTCCAAACCCTCTGCTACAAATACGAGATTGAACGCAACCTCCGCACGAAGGACTATGCAGGATTCCAGCTTTTGGGACTGAACGACTACAGCGGACAAGGCACGGCGCTCGTCGGACCGCTCAACGTGTTCTGGCGAGAGAAGGGATATGTCAATGGCAAGCAGTGGCGCGAGTTCTGCAGTCCCGTCGTCCTCCTTGCCAGCTTCCCGAAGTTCGTCTTCACCAACGACGAGAAACCGAAGATTCCGATTGGTATCTACAACGCCTTCAAGAGCGATTTCCTACCCGTAAACATCGAATACACCATCATCTCCGCCGACAGTTTCATCCTCGCTGAAGGCAAATTACAACCCAAGCCCATTCCACTCGGCAAGAACGAATATGTGGGAAGCATCCGCTGCGATTTCAGTCAGTTCAGCCGCCCATCCAAACTCACGCTCTACACCAACATCGACGGCATCGTGACCAACCACTGGGACTTCTGGGTATATCCCAAGGAACTGCCCGACACCGACGCCAGCACCATCCACATCACCGACACACTCGACAAGAAGGCGCTCGACGTACTGAAGCAAGGAGGAAAGGTACTGATAACTGCAGCCGGAAAGGTGACCTTCGGACAGGACGTGAAGCAAAACTATCTGCCCGTGTTCTGGAACACTTCGTGGTTCAAGATGCGTCCACCGCACACTACGGGTGCCTACATCGACGTGCAGCATCCCCTCTTCCGCGAGTTTCCTACCGACGATTGGTCGAACCTCAACTGGTGGGAACTGCTCAACAAGGCCCAAGTGATGAACCTCTCCGAATTGCCGAAGGACTATCAATCGCCCATCCAACCAATTGACACTTGGCACGTAAGTCGCAAACTCGGTATGCTCATCGAGGCAAAAGTACTGAAAGGCACGCTCCTCATGACAACCATGGACATCACCCACCAGCTCGACCAACGCGTGGTGGCACGTCAGATGCGCCATGCCATCCTCTCCTACATGAACTCGGATGCCTTTGCCCCTACCCTCACCCTCACACCGCAACTCATCACCGACTTCTTCACGAAGGAAGCCCCAGCCGTGAATATGTTCACCAACGACTCCCCTGATGAGCTAAAACCCAAATTAAAATAACAACAAAAACTTGGGATTATTTTCAACCACGAATTACACAAATCAAAGGAATTATTAATTTTATCCGAATTTCTCTAATTAAAAAAATGCCAGCATTTTTGTTCGTAAAATTCGTGAAATTCGTGGTTGAAAAAAAAATCCGTGTGTATCTGTGAAATCTGTGGTTGTAATTCTGAAATGATTCTACAAATTGTGAATGTTAAGAAACTAATCCTCATTGTGCTGCTTCTGTGGTGTGCTAAGTTATCAGCGCAGCTGCTGCCGAAAGTAGCACCTGTCACCCCTGAGCAGAAACCCCGATTGGTTGTGCTCACCGACATAGCACCAGGCAACATCGAACCCGACGACATGGAGTCGATGGTACGACTCATGACCTACAACGACCAAGTGGAAATCGAAGCACTCATCACCACCATCGGTTGGAATTGCTTTGAAGGAAGAGGCAGGGAAGCAAGCGATAGGCTACTGGCCCAGTGCCGACTATCTGCGTAGCCGAGTGGCCATGGGCAGTCGGCGAGCTGGCATCGGAGTCATAGGTGCTGACAACCGTTCGGCTGGTAGCGACCTCATCATCCGTCTTGTAGATGAAGCCGACGATCGCCCCTTGTGGATTGCCGCTTGGGGAGGAGCCAACACCCTTGCACAAGCCATCTGGCAAGTGCAGCACGAGCGCACACCCTCACAGCTGAAGGCCTTTCTCCACAAACTGAGAGTCTATACCATCACCGACCAGGACATGGTCTATGCCATGCGCATGAACCGCGCCTACAGCTCCCACCAATGGATGCGGCGTGAGTTTGCCGACGACCTCCTGTTCATCTGGGACGAGAGTGCCTGGCTCTCGCAGAACGAATTAGGCAGCAAAAGTTGGAAGCAATACGCCTCGATGATTCAGGGAAAAGGACAGTTGGGAAAGGCCTATCCCACCTATAAATGGGGTGTAGAGGGCGACACACCCAGTTGGCTAAACATCCTCCCCAACGGACTGCACGACCCTGACGACCCACGACAGGTGGGATGGGCAAGCTGTTTCCGCCGTGACCTCTGTGCCGATTCATTGACGACCGCATGGACTAACTGGCGACAACCACAGAAAGGCATCTCACGCCAATACGAAGAGAAGTTCTATCCCGACACCTTCAACGACTTCGCTGCCCGCATCCAATGGGCAGCAACGGGGCATGGCAACACCAATCCCGTCGTCATCGTGAATGGAAATCAGTCACTTGCACCACTTCTCATCACCGCCACCAGCGGTCAGACGATACAACTCGATGCCTCTGCCTCCTACGACCCCGACGGCAACGCCTTGTCCTATCGCTGGTGGATTCAGTCGGATATCGGAAACTGTCCGCACGACATCACACTGACTGACCGAGGCGACCATGCCTCACTGACGCTTCCAAAGAACGCATCCGACACGGAAATTCATCTGATTTGTGAGCTACGCGACAACGGACAAATTCCACTGGTTTCTTATCGACGCATCATCATTCGATGCAAAGGGAAAGCGCAATAACCAAATAGTTTTTTCATATTACTGCGGCAACACAATGTCGCAGTTTTTGTTTCTTTGGCATTGCATGAAAGTACTGTCCCATAGTTGAACGAGTGTCGTCCCAATGGCGCAAGAGTACCGTCCCATAGTTGTATGAGTCTCGTCCCAATGGCGTTTGAGTGCTGTCGAAATGGCGAAAAATTACCGCAGCACCCACCCGAAAATGCCAATGATGGCTAAAAAACGTCCTCCGAATGAGGAAAAATCTATATGGATAAGCTTTCCATGTACGCGGAGAACTTCTCCGTTTATACGGAAAGCTTTTCCATTTACACGGATAAGTTTTCCATGTAGTTTTTTTCCCAATCGCGACAAGATTGGAAAAGCCGGCACGCAGAAATCGCGGATATACGCAGTAAAAAATTCATGAAAAATTCATGATAATTCGTGTTTATAATAAATACATGAATTACCATATAATTATCCATGAATTTCTAAAAAAAACTCTACGGAGAAAAGGACTTAAGGAGAAAAAATCCTCACTCCCAGCCCCTCTCCAAGGGGAGAGGAGAGTAGAATGTAAAAAAAATACGCAGAAATCGCGGATATACGCAGTAAAAAATCGTGGTAGTTCGTGGTAAAAATAAAAACGGATTGTTTTTGAAATAATTATTCTCATCATTCGAATTTCTTTCCAAAAAAATCATTAAATTTGCGACAATAAAAATAATCTGTTCCAAAGATTGCATCATCTTTAAGAAATACACATCTATGAAAAGACATTTTGTCATCGCTACCTTGTTGGTAGCCCTTTCAGCACAAGCCCAACAGAGAGATTGGGAAAACCCTCATGTGCTCGGCATCAACAAGCTGCCGTACCACGCAACTCTGCAGTTGCCATCGAAGGAGAAGGAATGCAAGGAAATCGTCTCCCTCGACGGACAGTGGCGCTTCCACTGGAGCCGAAATCCAGAGGAACGACCAGTTAACTTCTATGAAGAGAACTACGATGTTAGCCAGTGGAAATACATCACCGTGCCTGGCAACTGGCAGACACAAGGGTTTGGCACTCCTATCTATATCAACATCAACTACCCATTTGTGAAAAACCGTCCCAGCGTCACATCCGAGCCTCCCAAGGACTGGACCGCCTACGAGAACCGCAACCCCGTGGGTTCCTACGTCACCTTCTTCGATGTGACAAGGGAAATGCTCGGCAAGAACCTGATACTGCACTTCGGCGGTGTGCACTCTGCCATGTATGTGTGGGTGAACGGCAAGAAGGTGGGCTATAGTCAGAACTCCATGTCGCCCGCTGAATTCGACGTGACGAATTTTCTGCGCGAAGGTCGGAACCGTCTGGCCGTGGAGGTGTATCGATGGAGCGATGGCAGCTACCTCGAAGACCAGGACATGTGGCGACTATCAGGCATTTTCCGCAGTGTGCAGCTGTGGGTACGCCCATTAGTACACATCACCGACTACAAGGTGGAGGCTACTCCCAATGCCGACTACTCAAAGTTCACGATCAATGCGAAGGTTTCCATCTGCAATACCGGCAAGAAAACCGCGAAGAACCTGCTGGCTCAGTTGATGATTGCTACTCCCGAACTATATGGCATCAGTAGGAATCCAAATCATCAGAATGCGACCAACCAACGTATTCCAAAGCTGCGTGCTGGCGATACGATTACCGTTTCGCTCAACTTTCGCTACGATACTCCCCCTCGCCTATGGTCGGCTGAGAAGCCTTGGCTCTATCCGTTCACACTGGAACTGTTAGGTATGAAGGATAGCAGGAACGACGAGAAATTTGAATACCACTTCGGCGTGAAGCGTGTGGAGTGCGTGGGCGAGGTGTTCAAAATCAATGGCAGGAACGTGAAGCTGCGTGGCGTGAACCGTCACGACCACCATCCTCGAACTGGTCGCTACGTGGATGATGCCACCTACGAGAAGGACATCCAACTGATGAAGCAAGGCAACGTCAACTTCCTCCGCACCTCGCATTATCCCGACCGCGAATACCTCTACGAGCTCTGCGACCGCTGGGGCATCTACGTGATGGACGAGGCCAATCAGGAGAGCCACGGCTATGGCTATGCCAATAAAGTGATGGGCGAAGACCCTGCATGGAAGGATGCTCACGTAGATCGTGCCGTTTCATTGGTTCAGCGCGACAAGAACCACCCATGTGTCATCCTCTGGAGCATGGGCAACGAGGGTGGCGTGGGTCCGAACCTGAAAGCCATGCGTGAAGCCATCATTGCTCTCGACACGATTGCACTGCCCTTCTGCGACACTGACCGCAGCCAGAGCGACATCTACGACGACAGCTATCTCACCCCCGAAAAGCTCGCCTCGGAAGCCAAGAGAATCACCGACCGCCCCTTCATCATGCGCGAATATGCACACGCCATGGGTAACTCGGTGGGCAACTTCCAAGAGTATTGGGACGTGATCTATAACGACTCCAGCATCTGCGGTGCTTCCATCTGGGACTGGGTGGACCAAGGTCTGCTGAAAGATGGCTACTGGGCATACGGCGGTGACTTCGGCGACAAGCCCAACGACGGACCTTTCTGCATCAACGGTCTGGTGGCTCCCGACCGCAAGCCTCACCCTCACTACTACGAGGTGCAGTACGTCTATCAGCCCATCACCTTCGTGCGTCAGGACAACATTGTACGACTAATCAATCGCGACCAGTTCACGTCGCTCGACGAATACGACTACACCTACGCCATCCGTCAGGATGGAGTGTACGCTGGGAAAGGCCAACTGCAACTCAAAGACGACTGCCTCGAATTGCCCGATTGTCCTGATAAGCAGGAGGTGACCATTGACATCGAAGCCCGATTGCGCCACGATGTACCTTGGACCACGAAGGGTTCTGTCGTGGCACGAGAACAGTTCATCATCCATCCCAAAGAGTACCCCACTGCCCTTGTGGGCAAGCCAGCGAAAGCAAAGAAATTGGCTGACGGCAGCGTTGCTGTCACCACTGACAAGGGTACGATAACGATTGACAGTACGGGTGCTTTGTCCAGTTGGATAGAAGACGGTGAGCAGCTGCTCGTCGGACCGCTGGAGCCTTATTTCTGGAAACCAGAAAACGACAATCAGCACGCCGCCAACTTTGCAAAGCGACTGGCTGTATGGAAGGATGCTGCTGCCAAGCGGACGGTGAAGTCCATTGACATCGTGCAAAGCAAAAGGGAACTCAAAGTCATCGTAAACTCTGTGCTGCCCGTAGGTGCCGAATTGGCTCTCAGCTATCATATAACTGCCGACGGAAAACTGATGGTGACGGCCGATTATACGCCTACATCCACCGACATCGTCAACATCCCGAAGTTTGGCATGCGGATGCGCCTGCCTGCCGAGATGAGTGATGTGACTTATTATGGACGTGGTCCGTGGGAGAACTACCCCGACCGCAAACGCAGTGCTATGCTGGGGCGCTACGAGATGCCGCTCAGCGAACTGATGACGGAGTATATCCATCCTCAGGATAATGGCTGCAGGACGGATGTGCGGTGGATGCAACTCAAGTCAGCAAAACATGAACTCTACATTGCTGGTTGTCAGCCGCTCTGCATCCGTGCATGGGACTACGGCGAGGAAGACCTCGAACCTGCCGCTCACCCCAACGAAATCCAGCATGGCCGCTTCGTGAATCTGAACATCGACCTGAACGTTCATGGTGTGGGTGGCGTTGACACTTGGGGACAGCGAACACTGCCTCAATACACAATCGACGGGAACAAACCACTACACTACAGTTTCATACTGGAGGCTAAGGCTACAAGGAATTAAACGAATAATAATTTTACAACCACGAATTGCACGAATTAAACGAATTGATGGCTATATTTTAGATAATATCTCTAATTTGAAAAATGCCGGCATTTAGTTCGTAAAATACGTTTAATTCGTGGTAAAAAATCGTACAACGTTGTTATAGACGATTATTGGATGCAAGCTACTCAGCGCACATACATAGCCATCGACCTGAAGTCGTTCTACGCTTCGGTGGAGTGCGTGGAAAGAGGTCTCGACCCCTTGACCACCCACTTGGTTGTGGCCGATGTCAGCAGGACGGAGAAAACCATCTGTCTGGCTGTATCGCCACCGCTGAAAGCATACGGAATCGGAGGTCGCGCTCGACTGTTCGAAGTGGTGCAGAGAGTGAAGGAGGTGAACAACGAGCGAAGACGAAATGCCAACTGGCGCATGACAGGCAAATCGAGCAACGAAACCGAACTGCAAGCGCATCCCGACTGGGAACTGGACTACATAGCTGCTCCTCCTCGCATGGCACACTACATAAAAGTCAGCACACAAGTGTATCAGACCTATCTGAAATACATCGCAGCCGAGGATATTCATGTGTATAGCATCGACGAGGTGTTTATGGACGTGACGGCCTATCTGAAAACCTACAAGATGACGGCTCACCAGTTGGCGATGACGATGATTCAGGACGTGCTGAAAACAACGGGCATCACCGCCACGGCAGGAATTGGCACAAACCTCTACCTCTGCAAGGTGGCCATGGACATCGTGGCAAAGCACATTCCTGCCGACAAAGACGGCGTGCGCATTGCCGAACTCGACGAAAAGAGCTATCGGGGAAAGCTGTGGGACTACCGGCCACTGACCAAGTTCTGGCGCGTAGGTAGAGGCATAGCCGAACGACTGATGCCATACGGCATTGACACAATGGGGAAGATTGCACGACTATCGGAACAGAACGAGGAACTGCTCTATTCGCTCTTTGGCGTGAATGCCGAACTGCTCATCGACCATGCATGGGGATGGGAACCCTGCACGATGGAGATGGTGAAGCAATACAAACCCGAAACCAACTCCTTCAGCAGCGGACAGGTGCTGACGTGTCCCTACGGCTTCAAGAAGGCACGTGTGGTGGTACAGGAAATGGCCGACCAAGTGGCACTCAGTCTTGTGGCCAAACGACTGGTCACCCGCCAGCTGGTGCTGACGGTGGGTTACGACGTGGAAAGTCTGAAGAATCAGGACAGCACGACATTCAAAGGAGAGGTGACAACCGACTGGTACGGCAGAAGGGTGCCCAAACATGCTCACGGAACGGCCAACCTCGACAGGCAGACATCGTCGTCAAGACTCATCACGAAAGCCGTTGTGGAACTCTACGATCGAATCGTCAAGCCCGATTTGCTCATTCGACGTCTGAACCTGACCACCAATTTTGTGGTGCCAGAAAGCGAGGCAAACAAAAGCATTCAACCGCAGCAACTGGACCTCTTCACCGACTATGAGGCACTAAAGAAAAAGGAAGAGGAGGAACAGGCAGCACTCGACAAGGAACGCCGATTGCAAGAGACTCAGCTGGCCATCCAACAACGCTTCGGCAAGAACGCCATTCTGAAGGGTTTGAACTTCGAAGAAGGAGCTACCGCCATCGAGAGAAACTCAACCATTGGAGGACATAAAGCATAACGAGGAATAGCATGAACTACGACGACATCATCAATCACCCTCACCACGTTTCCACCCGGCATCCGCAGATGTCGATGCAGAACCGCGCTGCACAGTTTGCCCCCTTCGCAGCCCTCACAGGTTATCACGCAGCCATTGACGAAGCGGCTCGGACTACGCAGCAGAAACCCGAGCTGGAGGAGTACGACAACGAACGCCTGAACCATGTCCTTTCACTGCTGATGGAACGCAACGACGAGCTCCCCACCCTCTCCATCAGCTATTTTCAAGTTGATGCACGCAAGGAGGGAGGATCATTCGAGCACATCTCTGCACCACTGAAACGAATTGATGAAGTCAACCATCAACTCATACTCTGCAACGGAATGGCGATTCCCCTTGCCGACATCATCGACATAGAAGAGGAACGAGGAGAATAATCAAGGAATGAGAATCGAGGAATCGCCGTTACTGAGGAAACGGAAATCGTGGGAGAGCGCAAAATCGTAAATCTTGCGCCAGTCGCCATGCACGAAGGCGGAAACGAGAAGGAGAAGCGTGGACTGAGGCTGATGGAAATTCGTCACCATGCGCTTCACAATGTGATATTCATAGCCTGGTGCAATGATAATTTGCGTACTGGTGTGAAGTGCCGACAACTGGTTGCGATTGAGATAGTTCAAGATGTTTTGCAGGTAATGGACTGTCCCTTTCTCGTCAACACACTTTTCGTAAGGCTCCCACTGATTCACATGCAGGTCATCCTCCGAGGCATCGGGCTGCGTTTCGAGTTTCTTTCCTATATAATAAAGACTCTCCAAAGTGCGAACAGAAGTGGTTCCCACTGCAATGGCCTCACCACCATGCGCTATCAGCTTTTCAATCGTCTGCTTCTTCACAACGATATATTCACTGTGCATCTCATGGTCGGCAATCTCTTCGCTTTTCACGGGCTTGAAAGTGCCTGCACCCACATGGAGCGTGAGTTCCTCGCGGTCGATGCCAGCTTCATCGATAGCTGCCAGCACACGATCGGTGAAATGTAAGCCCGCCGTTGGAGCTGCAACAGAACCCTTGATTTTGGAATAGACCGTCTGATAGGTGCGTAAGTCGCTTTCCTGTGTCTCACGATTGAGATAAGGCACCGAGTCGTCGTTCCAGGAAAACTCCACCAGATGCTTGGTGCCATCGGCATTGACCACATCGTGCTGCAATCGTTCCACGGATAGAACGAGTTTCTTCCCCTTCACATCAATCTCCCTACTGAGTTTGCCTTCTTTCCAACGCTTCAGATTACCAATCATGCAGAGCCACTGGCAATGCCCAAGTGCCGAGAAATTGAGCTGGTAGTCGAGGGGAGAAAAAGGATTCATGCAGAATACCTCAACCAACGCACCAGTGTCCTTGCGGAAATGAAGGCGCGCCTGAATCACCTTGGTATTGTTAAAAACCATCAGCGAACCTTCAGGCAAATACTTTGGCAGGGATGTGAATTTGTCTTCGCTCACTTCTCCGTGTTGATAGACTAATAACTTACTGGAGTCGCGCTCTGACAACGGAAATTTGGCAATGCGCTCGTCGGGCAACTCATAGTTGAAATCCTTGATGTGTATGTGTTTTGTTTCCATATTCAAAATGTGTAAACTTTTTTTTAATGAATGATGAAACGCAATTCTTTGAATTCATATCGTCTCACCAAGCCCGATTCTTTTCGTAGCAACAAATGTCCCGTAGGTTCGATGTCAACGAACTCAGCCTTGAATCGTCCGTCAGCATCCTCATATTCATGCCAGCCCTCTCGACGATATAGCTTCGAAAGGTACAAACGGCGCAGTTCGTCCTGCTGTCCGTTGCGAATCATCTCATAAAAAAAGTCGAATCCATCGGTAATTTTCTGCAAAATATCCTCACGATTGAAGTCCTTTCCATAGATTTGCTTGAGCGAAACAGGATTGGGGGCATCAGAACGGAAAAGGGTTTGGTTCACATTCAGTCCTGTACCGATGATGCAGTTACCGATGTGCTTGCCTTGCAAGTCGCATTCAATGAGCGTACCACTGATTTTCCTGTCTTCGAAATAGATGTCGTTGGGCCACTTCACCCTCAAATGCTCATCGACGCTGCACACCGCCAAGGCGATGGCCTGACTGAGAATGAACTGACGGGAAGGAGCAACGAAATCGGGATGGCATACGATGGAAAACGTGAGATTCTTGCCCGCTTCCGACTCCCACGAATTGCCCTTTTGTCCCCGACCCTGACTTTGGTCGTCGGTTGAGATGAGTGTCATTTCGGGCAAAGTCTTACCCGCATCAATCAACTCACGAGCATAGGTGTTCGTGGAAGGAAGGGCGTCTTTATGTATTCTTTTCTGTATCAATTCTGTGAAGAACTCAAATTGCTGTGCAAAGTTACGGCAAAAAAAGCTGCAAAGAAAATTTCCATTCATTTATTTGGCACACGAGGATAGTTTGGCTAACTTTGCGTCATCAAACCATCAGTACATCAGGAAGAATGGAACAAAACGAAGATGAGAAATACATGAAGGAAGCCATTGCGGAAGCAAGAAAGGCATTGGTGCGCGACGAAATTCCCATCGGAGCCGTGGTCGTTGCCAATGGTCGCATCATCGGCAGAGGGCACAACCTTACGGAGACACTACACGACGTGACAGCTCATGCCGAAATGCAAGCCATCACTGCAGCAGCCGAAACACTTAACGGTAAATACCTCGAAAAATGCGCACTCTATGTCACGGTGGAGCCATGCGTGATGTGCGCTGGTGCCATCGGCTGGAGCCAACTGAGCAAACTCGTATTCGGTGCAGCCGACGAAAAACGGGGCTATCAGAAACTGGCACCTCAAGCACTCCACCCCAAGTGCCAAGTCGTTACGGGAGTGCTTGCTGACGAATGCTCCCAAATGATGAAAGATTTCTTCAAGAAAAAAAGATAGGCTCTTGTTAGAACCTATCTTTTTTATTTTTAGTTTTGGGAATGTCTATTCCCACGTTCTTATTTTTTCAGAACTTCCTCGAAATCCACATACTCTCCTTCATCGTCGCCAATAATCTGTCCATGTCCAGCATTGGATCTACCACCGCGTCTGCTACGTTCACTTCGGTCGTATCTTCCTGACTCCTGGCGATTCGTTTGTCCTCCAAAGGTTTGCTGACCTTCCTCCATGTTCTTCTTGAATCGGTTAAGCATCTTGTTGCCAAGGAAGGCAATAAGCCAAGGAAGAATCCTTGGAAGAACATAATAAATGAACAATATAATGAGTAAGATTGTGAACAATACTCCCATAAACGAATGTTTTATTTGCTATTGTATTATAGATTCAAAATAGCCGTAAAAACTATCATTCATTAACATCATTTTCTCTCGAAATGCCAGTTACATACATCACCAAGCATGTCAAGATATACAGGCCAATGCAGCCTGCCAATCCCTTACTCATGGATTGTAGCACATGACCACTTTCTGCCGACAAGCCACTGATTGCCATGATTCCAGCACAAACAAGCACAAAACCAAATTTCACCATCGTGTGCTTATCCCTCATGTCGAAATGTTTGAATTTCAAGGAGAACATAGGTATTTCACTTATTAGCAGAAAGCAGAACATCAGCATGAATGCAAAGAGGAATGGAGCATTGAAACGAGGCGATGTCAGATAAGCCTCCGAACTGGAAATAAACGATGCCCAGAAAATGGCACATGCAGGCGTTGGCAAACCGATGAAATCCAGCCGCTGGCGCTCATCCAAATTGAATTTCGCCAAGCGATAAGCTGAAAAGGCTGCCAACAAGAAAGCTGTGAACGGAAGGAACTTGAACCAGAATGGACTATAAAGCATTTCAGGATAACACACCTCCGTAAACAACGTGAAAATCATGGCAGAAGGAGCGACACCGAAAGTCACATCATCTGCCAACGAATCTAATTCAATGCCCATCTTACTTGGAGCGTTCAACAAACGGGCAGCAAAACCATCGAAGAAATCAAACACAGCACCGATAGTGCCGACGTGACAATGGATGTTGAGATGCTTCCAATGCTTGTATGTCCATTTCTCTTGCTTGGGTGCTGTCATTCCAATCCAGAGCAGGTCGGGATTTGCTTCATTGATAGCCTTGATGATGGCAGCGTTATCCTCATCAGAGAACTCTGGCTTGTATGGTGGAGAATAAGTCACAACCTCAAGGTTAGGATACTCGATAGCAGCGCGCAAGCGGATGAGAGTAAGCACCTTCTCTGAAGAACCCATGAACATGACTTTGAGTCTTGGTTCATTGTTCTCCACGTTCTTTGCACTTTTCTCGTTTAGGCGCTTCATCTCGAAAGTGAAGAGATCCCAACCGGCGATGCGCTCAACAGGCTGATACTTCGCATTCTTCATTTGGCATGCCTTTACTATGCCAGCTCCGTCAGGAATGAGATAATCACCCTCACGAAGGGCTTCTGCAAAGAAACTATCCTTCTGTGCATTATTGTAGCTGAAGGCATTGATTGTGTTGATAAGTTTCTTGCCCTCAGGTATCTGCGCTAATTCTTCGCGCGATAGAACGAGTTTGATTTCCTTTAGTTTGAGCATGTGACTTTACTTATTTATAACTGTTAATAATGTTGTTGCATATCCCCCTGATACATCTCAGGTAGTGGCGTTACACCAGACATGCATCCAACTCAGCCTTAATAAGTTTTTTGTCGAGATGTTGTCCGATGAATACGAGTTTCTGCATACGGTCTCCGTAGATGTCGTCCCAGTCGCGAAGTACGTCAGGATTCTGTTCTATGAACTGCTGTAACTCGTCCGCCGGCATTGTGGCATACCACTGGCCTGCGTTTCGCAGATTAACCTGCTTTCCGGCCTGCTCAAAAACGTAGCAAATATGTTGTTCGTCAGCGAAATAGCACATACCCTTTGCTCGGATGATGCACTTTGGCCAACGTCGAGCCACGAATTCGTCGAAGCGCGTGATGTCCATAGGACGTCGTGCTACATAGACGTAAGTTCCGATGCCATATTCCTCAGCCTCACCTGTTTCTTCGTTGTGATGATGGTGATGATGGCCGCAGGTGCACTCTCCACCATGATGGTGTTCGCAGTGCTCATCGTGCTCATGCTCGTGATGATGCTCGTGATGATGGTGATGATGTTCACAATGTTTATGATCGTGATCGTGGTGATCGTGATCATCGTCGTCTTCTATTTCTTTTGTTTCATCAAATTCATCAATTTCTTCCTCCTTCATTTCATCAAGATGTTTCTCTACCTCTGTTACCCATGTTGCGGCAGTTACCGTCTTGTTGAAGTCAAACATATTGGTGTTGAGAATCTTTGAGAGTTCCACGTCGCCATAGTTACACTCAATTATCTCAGCCTTAGGTTGTAGTGCCTTGATAATCTCGCGCAGTCGTCCGAGTTCTTCGCGTGTTACCTCTGCTGCCTTGTTGAGCAGCACGATGTTACAGAACTCAATCTGCTGGATTACAAGGTTTTCAATGTCATCTTCGTCGATGTTCTGACGGAGTAGGTCGAGACCGCCGCCAAACTCATCGCGCATCCTAAGTGCGTCAACTACACTTACGATGCAATCGAGGCGTGCTAAGCCGTTCTTCCAGTATTTCTCCTCCATCTGAGGGATGGAGCAGATAGTCTGTGCGATTGGCTGAGGCTCACAGATACCACTTGCCTCGATTACGAGGTAGTCGAATTTTTGCATAGCAGTAATGTCTGAAATCTGCTGTACGAGGTCCATCTTCAGTGTGCAGCAAATGCAGCCATTCTGGAGTGCTACGAGAGAATCATCCTGTTGTCCTACTACGCCCCCCTTCTGAATTAGATCGGCATCAATGTTCACCTCGCCAATGTCATTTAC
>CADBXS010000114.1 GCA_902798705.1 uncultured Bacteroidales bacterium
CGCCCGAACCAAACTTTAATTAATCACATTTTCAAGGAACTCTTTGGCTGTGCGGCTTAGCCGTTTGGCCATATGGCGAAATTTTAACGGACTATTGTTTTAATCCATTCATTTTATTTTATACAACCACGAATTACTCGAATTACACGAATTTAGCCATTATTTATATAATTTTATCGAATTACTCTAAAAAAAAATGCTAGCATTTTTATTCGTGAAATTTGATGAAATAATCTAAAGAGAAATTCGTTCAATTCGAGAAATTCGTGGTTGAGAATAGTCCCAAGTTATTTTTATAATTATTACTTTTTAATTTTTACTTTTCAATTTTGATAAGTTCAGTGGTTCGAGCACCAGTTTGAAGAAAAGAGCAGCCAGGCTGGATCCGAGGACTGGAGCGAGGACATACACCCAGAACCATCCACCCACTCTGTCGGGCAAAGCTGCATCCCCCCATCCAGCCAGATACGCCACGATGCGCGGACCCAAGTCGCGAGCTGGATTCAACCCCGCCTGAGTGAGTGGAGCAACGAAGAAGATGATACTGCTCACCGTCAGTCCTATGAACAGCGGCTGCAAGTCCGACGACGGACGACCCACATTGCAGTCCTCCGTCAAAGCAAAAATAAACAGAGCCAGCAGGAACGTGCCGAAGCCTTCCCCCAACATGGCCAGAGGAAGCGACACCACCGACACAGCAGCATCACCAGGGTTGGGATAGAACTCGCCAAACATGCGAGCCGTATCCACCGAGGCAGCAGAACCACGAACAAAGCCATGAGCAGCCTCATACTGCCCAATGGAAGGTGAAAACAGAACGAACAGCATCACCCCAGCCAACACAGCACCCACCAACTGAGCACAGATGTATAGAGGCAGTTTGCTGGCCTTCATCCGCCCTGCCACCACCATCGCCACCGAAACAGCTGGATTCAAATGAGCACAGCAGATGTTGCGAGTCAGGAAGATGGACAAGGTCACAGCCAAGCCCCATACCAGACCAATCTGAAAAATACTGTTATACTCGCCAAAGAGAATGGCCACAGCCACGCTGCAGCAACCCAAGAAAGTGAGAACAAAAGTTCCCATCAACTCGCCGACAAAGTCTTTCATCACTTAATGTAAGTTAAAAGTTAAAAATCACGAAAAGTACAAAGTACAATTTACAAGGTACAATGGGAAGTACAATGTACAATTTACAAAGTACAGTTATGCTTTGCACTTAACTACGTTGTCCTTTGTACTTTGTTCTTAGTCTTCCCGCTTCACTTTTTCACATGCTATGAACATATCAGCAAAGTTAACCATTATGCACCCACCAGCACCCACCATCCCGTCCCATCACGAAAACTACACACATGAACACGAAAAACAGCGAAAAGACTACACTCAAATGCGATTGGGGACGTACTGTTACGCTATTGGGGACGTACTCTTACGCTATTGGGGACGCACTCTTACGCTATTGGGGATGTACTCTTACGCTATTGGGGATGTACTCTTACGCTATTGGGGATGTACTCTTACGCTATTGGGGATTTGTAAATGCGCTAATTTGAAACAGCCCCTCCAGTTCCCCTAAGAGTGAGAAGAAGTCCCTTACTCCAGAATGTCCGTAGAATTAACTTGTCACGAATTACCCATTATTTTTATTTCTGCGTATATCTATGCTTTCTGCGTGACAGTAAAAAAACACGAAAAAAATGGGGAAAGGATGATAGCGAAGTGAATTATTGTTGTTATCTTTGTGGCGAATAAGTAACACTGACAATATAAAGGGCATAAGTATGAACGTAGGGAAAAGAGGCTTCCTAATGGCTGCGAAACGGCGCAGACTGCTGCTCATCATCACGGCAGCGGTGCTGATTGAACTACTGTCGGGCATGCAATACTATGCCACACACCACCTCTTTGAGGAGCAGCTGGAGAAACGCGCGGAGAGCGAGCTGACGATGAAGGCGATTCTCGTGCGCAGCACGCTCAACGCAGCGGAGGACATGCTGCGCGACCACGTGTGGGACATCGAGCGGCAGCTGCACCACCCCGACTCGGTGAAGCTGGCGGTGAAGCGGCTTGTGGCAGAGAACCGCTACGTGTGCGGCGGCTTCATGGCCTTCGTGCCTCACTTCTTCCCGCAGAAGGGACGGCTCTATGAGCCCTACGCGCACAAGGAGGGAGTGGAGATAAATAATGAGCAGATAGCCAGCGAGCAGCACGACTACACGGAGCGTGACTTCTACAAGAAGGTGATGGCCACGAGGAAGAACCTATGGATTGACCCCTATATGGACAAGGAGGGAGCACAGACGCTGATTACGTCGTACGTGGTACCGATTCACGACAACAATGGTGAGATGGCTGGCGTGGCCGGCATCGACGTGTCGGTGGATTGGCTGAGCGACACCATCAACTACCGCCATGTGTATCCTTCGTCGTTCGTTCTGCTGCTCACGGAAGACGGCAAGCCAGTGGCGATGCCTTCGGACAGCGTAGATGGCAAGGAGTTTTCGCGCAGAATGGTGAACCTCATCAACGACAGCACGAAGACGCGAAGCCTAAGCAAGAGCGGCAGAAGTACTGTGGTGCGATTCAAGGACGAGGGTGAGCGTGGCACGATTTTCTATGCCAACATGAAGGGTGTGCCCCACTGGCAGATTGCCGTGGTGTGCTACGACAGCGAAGTGTATGGCGACCTCATCCACCTGCGCCTGCTCATGCTGCTGATGATGCTCCTCGCCTTCGGTGGACTGCTATACATGGTGTGGCGCTTTGCCCGCAGCGAGAAACAACTGGCGATGCAGATGGAGGAGCAGAGACGCATGGACCACGAACTGAGCATTGCCAATACAATTCAGCAGACACTGCTGCCAGGGAACGAGTCGCTTCCTGCAAACACGAGGGACATCCGCATAAAGGGTACGCTGATTCCTGCCAAGGCAGTGGGCGGCGACCTGTTCAATGCCTTCATCCGCGACGACAAGCTCTTCTTCTGCATCGGTGACGTAAGTGGCAAGGGTGTGCCATCGGCGCTGATTATGGCTATCACGCAGGCGGTGTTCCGCAATATCGCATCGCGAGAGAACAACCCAGAACACATCATGACGCAACTGAACGAGATGTCGTGCCGCAACAACAAGGAGAACATCTTCGTGACGCTGTTTGTGGGTGTGCTTGACTTGCCGACGGGCCATCTGCGCTACTGCAATGCGGGGCACGAGCGCCCTGTGCTCATTCGACCACAGAATGACGGCGAGGGAACTAGAGCTACGGAATGTGTGGTGATGGATATCATACCGAATCTGCCTATCGGTCTGTTCAACGATTTTCCTTACAAGATGCAGAAGATGCAACTGAAAAAGGGAGAGACGCTGTTCCTCTACACGGACGGACTGACGGAGGCACGAAACGAGAAGGGCGAACTGATGGGCGTGGAGCGCGTGCTGGCAATGCTCACGCAAGCTGCGACGGCTGACCCCGAGAAACTGATGGAGACGACTCTCGCCAAGGTCAAGGCCTTCACGGGCGAAGCGGAGCAGACGGACGACCTGACGGTGCTGACGTTCTGCTACACGCCGATGGAGGACTCAAACATTCTGGACGAGGACCTGGTGCTGCAGAACGACGTGAAGCAAGTGGAACAGCTGAATGCGCTGGTGAAGCAGGTGACGGAGCGTCTGGGCATCAAAAAGCAGTTGGCCCTCAAACTGAGGCTAGCAGTGGAGGAAGCTGTGGTGAACGTGATGGAATATGCCTACCCTGCAGGTACGACGGGAGACATTCACATCCACATCACTTCAAACGGACGACGGCTAAAATTCGTCATCACCGATTCGGGAGTGTCCTTCAACCCAACAGAGGCATCGACTGCCGACACGTCGCTCACGGCTGAGGAACGGCCTGTGGGCGGACTGGGCATCTTCCTGGTGCGCAACCTGATGGACTCTATCAACTATGAGCGTATCGATGGCAAGAATGTGCTGACACTACGAAAGGACTATAATAGCCTCACCCCCGACCCAAGCCTCACCCCCGACCCCTCTCCAAAGGCGAGGGGAGTTGAGTGAAAAGTGAAAAGTGAAAAATGCCATGCGGATGGCAACGCTTCACTCTCCACTCTCCACGCTTCACTTTTATTTTTTAATTGTTAATTTTTAATTTAAATATATTTACAATGGAAACAACTATCAATCTGACTGAAGGAAAGTATTTAGTAACCCTGAATGGCGAACTCGACACGGCAGCAGCTGCCGAAGTGGAAAAGACTTTGCAACCCCTCTACAACAGCGACGGACATGATGTCATCATCGACTGCAAGGACTTGGAGTATATTGCATCGAGCGGCCTGCGCATCCTCATCAGCATCCTGAAAGGTGCTAAGGCATGCGGAAGCAGGGTCGTGCTCAAAAACGTGAACGAAGATATCATGAGCGTGTTCCAACTTACGGGCTTTGTGAATATCTTTGAGTTTGAATAAGAAGAGCCTCATCCCAGCCTCCCCCGGAGGGGAGGAGAGTGAAAAGTGAATCAAGGATTTAAAGGATTTATAAGGATTCTTGAACCTTTAGCTTTGTGAAGTCTAAAATTTCCGAATTTACGAATAATTTCCGTTATTTCCGTTGTTCTCCACGCTTCACGCTCCACTTTTAATTTTTAATTGTTAATTTTTAATTTTCCTGATGATGAACCATAGATTGAAGAGGCTATGGGGCCTAATACTATTATTGCCAGCCACCATGGGCTGGGCACAGGAGGAAGGTGACAATCAGCTCGACGTGATCTTGCAAATGCTGGGACACGGAGAAATGCGTTTTGGTGGTCTTGGTGAAAATTCGAGCGAAGACGAGCAAAACGACGACCGCGCCTACTTCCTGATGGGTCGAACTCGTCTGAGCATCGACTACAAGCGAACAGGGCTGGAAACAAAAGTCGTAGCCCAACATTCTGGTATATGGGGACAGAAAGGCCAAGGCAATTTCAACCTCTACGAGGCATGGGCGAAACTGAGCCTGCGGAACGGACTCTTCGGACAAATAGGCCGTCAGGCTTTGGCCTACGACGATGAACGTATCATCGGTACGAACGACTGGGCCATGGCTGCGCTGTCGCACGACGTGCTGAGGGTGGGCTATGAAGGCTCTCAGCACAAGGTTCACGCCATTTTCGCCTTCAACCAAAATGCTGAGAACACCTACGGCGGCACTTATTATGAAAACGGTGCACAGCCCTACAAGACGATGCAGACGTTATGGTATCATTACGACATACCAAAGTTTCCGCTGGGTGCCTCTCTTCTCTTCATGAACATCGGTATGCAGGGCGGCACAAGGGAAAGCTCAAGCAACGAAAAGGTCAAGGATATCTACCAGCAACTGATTGGTTCCTACATCAAGTTCAACCCTGGAAAGTTTTCAGCCGAAGCATCCTACTACCATCAGTTGGGCAGAAATGAGGACGACCTCAAGATAGATGCGTGGATGGCCAGCGTGAAAGCCAACCTGCAAGTGTCGAAACAAGTGAAGACAGAAGTGGGCTACGACTACCTGAGCGGTGATCCCTACTTTGCTGTTCCTTCGAAGGGACACATCGGCATAACCAGACACGAAGTCATCAAGGGATTCAATCCCATCTATGGTTCTCACCACAAGTTCTACGGCATGATGGACTTCTTCTATGTCATGACCTATTTCAATGGCTTCACACCTGGACTTCAGAACCTGTATGCTGGTGCAGACTATGCCCCAATTGACAAACTGAATCTGAAAATGCGATACCACTACATGAGTATGGCAACTAAGCTAAGCGAGATGGATAAGACGCTGGGACACGATTTGGATATTGAAGCATCTTATCAGATAGCAAAGGACACACGCCTCTCGTTAGGTTTCTCATACATGATAGGCACAGAGAGCATGGAGAAACTGAAACGTGCCGAAAAAGACAACAACCTGAAGTGGGCATGGTTCTCGCTGCTGGTTTCACCACGTCTCTTCTCAACGAGATGGTAAGGGGAAATACGATTTGACAAGAGTTCTCCTTATTATAAATCAAGAGTAAAGATGAAACAGATAGCTCCTTTAACCAAGATACAATATGGCATCTACGCAGAAAGCGCAAGCCATTTAGGAGAAATCTGTTACAACCTGCCTTATCTCTATACACTGGACAAGAGCCTCGACGTAGAACGCTTGTGCCAAGCCGTGGAAACGGCAGTGAAAGCTCGCCCCACCCTCTTCACTCGTATCTTTCTCAACGACGAAGGCGAGCCCATGCAAACCATCGGCGATGGCATCGACACATGGACGCTCCACGTGGAAGACATCGACAGCATCGATGCCGTGAAACAAGCGTTAGTGACACCGTTCAAACTCTACGACGAACTCCTGTTCCGCATCCGCCTTCTGCGCGATGCAAAGCATCTCTATCTATTCTTCGACTTTCACCATATCATCATGGATGGCGTTTCCATCAAACTGCTTCTGAATGATATGGACAAGGCCTATCATAGAATAGCTCTCGAAGCGGAGACAATCAGCCTGGCAGAAGTGAGTGTACAGGAACGGACCGACCGTCAGAGCACCGCCTTTGAGGATGCCAAGCAATGGTATAAGAAGAACTTTGACTGCAGCGATGTCTTCACGCAACTGCTGCCTGACCGCGAGGAAACGTCAGTTACCGAGGACAGTCTTTTCCGCATCCTGAGCATCGACAACGAGCGAGTGGATTCGTTCTGCAAGAAGCACGGCATTTTCAAGAGCACACTCTTCACCATGGCATACGCCTTCCTCCTTGCCAAATTCAACAACGAGCAAGAATCGCTGTTCACCACCATCCACAACGGGCGCATCGACAAACGTCTGAGCAATACAATAGGCATGTTTGTGAAGACACTGCCCGTCTATGCTACTTTCAACAATAATACGTCGGTGCTCGACTACCTGAGAGCAGGACAGGAGCAAATGAGCGGATGCCGCAAGTACGACATCTATTCCTTCATCGACATGATGGAAGACCTCAACTTGCAGAGCAATTCCATGTTTGCATGGCATGGTTCTCTCTTTGCCGATGACCACTTTGGCGACAAACCAATGAAAACGGAACGCATTGGCAACAGCACGCTCCATGCTTCGCTCTATCTGAAAGCCTTCATCAAAGATGGGCATTTCCAGGTGAAGGCAGAATACCATTCGAACGAATACTCTGAGACACTTATCAGCCAGTACTTAGCAAGCTACGAGGCTGTGCTCGAAGGACTTCTCACTTGCAACTACCTGCGCGATATCGACATAAGCACGGCCTCGCAGAAGGAAGTTCTCGACAGGTTCAACCAGAACGATGTGGATTACGATTCTAAGCAGACCATCGTCTCGCTTTTCCTTCAACAAGCTAAAGCTACGCCCGACAACACAGCGGTCGTTTTCAAAGACAAGCGCTACACCTACCAGGAAGTGAATGCCATCAGCAACAGCATTGCTTCATGCCTGGCAGGAATGGGATTGGGACGAGGTGATGTGGTAGCGATACTGATTCCGCGTTGCGAATGGATGGCCATAGCTTCATTGGGTATTCTGAAAGCGGGTTGTGCTTATCTGCCGCTCGATCCGAGCTATCCGAAGGAACGTTTGAACTTTATGATGCAAGATGCCAATGCCCGTTTGCTCCTAAGTCTCGATGCTGCAACGCTTTCCATGCAGGAGGATGATGGTGGATGGCTC
>CADBXS010000115.1:0-7534 GCA_902798705.1 uncultured Bacteroidales bacterium
GCTGAAGGTGAGCATCAGCGCAAAGGCTCCACTCGACTCAGAGGAAGCAGGAGCTAAGCAGGTGTACCGCCGTCGTATGCTCTATTTCCCTTCTGGTCGAATCAAGGAGGAAATCGAGAGCACGCAGTTGGTGTGCACAACGCCACTGAATGAGTAAAAGAAAAGCCTCACCCCCAGCCCGGCCTCACCCCCAGCCCCTCTCCAAGGGGAGAGGGGAGTAAAATGAAAAAAGAAAAACGAAAAGTGAAAAGTGAAAAATGCCATCCGGATGGTAACTTTTCACTTTTCACTTCTCACTCTTCACTTTCTCCTCCCCTCGGGGAGGACGGGAGGGGGCCTCACTTTTATCTTCATGCTGGCTCCGCTTTCGGCATTGACATCATGATTGACAACCGAATCCGAAAGGCTCAGCACAAAGAACCGTAAGCTCGGCGTAGCCAAAAAACCGACACACTTTGACAAAAAGGCCATCCTATTGACTTCAATAAGATGGTCGTTTTATCTTTCAATAGCGTTACATCGTTACATCGTTACATCGTAACATCAGACATATCGAGAATACATTTTTTAACATTTGGGGCTTTCTCTGAGGGCTTCGCCCTCTTTTGGGGCTTTCTCTTTGAGGTCAAAATCTATATATTCCCCAAATTTTTTTTAAATTCTAAATGATAATTCTAAATGATAATTCTAAATTCTATTTCAAGCGCAGCGCCCCCAAAATAATCCTTCAAAATCCTTTAAGGTAGGTTCTAAAAATTCTGTTTTTAGTTCACTACCAATTAATAATCATTTCAATTCGGTTGCTTTTTGTTTGATTTGAAGTCTTTTTGCTACTTTTCTCGGTTACATAGCTTGCTATGCGCCCTCAAAAACTGACAAAAATCCAATCAAATCAATTCAAAAATCAATCCGACATAATTTTTAGAACCTACCTTAAATCCCTGATTCATTCCACTCCCCTTCCTGGTGGATAGGTCTCCCCTCTCCTTGGAGAGGGGTTGGGGGTGAGGCCGCGGGGTTGGGGGTGAGGCTTTTATTTCACCATATACTTCTTTCCATTGCGGATATAGATGCCTGGCTGAGTTGGTTTCGTGGCAAGGCGATGACCTTGTAGCGTGAACCATGCAGCGTTGCGATGGCGGACAGAATCCGAGTCGTCGGCCATGACAGTTTCGATAGCAGTAGGATCAACGATGAATGGGATGTCGGTGACACGTGTTTCGGCAGCATAGAGTGCTTCCACATCGTCGGCAGAGAGTGCTCGGTTGTGGACGAAGAGCTCGTCGAGATAGATGTCAGCAGTGCCGTAGCCGTTACCCTTGCCGATGCAGAGGTACTGGGCAGAAGTGAGGAAGTCGAGCACCTTCTGATAGTCGAAATTGGCAGCACGAGTACCTTCAGTGGAAGCAAACGAATTGACGCGCTTGGTCTTGTTGATATAGATTTTCACGCCGTCGGTCTTGTCGATGGTGATGGTAACGAATTTCCACTCACCCACTTCGAGTGTGTTTCGCTCCACATTTGGATAGTTGATGGCGAAGGTATCTACGCTATTGGTGAAACCCAGGTAGGTGTTGCCAGTGAACGAGAGGTTGTTCTGAACTGTGGTGTAGGATGGATTGCCATTGATGAACGAGAAGATCGTGCCCCAACGGTCAGCATCGTTGCGCTTCACCCAGAAGCTGATGGTCATGCCTTCGAGGTCGGTCTGCCCGAAGAGAGGGTTGTCCATGCGAGCAAATCCACAAGTCTTGGCTTTCTCCGTTCCGCCTGTCATCTTGAGCACCTTGCCATCGCGGGCAATATCGTCGGCCAATGTCGGTGCCACTCCGCTCGACTGACGGGAGAGCATAGCCTTCTGTTCAGCATTGAGGAAGTTGAGGATAGGCGACTCGTCGAAGCGGTAGTAAGCATTCAGACCTGTAGCAAAGTCACCAGCCACTTCGGTGGCAGCCTGAGCACGGACGTTGAAGAGTTCATCGTAGTAGTAATTGCCAGCCGAAATGCGATGGGTGAGGCTGACAACTGTAACAGTGTCGGCTGGGTTATATCGGCCTTCGTTGCTGATGACGGATGGCACGGAAGAAATCCACTGGTCGGTGGTGCCGAAGTAATTGGTGTAGTTGAAGTCGAGGTGTGTATTGACAGCTACGCCGCTGATGTGGGTAGCTGAATTGCGGACTGTGTAGGTGATGGCAGACTGTGGTTCCATCTTCCAGCCCCATGCAGTGACACCTGTGGTGGCGAGTCCTGTGAAGGCGATGGCACGGTAGTTCTTACCATCTACCGTCTGGTCGCAAATCACACCAGAATAGGTGATGCCAGCGATTTTCACGTTGGCATAGCCCGTACCTTCGATGAGTGTCCACGAACCTGTGCGGTCGCCTGTGATGGTGCCGTCTGGCTTGAGTGTGACTTGCACCACGTCGGCACACTGATAGTTCTGGTTGTCGAGCTTGTACTTGTGGAGCAGGAACTGATAGTCGCCTGCTATTTCGTCCTTGGAGTATTTGCATCCAGCGGCAATGCTGTCGTCGGTGAGTGTCTCGCCGTCAAATTCAAACGGTGCCACGCAAAGCCAACCATGCTGATTCAGGAACATCTGATGCACACGGTTCTGGAATCCCTCGTTGCCCGTGTTGAAACGAGTGTGATAAATCAAGAAACTGCGTCCCTTGCTATCCACGAACGCCGAATTGTGCCCTTGTGCCACTTCTGCCACCGTCTGAAATGCCAGTCCGTTGAATGCCGACATCAGCAGGTTTCCCCTCATCGATGCATCGTTCGTACCATAGTTCATCTCGTAGCGGTTGTAGATGGCAGTCTGTCCCTTCGCATCCACGTAAGGACCTTCTATCTTCTCCGAACGGAAACTGCGCATCACGTAACCCTCCTTTGCCGAGAGTCCGCCATTCGTCATGAAGAGATAGTAGTGCTTGCCAATGTGCTGGATGTAACTACCCTCGCCCGACGAGTAATACCCTCCAGCAATGCGGATGCCGTAATAAGGGTCGCTCGTGGCACGGTCGTTGCCATCAGCCTTGTAGGAATAAGTGGTTGTGTAGTCACGGAGACCATTCTTGTTGTTCAACTTAATCAACCAGATGCCACCGCTCCATGAACCATACGACATCCAGAGCTGCCCTTCCTCATCGTAGAGCACACACGGGTCGATATTGTTAGGCCAGTAGTCGCCCCATCTCCTGTCACGGTTGTAGCGTGCAGGCAGAGAGGACTGCGTACCAATCACGAGCTCCAAGTCCGTCTTCTTCCAGTTGATGCTTGCATCCGTACCGTTGTAGAAGCCCGAATAGGTCACGGGTCCCTGATACACGTAAGGACCTTCGATGTTGTCGGCAGTCAACAACACAATCACACTGCTCCAGTAATCACCGTCCAGACTCAGGTACTGGCACCATTTCTTCATGTCCTTGTTCCAAATCACGTCGGGAGCCCACATCATGCCTGCCACCGTCGTGCCGTGCGCCGTCATCCATGCCTTCGCATCGAAATTGCCAAACGTCACTTCAGTTTCCACACCGTTCTTCAGCACCGTCACCTTCTTCGTTTGGTTCGTCACGAAAGCATCCTCAAAACTTGCCGTCACCACCTTGCCACTACTGTTCACTACACCAAACAGTCCGCTATTGTTCACGCCCGACCAGTTCATCAAGTCCGTCGTTCTCGCAATAGCATTGTGCGAACCAAAGATATAGTAGCTGCCCGTACCCGTATCCACGATGGAAGGGTCGTGCACACTCACTCGGCTATGGCTTTTGTTTCTACTCAGTTGAGCCATTTCCGCAGCTGTCACTGCGGTCTGTGCCTGCATGGGAAGTGACAACATGGAAGCACAAAAACATGAAATCAGCAAAGAAAAAGGTTTCATACAAATAGGAAATGAAATAAAACGATACTCTCACTTGCGCCAGCCAGAGGGAATCGTTGTGTTGAACAAAAAGTATATACTTCCTGCAAAGATATGCGATTTGGAAGGAAAAAACAAAAAAAAGGATGGAAAAGTGACAGAAGTAAGTGAAAAGTTAAAAGTGAAAAGTGAGGAGTGAAGAGTGAAAAATGAAGAGTGAAAAGTGAAAAGTGAAAAGTGAAGAGTGAAGAGTGAAGAGGGGAAAGTGAAAGGTGAAAGGTACATGGCTTTTCCATTTGCCGAGGTTCTTCTTCGGTTGTATTGGCGTTCTCCTTCGATTACACAGAACTCAGAGCTCGGTGCAAGTCCATCAATTCTTTGATTCCACTAAATGGCCGAGCCCTCAACGATTTTCTGCCGAGCCCTCGCTTGAGCCACGCCGAGCCTTCGCTATGACGATAACGAGCCCTCGCGCAACCAGTTGAACCGTTAGCTCGGCGCAAGCCAAACAAAGAAGCGATTTAGTAAAGGTGTGTTCTATCAATTCTGTTTTTATTATTTTTCTATTTTGGTGAAATTCTATCATCGGTTGCTTTTTGTTTTCTGTGGCATCCTTTTGTCATCTTTCTCAGTCACATAGCTCGCTATGCTCCCTCAAAAGCTAACAAAAATCTACTCACATAAAATTAAAAATCAATCCGACATAATTTATAGAACCCACCTAAATGCCAACATGTGCTTCTGACAATCCTCTAAAGCGAGGCATAGATCAAGCGAGCTTGCCCTCCGCTCTTGCTCCGTTCGTGAGTTGCTGATAAAGGGACTCGTACTGTTTAGCCACCTTGATGTGGTCGTGATGGCGGTGGATATACTCCACGCTCTGGCGGGAAAGTTCGGGAACCCGTTCGGGATGGAGCACCAGCTGCTCCATCTTCTGAAAGCAGTCTTCCTCGTCGGGCAGTACATTGATGATAGGTCTCAGTTCGTTTTCGTGCAGGATTTCGTAGTTCTCCTCTTCGCCTCCACCCACCACAATGAGTCCCTTTGCCATGGCGAGGAGGGCATTCATGGCTGGGGTGTAACTGTAAAGCTGGTCAAGGATGACATCGCTGGAACTCATCAGTTGCTGGTATTCGTCGAATGGCACGTTCTCCACCTTGACGATGTCGCAAGCATGGGGATGAAGGGCTTTCACGCGCTCCAAGGCATGCAGCATGATGTCCGTTCCCTTGTAGGCATGGCGACTGCGCTGGATGCCGACGAAGAAACGAATGGGTGCGCCCTCTGAACGTGGCAGCTTGGGGGTGACGGTGGAGCAATTGATGGGAAAGGGAATGAAATGGGTTTTGTCGGGGAAATGCGGACGATAACAGCAATCGTACTCGTAGAGTCCTGTGACGATGGCATCGGCATCGGCTGCCACAAATTGGTTGATGGGTGCTTTCTCTCCATCGAGCCAGTCGCGAATGAACTCCTGATTGAATGGTTCCTCGGTGCGTTGGTGAGAACCGATGTTGAAGTCGGAATAGCGGAAGGTGGTGCAGTCGAGACAGGTTTTCACCCAGTAGTGGTCCATGCCGAAGGAACCTAACACCAAGTGCTTGTTATGGCGACGGATGAAATGGTAGAAGGGCTTGATTTTGTCGGCACGCAAGTCGAAGAAAACAGGATTGATGAGTTGTACCACGTCGTAGTTCCTGAACTTGGGCATGGCACGCAGGATGTCGAAAAGGTAACGGAGCGTGTCCATCTTCCCCAACGACCGACGGCACAAATCGACATCGCGGCGATAGTTCTTCCAACCGTCGCCATCGCTCACGACACAGACTTCGTGCCCGAGTGCTCGCAAGCCCTCGGACAGTGTCCAATGTACGTTGCTATAATCGCCGAGAAGTAAAATACGCATATAAAGTGAGAAGTGAAAAGTGAGAAGTGAAAAGTGAAAAATCACAAAAAGTACAATGTACAATTTACAAAGTACAAGGGGAAGTACAATGTACAATTTACAAGGTACAGTTATGCTTTTAGCACTTAACTACGTTGTACTTTGTCCTTTTGTCCTTTGTACTTACCTACGTTGTCCTTTGTTCTTTGTCCTTTGTTCTTATCTTCATGCTTCACGTTAATCACAGCCATTTCTTGCGCTTGAACCAAAGAAGGCCGAGGATGGTGGAAATGAAGGAGATGACGATGGCGATGACGAAGCCAAAGCGATAGGATTCCATACCATTGATGAGGTTCATGCCGAAGAGGGAGGCAATGAGTGTCGGGAACATGATAATCATGTTGAGGGAGGTGAGGAGTCGCATCACCTTGTTCATGTTGTTGTTGATGACGTTGGCGTAGGTGTCCATCGTGGAGTCGAGGATGTTGGAATAAATCTGTGTGGTCTCTCGTGCCTGGTTCATCTCGATGTTCACGTCCTCAATGAGTTCTGCGTCGAGTTCATCGACTGGCAGACGGAACTTGAGCTTGGAGAGGAGTGTTTCGTTACCACGGATGGATGTGGCAAAATAGGTGAGACTATCCTGCAGGCGGGAGAGGCTGACGAGGTCTTCGTTGTCGATTTGTCCTCCGAGGTTGCGCTTTGCCTTCTCGATGAGTCCGTTCACCTGCTTCAGATACTTCAGATACCACACGGATGCTGAGAGGAAGAGACGGAAGACGAGGTCGGCTGCATCGGAAAAGCCTTCGGCACGTCGCTGCTGGTGGTTGACGAAATCGACCATCATGCGGGCCTCCTGGTCGCAGATGGTGACAACGACATCGCCCTTGAGCACCACACCGAGCGGGATGGTGGTGTAAGGGGTGCGTGAATTGACGCTTTTGAGATGGGGGATGCGGAGGATGATCATGAGCCATCCTTCATCCATGTCGTAACGAGCTCGCTCGTCGGCATCGGCCACGTCGGTAATAAAGTAATCGGGCATGTGGAGTTCGTTGACCAGAAAACGCACGTCGTCCTCCACAGGACAAGTGATTTGCACCCAGCAGCCTGGCTGCCACTCGTCGATAGGTGTTACACCTTTCTTAGTATTCCAAAAAGAACGCATATCTTTACTCTGTCTGTTCGTTTTTGAGAGTTAAACCTTTACTTAGAAGTTCGCATGAATGTGGGGCGCGGCAAAGGTTCCTGCTACTTGCTCTCAAAAAAGCGAGGGTGAAGTGTCAGAGTGTCGTCGAACCTTAGAGCCGCAATGGTCTATTCGCCGGATAGTCGTCCATATATTCTAAATTAAAAATGAAAAATTAAAAATGGGTCAACAAATAACATAAATGGGAAACCAAGAAAAATCACAAAATTATGAGATAATCTTGTTTTCGTGTGCAAAGATACGCATTTTTGTCAATTACTGCGCCAAAGTGTCAAGCATTTTTTTTCAGAAGGAAGGTTTTTCTCTGCCACAAATGGCCAGAAACTTGCAATACTTGCAAGGATGATTGGTTGGAGCCTGGGTGAAAGGTACATCGGGATCGAAAATACTGTCAATCACCGCAAGGAGCTGGGAGTGGTAAGCATCGCGGAGGGTGACATCAGGGTTGGTGGACCCCTCCGACTCCCGAACCCCTCCGACTCCCCTGAGAGGGGAGAGATAGGGAGAGTTGGCAAAGTCACGAACTTCCGTCTTGTCCAACATAACTAATGGATTGCACTTCTTCCTGTCC
>CADBXS010000115.1:7579-17948 GCA_902798705.1 uncultured Bacteroidales bacterium
AGACACACCGACAGCCTGACGAACACTCTCTTCTCGGGAATAGATGTCGGCATAATAGAATGCCTGCATGATGTGGTTGGAACGATTTGTGTTCTTCGAATCGAACAACGCCTCGACGCTCTGGGCGGTCTTCACCTTGGCACTGGTCTTATAGTCGAGTATGCGCAGTTGGTCGGTGTCGTCTGGCAGATGCACTCGGTCGATGCGGTCGATGATGCCTCCCAACTTGACGATGGTGCCGTTGGAGAGTTTGAAGAAGGACGAGTGCTCCTTTTCCACTTCGATGATGGTGAGCGGACAGAATTGCTTGTCGTATTCCAACTGGTTTTTGACGTAGGTGATGATCACACTACGAATGAGTAACTGTTCGCCATTGTAGGTAGGAGTCTTGTTCAAATCGCTTTCGTGGAAGAACTCATGGTTGAAGGCACGATCGACATAATAGGCGATTGTGGTTTCCTCGCTGAGAATCAAGTTGATGTCCTCCGTCGTGAGTTGTTTTCCGATTCCCAGACGGGTATAGATTTCACTCATGCAGAAATGGAAGATGCTGCCGAAGGTGTTGTCCTCCACGTCGTCGGTCAATTCTTCCTCGGGGTAGAGCTGCGCCACTTTCTGGAAATAGAACTGGAGCGGACAGTCGATGTAGGTGTTGATGGCGGAAGGAGAGAGATAGCCATTGCTGAACGGCTTGAGGGCGGTTGGACGACTGCCATCTTCTCCCCAGACGAAATGTCCTCGAAGTTGCTCCATCACCTCTTCGCTCTTTGGAACGACAATGCTGGAAGGAAGATATGGGACATTGGTTGCCGAGAGGTTCTTCAGTTCGATTTTGTGTGCCAACTGCAAATCCTCCTGCTCCACCAGCATTTGTTTCATGAAGCGCGACATCTCTCCACGCGATGTGCCCTCGGTGGAATTGTTGTAGATGAGTGTCACGTTCTCTGCTCGCTGAACGAGGCGATAGAAATAGTAGGCATAGAGGCTATTGCGCTTGTCGCGCGTGGTGAGGTGATACTCTTCGCGGAGGAAATATGGGATGAACGAACTGCAGGTTTCCGACTTGGGCAGGTTGCCTTCGTTCACACTGAGCATGAGCACATTCTTGAAGTCGAGATTGCGCGTTTCGAGCACTCCCATCAGCTGAATGCCCACAGCGGGTTCTCCGTGGAAAGGCAACGAATGGGAATTGATGATTTGGAAAAGCAAACGGGAGAGAAGTGAAAAGTGAAAAGTGAAAAGTGAAAAGTGAAAAGTGAAAAGTGAAGAACCTTCAGCTCGGCGTAGCCAATTAGGCGTTGATGGCTCAAAACGTAGGATTCCGGACTCTTCCAACTTCAACAGGCGATTCACGATTTTGTAGGCATTGAAAACAGATTCGACGTACAACTGATAGTCGAAAGTCTTTTCCACACGTCGATAGCTATTACCTACGGACTGAATGAGTTGGAGCAGATAGTTGAGCAAATCCTTCATCGAATTTTGCTTGGTGAATAGCTGAAGCAAGAATGCTTTTTGTTGCTCCTGCCGCTTTGCCTTCTTTTCGTCGTTCTGATCCACAGGGAGATTCTCGATGAGGGAAACAGAAGGAAAGAGGATATTGTGGGACTTGATCGTAGTGAGCAAGTTGCGAGCCACTTCCCCACCCAACCGATTGGTGTAAGGATGTTTCAGCACGGCTGCCACTTGTGCATAGCGCCAGAAGGAATTGCCTGCACGGTTCTCGTGGTAGCCATGCAACTGGAGGTCGAGCACTGCCATCAGATAGCTGCTGATGGGGGTTTGGAGCAGGGGATAACCCATCGTCACATTGAGCTTGAAACGCTTGGCAAACTCTTCGTCAACAGGAATGGAATGCAACACGGACTGCAAGAGGTTTTCGTTGCAAAGCACGATGGCAGACTGGTTGAGTGGTTCTCCCTCTGCCTGAAGATGGCATTGCTGCATCCATGTGCCGATGTACTGCGTCTGGGCGTTCTCGGTGGGTGAAGAGATATAGGTGATGTGCTTCTTGGAGGATGCGAAATTCCTGTATGCCAGTCGATAGGTCTCCGTGTCGGGCTTGAACTCATTGGGAAATGCCAGCATGTCCTCGTAGATGAACCGCCCTGCTTCAAACACCTTATGGTCGTCTGCTTTCTGCTGCTGATATGCCTCGTCGAAATCCCAATAGAAATACACCTGGGAATTCTCCTTGAGGAATTTGAACATCTCCTTCTCTGTCTTGTTCAACACATTGAAACCCACAATGGCAAACTTCTGCTGCTGAATCCTTTGCTTGAAATCTGCCACTTTCTGCTGCGCTATTGCCTCTTGTCCTTCACTCAATCTCTCATCATCGGGCAGTTCCTCACCCAATCGACTCACCACATTGCGTTTCAGCATTCCTTCGTAAGCCAAGCCCGCAGTTCGGAGTTCTTTGCGGAAACACGTGTAGATGGTCGGCAGTATCTTCCAAAGACTCATGTAGTTCTCCTTCAGAAGCGTGGAGATGTCGAAGTCCTGGAAATACTCCTGCAAGGCTTTCACTTGTTCCTTCGAGAGATAGTCGAAACGGGTGAGGTCGTTGAGGTCGGAGATATTACGGAACAGATCCTGCGCATCGACATGGTTGTTGTCGATGTCCTGAAAGTCGGACAGCATGAGTTCGCCCCACGAATAGAACTTGTCGAGGGTTTCATCCATCACTTCCCCATTCTGCTGATATGCCTCTTCGTATGCCTGATAGAGACGGCATACCAATTCTATCGTGTCAGCCACTTCCAACGGAGAGAGCGTCTGGAAAAGTTCGGAAATGGTGAGATATGTAGGTGCCCACAACGGAGCATTGGCTATGGAAAAAATGTGCTGATTGAAAAACAGACTGGCACGTTTATTCGGAAAAATAATCGTCAGGTTCTGAAAATTACCATCACACTTCTGGTACAAATCCTTTGCTACTAATTCAAGAAAACTATTCATACTCCTATTGGAAAGTTAAAAGTTAATATCACTTACTGGCACCACTTTGTTGTCCATGACATACCAAAGATAACCTTTCACATTCTCGTATCCAGCACGCTCCAACAAGTCGATATACTCTTTCACTTGTTCCTTGTATTTGGTATATACAGTCTGCGAGTCGCCAGTTTTGTAGTCTATCACGATGGTCTCTCCTTGTTTCGAGATGACACGGTCGGGACGCTTCTCGTAAATCACTCCTTCGTCGTTCTTGTCGATGATGGCACATTCGTTCACCACATTCCAATCGGGAGCGAACCACCCACGAACCTGTTCGTTCTGGAGTGCCTGTTCCAGCAACTTTCTGATGCTGTTTTCCTGTTCTTGACTTTCGAAGTAGCCTTCCTGACAGACACGAAGAAAAGCCTTGTCCACATCATCGAGCGTGTGAACCAGCGAAAGCAAATAATGGAAGAGGAGACCCTGATTGATGTAATCGTTCGAGTAGCCTGACGACAGCGAGTTACCGTCATCGTTCTCGTCGTATTGCCCTTTCACGAACTCTGCCGACTGATTCGATTGGCGGAATCCTGCCAACATCTTGTTTTGGTGGAAGGTGATAGGCAAATCGGCAGGCTTCTGTGCCAACACATTTTCTTCTTCCTCATCCACTTTCTCTTTCGATGGAAGCAGTTCACCCTTCTCATACTGACGAATCGGCATCTCCTTCTCCTCTTCGTCATCCTCTGTCAACGACATCTCTAAAGGTACATCGATGCAGTGCATCCCTGATTCCTTCATTTTCTCCATCGTCTTCCACATCAGGTATGCGACATCTTCCAAAAGTCCACCATTTTTTTTCTGATTTTCAGACAATTCATTTCGTCCCGATATGACAATCAGATTGTTTCGGGCACGTGTGTTTGCCACATACACCAGATTGAGATTGTCAACGTAGGTTTTCAGTCTCTCTTCGTTATTCTCCTTGTTGAAAAATTCGTTTGCTTCATTGCCATAATCCACTGGCAGCAAGTCGAGTCCCTCAAACTCACCCGTCGGTTGACACCAAAGCGTAGTTGAAAATCCCAGTTTGGTGAATGTCCAGTCTGCCAATGGGAAAATCACCGTATGGAATTCCAGACCTTTCGACTTATGGATGGAGAGGATTCGGATTCCCTCCAATTCTCCCATCGGAATGGTTTCCTCGCACATTGTTTCGTCCCAATACTGCAAGAAGCTGTCGATGTCGCCAGGCTTGTCGCAAACGAAATTCAGCAACTTGTCGAAGAATGAAAACAAGTACGCGCTTTGATTCTCTATCACGCTCAGTCCTAACATCTCGAAGAGGTTCTGCACCAATTCGTAGAGAGGTTTCACCGACAAGGAAGGAAACTCATTCACAAAGGCAGTTGGCAGCATCTGCTTGATGGCGTTGATGTCTTTCAAGAAGATAGCATTCAAATCCGCCGTTGTCTCGTCCTTCCTCACCTTCTTATTATATATGGAGAGCATATAGCCTAATGAATACTTGTCGGTAGGATTGGCAATGGCACGCAGCGCTGCAATCAGCACGTTCACAGCCAACGAAGCCTTCAGCTTGAATGCCTCGTCACTCACGATGTTCACTCCCTCAAACATGCTGTATTCCTTCTGCCTCTTTGCTTCCTCGAAAAGCGACATGATGTTGGGAATGTCCTTGTTTTCACGGCAAAGGATGGCAATGTCATTGGGCACCACCTTCCGCTTGCCCGTTTCGTCCCTTGTCAGCAGTTCTTTCAGGTTGTTGATTACGCGCTGATATTCCACCCTTCACATAGCCCTTGCCTTCGTTTTTCTTCACTTTCTGCTCTACCGTAGCATACACAGAAGGAATTACCTCCGTCTTCAGCACACTTTCGTCTGGCACTTTTTCGGTCGTCTTGAGGTCGTACAATTTTTGCAATTCAAGGGCTGCAATGTTGAAGAAAGCGTTATTGAATTCAACCACATTTCCAGCACTGCGGTAGTTATCTTCCAACGGATTCCAATCCACATAATCCTTGAAATCCTCGTTGTCCTTGATGCCGTTCAGAATCTCCCAATCGCTGTTTCTCCAACGATAGATGCTCTGCTTCACATCGCCCACAATCAGACATTCGCAACCAATCGAAACGCAGTTCATCAGCAGTGGCACAAAGTTCTTCCATTGCAGCGTGGAGGTGTCCTGAAACTCGTCTATCATCATGTACTTGAACTTCGTTCCCGACTTCTCATAGATAAACGGGATGTCGCTGTCCTGAATCATGGCATTCAGCAGATAGGATGTGTCAGCCAACAAGAAACGATTCTCATCGCTGTTCAAGCTTCGCACCATCTTGTCTATCTCGCCTATCAGCATCAGCGGATAGATGTGCTTGGTGATGACTTTCGCCTGTTTGATGTAGTCCAAGTCTGCCAGCACATCTTTCAATATCGGCATGAACGTTTCCTCAGCCAAGCGAACGACCAAATCATGGTACTGACCCTTCTTTGCCCACTTCTCTGCACTTTCCAGACAGTTATTAACATTCTTACCAGGGGATTTCTGTTCTTCATTTGCCCAACTTTCCAAAAAACCATAAACTCCTTTCTGCCCTTGCGCAAAATGATCTATTGTCAGTCCAGACTCCTTACATATCTTCAAGAAGTCATTAGCCTTGCTCACTGCATGTTCCTTCTTCTGACGAAGCGTCTCATACACCTTATCCTTATATTTCTTCACTTCATCCATGTCGAAAGCAGGCACATCCATCATTTCCTTATCCTGCAAGCCTTGTTCACGAAGTTTCTTCTGCTTATGCAGCATGAATTGCTCATCGAAAATGTGCTTGGCAAAATCGCCTATCTCATCTTTGATATTCCACTCCTTGTTTTCGCCTATCTTCTGCTCCACATAGTTTTTAATCACCTGGAACACATCGTCGCTCTCCTTCAGGTCACGCAACATGGTTTTCACGGCATTCTCCAGTATCTCGTCGGTCTTCAAATCCACACGCAGATTGTTCGACAAACGAAGTTCGTGTGCCAACTCACGCAGAATAGACTGGAAGAACGAGTCGATGGTCTCGATGCGGAACATACCATAGTCGTGCATCATGTTCTTCAACGCCTTACCCGCATTTTCCCGTATCTGCTCGTCAGAAAAATGACGAAAGCGCTCATCCTCCTTGATTTTTGCCAAATAGTCCTTCGAAGAGACCAAACCGTGCGCAATGCCATAGAGCTGAGTCAGGATGCGATCCTTCATTTCACTGGTAGCCTTGTTCGTAAAAGTCACCGCGAGGATATACTTGTAGTTGACAGGATTCTCAATCAACAATTTGATGTATTCCACTGCCAAACGGAATGTTTTTCCACTACCTGCCGAAGCAGACAACACTTTCAGGTATTTATTTGAGTTAGTCATCATGGTTTTTCAATTTTATGCAAATATACTCACTTTTTTCAATCTTCAAGCACTTTTCACTTTTCACTTTTCATTTTTCACTTTATTTGATGTATTTTTGCAGAAACTTTTATTTTTCACTCTTCACTTTTCATTTTTCACTTGAGAATAAATGCAACCCTTAGCAGAACGACTTCGTCCTCAAACTCTTGACGACTACATCGGACAGCAGCACCTCGTTGGCGAAGGTGCCGTGATACGTCGGATGATTGATGCCCGACGCATTGCTTCGTTTATTTTGTGGGGACCTCCAGGCGTGGGAAAAACCACCCTTGCCAACATCATTGCCAAGACACTCGATGTGCCATTTTTCACCTTGAGTGCCGTCACTTCGGGAGTGAAGGAAGTGCGCGAAGTGATTGAGAAAGCGAAGATGCACAGTGGACTCTTTGCCACGAAAGGAAATCCCATCCTCTTCATCGACGAAATCCACCGCTTTTCCAAATCGCAACAGGATTCACTTCTCGGTGCTGTGGAGAAGGGAATTATCACCCTCATTGGTGCCACAACGGAGAATCCTTCGTTCGAGGTAATTCGTCCTCTCCTCTCCCGCTGCCAAGTCTATGTGTTGGAATCGTTGGGTAAAGACGACCTATTGAAATTGCTTGACAATGCGCTCACAAAGGATGTTTTTCTCAAAAACAAAAAGATTGAACTGAAGGAAACGGGTGCTCTCTTGCGCCAAAGTGGAGGCGATGCCCGCAAACTCCTCAATATCTTCGAACTCACCATCCAAGCAGCAGAAGCAGCAGGTCAAACCGACATCGTCATCACCGACGAACTCGTTCTCAAATCCATCCAACAAAACCCGCTTGCATACGACAAGGACGGAGAGATGCACTACGACATCATCTCGGCTTTTATCAAGAGTATTCGGGGAAGCGATCCCGATGCTGCCATCTACTATCTCGCCCGCATGATTGAAGGAGGAGAAGACCCACTCTTCATTGCCCGCCGACTCGTTATCAGTGCTTCGGAAGACATCGGTCTGGCAAATCCCAATGCTCTTCTCCTTGCCAATGCTTGCTTCGATGCCGTCTCGAAAATCGGTATGCCCGAAGGCCGTATACCACTGGCAGAAGCAACAGTCTATCTTGCCACCAGTCCCAAGAGCAATTCGTCGTATCTCGCCATCGATGCAGCACTCCAATACGTGAAGCAAACGGGGAATCTCCCTGTTCCGCTCCATATCCGCAACGCACCAACCAAACTGATGGCAGAACTCGGCTATCACGATGGTTATAAATATGCACACGATTTCCCTGATCATTTCGTAGAGCAACAATTTCTGCCCGACGAAGCCACCAACGCCCGTTTCTGGCATGCGCAACCCCACACTCCTTCCGAAGCAAAACTCTACGAGAGAATGCTAAAATGTTGGAAGGAAAGATATAAAAATGAAGAATGAAGAACCTTTACCAATTTCAACATCAACACTCTATTATGAAAAAGACTGTAGCAATCTTTGGAATGTTCATTTCTTTTTGTCTTTCAATGCAGGGACAGGTGAAAGAACTAAACCCGATTTCTATCATCAAGATGCCCACAATCAGCAAGGCTGAATACGATCGTCTGTCTATTTTAGAAGATGAGGAGAAATTATCTGAAGCGGAGAAAAAACTGATGAAAGAGTGCGCAATATTCGACGATTTATATTCATCCAGCTGTAGTTGGTATTGTGGTGGAGATGTACTTTCAATCAAGGATTCAAGTCATCTGAAAGCAACCAAAAAGTTCAATTACAACGGGAAAAATGCGCACAATTTCAATCACGAAAGTGTTTGGGCTGAGGGCGCAAAAGGGCAAGGCATTGGTGAATACTTAGAATATGAGTTTTCAGGCGGTTGTCCACGTATTACCCATGTAAAAATCTTAAACGGGCATGTGAAGGACGAAAAGGTTTGGAAGGATAATTCAAGGGTTAAGAAACTGAAGATGTACTATATGGGAAAACCTTATGCGATTCTCAACCTTCAGGACAGCCGCACAGAACAAGATTTTGAGGTGGGTGTGTTGGGGTATCACAATCCAGAAGCACCTAACTGGACACTCAAATTCGAAATCATGGAGGTGTACCCAGGAGACAAATACACCGACACTGTGATTTCAGAGTTATGGTTTGATGGAATTGACGTGCATTAATTCATTTTTCATTTTTCACTCTTCACTTTTCACTTTTATGGGGGTCGCCTCCGGCTCGAAATGAAGTTTAAAATTGAAACTAAAAATTTTATTTAAAATTCTAAATGATAATTCTAAATACAATTTCAAGCGAAGCGCCCCAAAAATAATCCTTTTATATCCTTTAAATCCCTGATTCATTTTTCACTTTTCACTCTTCACCCTCCTCCCCTCGGGGAGGCTGGGAGGGGGCTCTTCATTTAAAGCCGTTGCAAACGGCTTCCACTTCCTCATCCGTCATTACAGGCGACATAGGCAACGAGAGTTCCGTTCTACCCCACTCATCCGCGATAGGTAGGTGCAGGTGCTGGAACTCGCGGTATGCTTGCTGTCGATGTGGAGGAATGGGATAGTGAATCAAGGTTTGAATTCCTTTCTCTTTTAACGACATCTGCAATTCATCACGATGCTCCGTGCGAATGGCATAGACATGAAAAACATGACGACACGGATGGGCTGGAATCCGAGGCACAGACACAATTCCTTTCAAGTTCTCCTGATAATAATTTGCTATTTCTCTTCTTCGGGCATTGTCTTTGTCCAAACGGCGCAACTTCACTCGAAGCACTGCCGCTTGCACTTCATCGAGTCGTGAATTGACACCTTTATATATATGGGTATATTTCACGGACTGCCCATAGTTTGCCAAACTTCGCACCTGCTGTGCCAATTCCTTGTCGTTGGTAACGATGCATCCCCCATCTCCCAAAGCACCGAGGTTCTTGCCAGGATAGAACGAATAAGCAGCTGCATCGGCTTGAGCCGCACCTTCTGCTCCGTGTGCCTGACAAGCATCCTCCAACACTTTCAATCCATGCATCTTGGCAATCTGCAAGATGCGATCCATATCGCAAGTCTGCCCATAGAGATGCACAGGAATGATGCATCGTGTGTGCTCCGTGATGAGTGCCTCAATGCGATTCACATCTATCAACGCATCTTCCAAATTCGGCTCACAAAACACTGGTTTCAACCCTGCCCTCGACACCGCCAAAACCGTAGCGATGAAAGTATTCGAAGGTACTATCACCTCATCTCCAACCTGCCAACCCAACTGTTCTTTCCAGGCCATCAAAACGAGTGTCAAGGCATCCAATCCGTTGCCACAACCCACACAATGCTTCACACCGAGATAGTCAGCAAACTCCTGTTCGAAAGCCTCCAACTCAGTGTGTAACAAATACCATCCACTGCTCACCACACGGTTCACAGCCTCCTTCAGTTCTGAGCCAAACGACTCATTCACTCGTTGCAGATTCAGAAAATCAACTTGCATATTAGCACATTTATGAATTGTTACTGCAAAAATAGAGCAAATGAAACGATTATGCAATTATTTCCTCCACTTTCTCTATTTCAATTTATTTAAATGCCATCTTCATCCTTTCTCAATCGCTAATTAGGATATAAAAATACTCTGCTTCGCTTGTTCAACTCCTCCATTTCGCTTACTGAATTTCTCAATAAGGGTCTCTGAAAATTTTCGAACGTTCATTAAAAATATTTTGAACGTTCAATTTTATATTTTTGAACGTTCATTTAAAATTTTTTGAACGTTCATTTTTTTTGAAACAAAGGTTCAAAATAATATGAATGAAAATTCAACAGATTTTTTATGAAGATTCAGCAGATTTCTAAAGGCGAATTAAAGAAGTGGAGAAAGCGAAGCTGAAAAACTATGAATCCCCTGACTTCATCACTTTTTCGTTTTATGTCTTGTGCCACATGATGGCATTGCTCATTTTCAGGCAGTTATGAAGATTTGGATGGTGACGCAGGGTGACG
>CADBXS010000116.1 GCA_902798705.1 uncultured Bacteroidales bacterium
AGGCATCCGCTTGCGCCATTCGTCTTCGTCTCCTGGGGTTGCTGAACAGCTGCCGAAACCTCATCGCCCAAGTTCTGTGGATTCACCTCTTTACCCTTCATCTTCAGTCTGTCCTCAGGTGTCTTTGCCTCGGGCACGATGACTGCCAAGACGATATATGCAATGATAGCCCAGCCAAAGGAAAAGCGCCAACCGAAGTAGTTCCAACTAAAGAAACTACCCGAACCGAAAACAAGCAGTATGAAGCCCAAGCGCCAAAAAGTGGGGTCGCCACCAAAATAGTTGGCAAGTCCCGAAAGCACACCCGCCAGCACTTTGTTGGTAGGGTCGCGGAAGAGCTTCTTCTTTTTCAAGTTCTCAGAATAGCTTTCCCAAGTAGTCTGATTCAAACCAAATCCCCCTCCCGAAGCACTTTCGCTGAAGTGCTCTTCCTGCTGACTTTCCGTTGTGCGCGAAGTATCGTCACTCATCTGCTCAGGGTTTCCGATGCGGGCAATGATGTCCTGCACGTGCTCGATGGTGATGGCATCCACTCCGCCAGCCTTCAGTTCGTCGAACAGCTCGGCAATACGTGCCTCGAGGTCGTTGGCAATCTCTTCTCCACCCTCTTGGCGGTCGAAAGTCTGGTGGATGGATTCCGTGTACTTTTTCAGCAATTCGTATGCATCCTCATCAATCGAATAGAGGCGACCGAACATGTTGATAGTTATATTCTTTTTCATTGTGATTGAGATTTTTTAAGTTTATTGAAGATAATCATTAAGAAGATTTACCACTGAGCGTGGACTGATTGGCCCGACATGTCCTTCAGCACATGCACTGAGTTTTCCAGTTCGTACCAAGCCTCATCCAATTGCTGAAGGAGCGAATGCCCCATGTCCGTCAATTTGTAGTACTTTCGAGGAGGACCTTGTGTGCTCTCCTGCCATTCGTAGGCAAGCACACCATCGTTTTTCAATCGGGTGAGCAAAGGATAGAGCGTACCTTCCACCACCAGCAAATTCGCCTCTTTCAGCTTCTGGATGATGTCGGAAGCATACGCAGCACACTCGCTCAACAGCAGCAGGATGCAGTATTCAAGCATCCCCTTTCGCATCTGCGACTTTGCATTTTCAATGTTCATAATTCATCACGTTTTTTGTTTTCTGCTGCAAATGTATAGTTTTTAATAGTACCTTGCAATACATAGTACCTTAAAATCCTTTCATTTTAAAACTATTTAACTAAAAAGCAGTTCCACATCCCCCATTTTTCCACCTTTCGGTAGCGAATAAAAGTAAAAATCACCAAGGAAACAACAATCCTCTTATTCAAACTGAACTTCTCAACACAACGGACAAAACTCCATGGAAAGCTTTTCCGTGTAAATGGAAAAGTTCTCCGTTTGTACGGAAAAGCTTTCCGTGCAGACGGAAAACTTATCCACGGAGTTTTGTTCCCATCAGAAGAATGTTTTATAGCTTAGGACAGTTTTTTTCAAACGAACTTGTCATTGATTCAAACCAGCAACGAGGAAAAACACTTTTTCTTGAGAACATTTGCTCATTCCGTGTAAAAGTGGTAATTTTGTATGTTAAGAATCCGACGAGCTTCTTCATTATGCTCAAGGAAGCAACAATTATCGAAACAATAAGATAAATCGGAGTTCACAAGAATAAAGGAGTGTCCTTCGGACAGAAATCTTACAAATCTATTCAAATCTAACAAATATGTTTACAAATGGACTTGATGGCAGAGTATAACAAGAAGTATGAATTCTTCCATGAAATTGCAGGAGTAGCCATGAAGGTGCATAGCAAATACCGTTATGGTCTTTTGGAATCGGCTTATGAGGCCGCCTTGAAATATCTTTTAGAACAAATGGGACATAAAGTTGAACGTCAGGTCTCCCTGCCAATTTACTGGGAAGACGTGCAACTTGACCAAACTTATAGGATGGACTTGGTGATTGACGACAACATTATTGTTGAACTAAAAGCCATTGCACATATAGACACGCCCCACCGTCGGCAGCTTTGGAACTATATGAATCTAACGCACTTGCCGTTCGGCATGCTTATCAATTTCAGTCCCGAAGGTCTTTATTCCGAATGGTATCACCGCGACCCCAAGACAGGTATCATTGACAAAGTGAAGTTGTTTTAAAAGAGATTTGTAAGATTTGAATAGATTTGTAAGATTTCTCGCGAAGCGACTCCAAATATGTAAATCCCAATTTATCGTCTTGTTCGACCTCGGAAGATATGATTTCTCAAGTTATTTGAGAAAGTAATAGCTTCCGAGGTTTTTATGTACCTTTTGATTTTTTTGAACTGACTTTCATCATTTCTGAGTCTTGGTAGCGGTTGTTTCAAGCATTTGATGTGGCAAATTACTTAAAAATGAGTAAAAAATTGTGATTTTCATCAATTTTAGAAACAAAATTTCGACCGTTTCATTTTTTCTCCTTATCTTTACAAAGTAAATTGCCGTAAAAGTGGGCATTGGCAAGGAGGCCCGGGCATTTACACGAGAGAAGCTATATAATAAAAACAACATATAAATGAATTACAAATGGAACTACGAAGAACCTACACCAGAACAGAACGCGGCTGCGGCTAAGCTGTCGGAGGAAATCGGTGTGAGCCAAACGCTGTGTCTCCTGCTCGTGAAGCGGGGAATCAGCACAGCCGATGAGGCACGCGCTTATTTCCGCCCGCAACTGCAGGCACTTCACGATCCTTTCCTGATGCGCGACATGGATCTTGCCGTCAATCGGCTCAACCAGGCGATGGGCAACAGGGAGAAAGTGATGATTTATGGTGATTACGATGTGGATGGCTGCACAGCTGTTGCATTGGTGTATCGCTTCCTGCAACAATTCTATTCTGAACTCGACTACTACATTCCCGACCGCTATGAGGAGGGATATGGGGTGTCGATTCAAGGTGTGGACTACGCCCATCAACAGGGTGTGAAACTCATCATTGTGCTCGACTGTGGCATCAAGGCTATCGACGAAATAGCCTACGCCAAGCAGTTGGGTATCGACTTCATCATTTGCGACCACCACGTGCCCGACGAAGAGCTGCCTCCTGCCATTGCCATTCTCAATGCCAAGCGCAAGGACGCCACCTATCCTTTCAAGGACTTGTCGGGATGCGGAGTGGGATTCAAGTTCATGCAGGCTTTTGCCATCAGCAACGGCATTGCGTTCAGTCAGCTCATTCCGCTGCTCGACCTTGTGGCGGTGAGCATCGCTTCCGACATCGTTCCCATCATGGGAGAAAACCGCATCCTTGCCTTCCACGGACTCCGGCAACTGAGCCAGAATCCGAGTGTGGGCATGAAGGCGGTCATTGACCTTTGTGGCATGTCGGGACGCGACATCACCATGGCCGACATCATCTTCAAGATTGGTCCACGCATCAATGCCTCGGGACGAATGCAGAACGGCAAGGCTTCGGTGAGTCTGCTAGTGGAGCGCAACTACCAAAAGGCGGTGGAGCAGGCACGGCAAATCAACCAATACAACGAGGAGCGCAAGGAGCTGGACAAGAAAATGACTGAGGAGGCTCAGGAACTGGTGAAGCAATCGCCCGACATGGAAAACAAGAGCTGCATCGTCATCTATAACGAGGACTGGCACAAGGGTGTGATTGGTATTGTTGCCTCTCGCCTCACGGAGACTTTCTATCGTCCCGCCGTGGTGCTGACTCGCAGCGACGACCTCGTGACGGGTTCGGCTCGCAGCGTGAGCGGTTTTGATGTGTATAAGGCAATCCAGAGCTGTGCCGACCTGATGGTGAACTTTGGCGGCCACACCTACGCAGCGGGACTCTCGCTGAGGGTGGAGGACGTGGAAGAGTTCAAGATTCGGTTCGAAGAGTACGTGGCCAAGAACATCGAGAGCGAAAAGGTGACTCCGAACATCGATGTGGATGCTGTCATTCCGTTCAGCGAAATCAACCGAAAGTTCTACTCCGACTTGAAGCGTATGCGTCCGTTCGGTCCCGACAACGAGAAGCCGAGGTTCTGCACCAAGCAGGTGTTCGACTATGGTACGAGCAAGGTGGTGGGCCACAATCAGGAGCACATCAAGCTGGAGTTGGTGGATAACACCTCGAATCAGGTGATGAACGGCATTGCGTTCGGACAGAGTTCCGAGGCTCGCTACATCAAGACCAAGCATTCCTTCGACATCGTCTATACCATCGAGGAAAACAGCTACCGCAAGGGTGAGCTCCAGCTCATCATTGAGGACATACGGGCAAAGGAACTTTGAACAAATACCTCGACATACTGAAAGAATACTGGGGCTACGACAGCTTTCGCGGTATTCAGGAACAGATTATAACCAGCATTGGCGAAGGACGCGACACGCTCGGACTGATGCCCACAGGAGGCGGAAAGTCCATCTGTTTCCAAGTGCCTACGCTGGCCATGCAGGGGTTGTGCCTGGTGATTACTCCGCTCATCTCGCTGATGAAAGACCAGGTGTCACAACTGCGCTTACGCGGCATCAAAGCCGAGACCATCCATACGGGCATGGTGCGCGACGACGTGGTGCGCATCCTCGACAACTGCATATTGGGCGACTACCGCTTCCTGTATGTTTCGCCAGAACGAATCGGAAGCGAACTGTTTCGCACCAAACTGGAACGAATGGGCAACATCTGCATGATATGTGTGGATGAAGCCCATTGCATTTCTCAGTGGGGCTACGACTTCCGCCCAGCCTATCAACAGATTGCCCAACTGCGCAATCTCATCCCCTACCCTGTGCCAGTCCTGGCGCTCACCGCCACCGCCACACCGAAGGTGGTGGACGACATCCAGGACAAACTGTGGTTCAAGGAGAAGAATGTCATCTCCATGAGTTTCGAGCGCAAGAACCTCATCTATGTGGTGCGCCCCACAGAGAACAAAACGGAGGAGATGGTGCACATTCTGAAGAGCGTAACACAAGGGAGTGCCATCATCTATACACGCAGTCGGCGTCTAACCACCGAACTGGCACAACTGTTGCAATCGCACAACATCACGGCTGAGAGCTATCATGCAGGACTCACCACAGCCGAGCGCGACCTTCGACAAATCAACTGGACGAAGAACCGCTGCCGAGTGATGGTGGCAACCAACGCATTCGGTATGGGCATCGACAAGCCCGACGTGCGACTCGTCATCCACTACAACCTGCCCGACTCCATCGAGGCCTACTTCCAAGAGGCTGGGCGAGCTGGGCGCGACGGCAACACTTCCTACGCCATCTTGCTCTACAATCCTAAGGACAATTACACACTCACCCGACGCATCTCGGAGACATACCCCGAAAAGGAATATGTGCGCGAAACCTACGAGAACATTTCGTGCTACTACGAAATCGGTGTGGGCGACGGACTCAATACCACACACCTTTTCAGTATCGACGACTTCTGCCGAAAATTCAAGCAATTTCCCGTGCAAGCCGACAGCGCCCTGAAACTGCTCAACAACGCAGGCTACATCGACTATTGCACAGAAAACGACATGAAATCGCGCCTGCGCTTCGTGGTCCGCAAAGACGAACTCTACCGACTGCACGAGGGAAGTAAGGACATGGAGAAGCTGATGGATGCTATTCTGCGCAACTACACGGGTGTATTTGCCGACTTTGTGCTGATAGAAGAAATGCACCTTTTCCACCTCACAGGTCTCGACCCCGACTATATCTACGACCTGCTGAAAGAGATGGCAGCACGACGAATCATCGACTACATTCCTCACAACAATTCGCCTACCATCACCTACCGTCTGCCACGCGTAGAGACGGAGCGCGTCATGCTCACTGCAGATGTGTATGATGAACGGAAGGAGGACTACACACAACGCATCAACAAGATGCTGGAATACGCCTCCAGCACGACTCGCTGCCGAAGCCGAATGTTGCTGAACTACTTTGGCGAGAAGGCAGAGGACGAATGTGGGCAGTGCGACGTGTGCCTGGCTCGCAAGAAAAAGGGCATCAGCGCAAGCGAAATGGAGCGGGCACGAGAACGCATCATCGAAGTGCTCAGCGACGGTGAATGGCATGTCATCACTGAACTCAACGACATCAACATTCGCCGTGAACTCCTCGACGATGCACTCCGCCAAATGACGGAGGAAAACGAAATAGAAACAAAGAGAAGCAAGATAAGGAGGAGTGAATCAGGGATTTAAAGGATCTAAAAGGAACAACGGAAAAAACGGAAAAGAACGGAAAAACAGAAAAGAAAGTTTTTTTCATCCGATGATTCTTAATTAATTCCGATTTTTCTGTTGTTGAAAGTGAAGTCAGTTTTAAATTTTTAATTTTTACTTTTTAATTTTCTATTATCAAGGATGGGCTTTTTCAAATCACTTTTTGGCAAAGAAGAATCTCCTGAAGAAAAGCAGGAACAAAGCGAACAATACCAATTTGAAGTGCTTACCTATGACGGTACACAAGCGCTGCGTGTGGGTAAGGTGGATTACGGCATTGCATGCCTGACACGTGCGCTTGAAATTAAGGAAGACGAGGACGCACGACGTACACTCGCCTCCGCATTGCTCCACAAAGACGACCTTGAAGGAGCACAGGAGCAGTATGAAAAGTTGTGCGAACTGTATCCTCACGAAGCCGCCTACCCCATCGCATTGGCGGAAGTGCTCTACCAGCTGGAAGAGTACGACATGATGCAAATGGCTTGTCAGCGTGCGCTCGACATCAACTCCGAACTCGCCATGCCACACTATCTGCTTGCCAAGAAAGCCACGGCACAAGACCACTACGAGCAAGCTGTGAAAGAGGCAACGGCTGCCATCGAAGCCAAGGACGATTATGCCGATGCCTACCAACTGCGTGCAGAGGCGCTTTTTGCCTTGAAACATGTGGAGGAAGCAGAGCATGACGTGGATTTCTTGCTCGAACATGGTTGCGACACAGACGAAGTGCTTCAGCAGAAAGCACTGATTTGCGAAGCGCAGAACAAGGATGAGGATGCCATCCATTATTATAATAAGGTGTTGGAGGAGAATCCTTTCTTCCCGAATGCCTACATCGGACTAAGCGGCATCTATAAGAAACTGGGACGCGAAGAAGAAGCCAAGAAAACGATGGCAGAAGCCATGGAGCAACTCGGTGTCAACCCTGAGGATGCGAAGGGACTGGCAGAAGGAGAATTTGTGAGCATGGAAGAGTACATGAAGAATGCCTACAACGCCATCAACCCTTTCGGACTTTAAGAATTGTATTGAAAACGCCCCTCTTCCAACTAAAAAAATGAGCATTTGTAAGTTTTTTGCTCAAAATAGTAAAAAAATGTTCGTTTTTATTGGCGGTTTTGAAGAAAAGTGCTACCTTCGCAGCACAAATCAAAGATAAAGACAAAAAGACAATGAAGTCATTCTACAACGCATATTACTTCTTTTACTTTTACTTTGAATCAAAGTAGAGCGGGAAGGTGTATGTGTATATATGACCACAGATAAGAACTAAAAAAGAAACATAACAATCCCGCTCCCAATCG
>CADBXS010000117.1 GCA_902798705.1 uncultured Bacteroidales bacterium
CATATAAATATATATGATTGCCGTTACCGGTAATCCGCTATAGGAGGTAGACAAGAAATGAAAAAAGGTATCTTAGCCACAAAGGTCGGCATGACCCAGATCTTTAATGAGGACGGACAGCTCATTCCCGTTACCGTATACTGTTCCATAGATAATCCAGTCCTCTCTCAGTCCCCGGTAATTCATTTACCGGAATTCAATTCTGCCGCCGGCAGACATGGCGCCAGGATGACGCCAGGATGCGCGGTACTGCGGGTTCCTTACCGCATGAGTTTCCTGAGCAGGTCAACCAGCTCATCCACCGTATCTTCATCCCCTCTGCGGATATCCTCCACAACACAGGTCTTTACGTGGGTGGAGAGCAGTTCCCGGCTGAACGCGTTCATCGCAGCCGTGACAGCTGCCGACTGCGTCAGGATGTCCTCCACTCGAGTCTCCCTACGGGCAGCATCCGAATGCACCATGGCAACAGGCGACACATTGATATGCGTCACATTCTCCACCTCGGCCACCTCCTCAATGCCATCTACTGGAATCCATGCCGTCACCAAACCATTCTTGAAGCGACTCTGAATCCGCACTCCCCGTGCCTCCAATTCCCTCACGTCCGTACCGTCACGCAAGCGCAAAAAGGAAGAAACAAACCTTCGTCTGTCTATCATCACAGGTTCAGCATAGCTGCGCTGAACGCTCGTTTCTTCTTCCCCATCCTCATCAGGCAGTTCAGTCCGTCCCTTTGTTCTCCTTCCTCCCCTATCGCCAGCCGATTCCTTCTCACGAAGCTCGCTCATCAGCATCCGTGTCGTTGCCGACAACTTCGTTCGGATAGCCTCTCCTTGCGCACGGCCTGCAAGGGAAACCATCAGCAGAAGGTACAGAAGAAAGATGCGTTTCATATCGGTTTGATGACAAATAGGATGATAAAAAGGGTGAAAATCAGTATAATGAGTTTGTAAGATTAATGATGCAAATATACAAATTCTTCCATCCAAACCGCATTTTTTATAAAAAAATCCTTATCAAAGTGTATTTTTTTTTATGATTCATCCACAATCGCCCACTTCACTTGTCAAAAAAAAGCTAAAATCGACTTCCGCTGATACCTCTACGCGAGTTCGAGCTCAATAAAAGTCTCTACTTCACATATAAGATAGCATTGGAAAATAACGACAAGAAAGGCTTCGAATGTACTGGCACTCTCCTTTGACTGTACATAATCATTTCTTTGATTGGCTTGCACCGAGCTTAAGGTTCAACTGAAATGCCGAGCCCTCAACGTTGTTTTGGCGAGCCTTCGCCATCGCAATGCCGAGCCTTCGCTGATTCGACAACGAGCCTTCGAGCAACTAGTTCAATCAAAGAAGCATTTTGGTAAATCCCCACATACGACACAAACAATCCCCAAAAACAGCCCCTCCAACTCCCCCAAAAAAGGGAGGGAAGCCATCGGGATGGAAAAGCTAATGCCATTGCCAACGTCCCTATGTTCCTCTTTCGCCATTGCAAGGAAATCCCACACAAAAGGAGAGAGGCTGTAGGGCTAAACCTTACAACCTCTCTCCTTGCTATATTTTATCGTTTCGACTGAAGAGTTTGCTCTTTACTCTTGTGAGTCCGTGTTACCTAAAATCACGTTGACGATAGCGACCACATCGGAGATGTCGATGCTTCCGTCTGCATTCATGTCGCCATAGGTGACGACTCCATGCTGGGCTGAATCGCCCGCACTACCCAAAACATAGTTCACCGTCAGCACCACGTCGGAAATATCTACGCTGCCATCCATATTGGTGTCACCTAGTGCGTAATCGCTCACTCCCGTCAGTGTTACCACTACGTTCTCTGCATTGGTACTGCCAATAGTGACTGTTCCCAAGAATGTGCCCTTTGACTTCGAAGTGAAAGTCACTGTAATCGTTTTTCCTTCCTCTGCATCATCTATGCTAATGGATTCCGTGTCAATGGTAAACACAGCGTTTTCGTCGGACAGCGTCACGCTCACATCGTCCTTCAAATCGGTTGCAAGCACATCGAAAGTAGCTGAAGTGGTTCCACCAATGAATGTTTCCATCGTCAGTGCTTCTGGGTCAACAATGACTTCGGGCACGACTACAGGTGCTGGTGTGAGCGGTGTTTGGAAGGCTATCTCGCAGAGCATACTACGATAGGTGCTGGCCACCACCTTGTAAATCTGTGAGGCATCGAGTTCTGTTGCCGAGAGGACGAAAGTGCCCGACGTAGCATAGTTGGTGAGTCGTTTGACTCGTGTGCCAGCGGTCACACTGCCATCGTTGTTCTTGGTGCATTGGTAGATTTCGAGGGATGCAGGATAGTCGCTGTTCGACTTGCTTTGTCCCAAGCCCAAGAGTTCAACGGCTGAGACACGTGTCACATAGAAAGTGACAGTCTCCTCATTGTAGTTCTTGCCCGAATTGTAGCCGATGGCGCGTGGTGATCCCGCTCCACTTGTTTTTGTGAAGTAGGCCGTGCTGCCGAGACATGCTTCAGAGGCTGACCACTCAAGACCTCCTGCATAGGCATTCGACGTGGAAGTGATGTTGGTCTCCACCCATTTCTGTGCTTTTGGTTCGTAGTAGAGGGAGCTCCACACTCCATAGACAGGCAGCGTGAGCCATGCCACGTTTTCTGCCTCATGCTCTGTATATTTATATAAGGTGTTCACGTATGTCTGATCCCAACCTGCCTCGTCGATTGTTGCATACTTGGCAATGTCGAGATAAGCGTCGGCAGCAGTACCTCCATCAGATGCCTGAGCCGTGAGCTGCACACTGACCGATTCTGCATTCTCGCTACTGAAGGTGAGGGTTGCGGAGAATGTTCCCTCCTCTGATGAAATGAAAGAGACAGTGACTTCTGTACCTGTTTCAGTAGCGGTGAACTGGCTTGGGTTCACTGAGAACACAGCTTTATTATCCTTCAGGGTAGCCACCACGTCGCCTGTCAGGAATTGTCCCGAAAGACGAATGAGCTGTGTGCTGGTTTCGCCCACATTAGCATTGAAGTGGAGCGATGAAATGTTAACCGAGAGGATAGGCAATGCTTCTTGCGCCACGCCTGAAAGGTTGAGCACTTGTGTTTCTGCTCCTTCGCTGGAGAAGCTAAGGGTGGCCTTCGTTTCGCCTGCGGCAACAGGAGACCATCGCACAGTGACTTCCACTCCGTTCTTGGCATCGGCAGCACTGATGGTTGTTGGACTCACCTCATATACTCCGTTGGCATCACTGAGTGACAGGTTCACATCGCCCATGAGTCGTAAACCTGAGAGTGTGACCGTCTTCGTGTAGCTCAGTGTCTCATAGCCAGTGAAGAGAAGGGAATTGTCGGAGAGTGTGAGGGATGGTTCTTGTGGCCCTACCAACTGAGCCACACCTCCCAACGCATTGATTTTACCCACGCCGAAGCGCTCAGCATGGGAGGATGTGTAATTGTCCTGAATGGCCGTTTCCTGTATGAGTCCCTTCACTTCATCAACGGTGAGGGTTGGTTCGGCTTGCAGATAGAGTGCCACCACTCCCGCAGCTACAGGCGTGGCCATGGAAGTGCCGCTCAAATATTCCCAATAGTCGTAAGTGTTGGAACCGACGGAAACTCGATAGGCATCCATGGTAGAGGAACCTGTGAACGATTCGGTGGTGTTATAGCGATTGACCGACGAGACGACGGTGAGACCTGGGGCGGTGACGAACGGATGCTGAACACCATTGAAATCGACGCCATAGCTGGAGAAGTAGGCGATGTCCTGCTCGGCAAATGTGTCGTTCGACAGCCTGTATGTAGTACTTCCATGATTGCCAGGGAAAGAGAGGCGAGAAGCATAGGCTCCCACACTAATGGTGTTCATGCCCGTCACGTCGTCGCAGAGAGAGTTGGTGCCGTTGCCAGCGGTGAACGAATAGGCACTCTTGGTATATGCACTGCCACTCACATTTGCTGTGAACTGGGTGTAGTAGCAATCTGTCCATCCCGTGATGGTGTTTCCAGCCTTGCCATAGACCACGTAGCATAACTTATAACCGCCCTTATTGCTGCCCAAGGAGGATGTGACAGTGAGATTGTAGCGGCCATTTTCCGCATCCTTGCCGCCAGCGATTTTTATGCCCGAGGTGGAAGAGTAATTGCTATATGAGAAATAGGAGCTTAGGCTGTTGGACGAGATGGTTCCGTTCGACATCTTACTGCTTGTATAGACAGCCTTGCCAATGCTATCGAGCACCACCACCTGAATCTGGAGCTCATCACCTGTGCTGTTCCAGAAATCCACATCGCCGTCGATGGAATAACCTGTGGTGGGCGAGATGAACTCATGTCCAACGGCCATGTAATTGCTCTCGCTCGTCAGTGTCTTCTTCACTGAGCCTGAGAGGTCGGCTTCATTACCCGCTGCCAAAAGAATGATAGCTCCATAGTCCTCGGCTATCTGGTCGTACACCTGGCAAATGTTAGACGTTCCGTCGTGCGGTCCCGAATTGGAACCCAAGCTGATGCTGATGACGCATGGCTTGCCCTGCTCCTTGGCATAGTTGGCAATATACTTGGCAGAACTGGAAATGGCTTTATCCGACAAGTTATCTCCGCATCCACAGAGCACAAGATCTACTTCGGGCGCCATACCGCTATACTTGCCCACCAAGGAACCGCCAGCGCAACCAGCCGTGTGAGTGCCATGCGACTCGTATTTATCATCCGTCGTCAATTTGCCAATCTCTGTGGCAGTGGTGTATTGATAACCTGGTAGGGTAACTCCATCTATCGTCTTCTTGCTTCCTCCATTGGCATACGTTGCATTGGGCAGATAGGCAGCCTTGATGCGGGTGTTGCCGTTGGCATCCTTGAAAGCGGTATGATTGAACTGAATGCCATCGTCGATGATGCCCAGCACCACGCCCTTGCCAGTGTATGCCTGTGTCAAGCCCGCTTCGCGAGCCGCTGCATCGAAAGCATGAACCGACTGAGCGCGTGTCTTCTCACGTGCCACATCGGTGAGCAAACGACGCTGACGCGACACGCTCACCTGCTTCACGCTGTTCAACTGTGCCAGCGACTCGATGCTGTCAACCGGTACCGCAGCACTCACCAAATCGCCATAGATGGCATTCACTTCCACTCCCTTTCTCTCCAACTCTGCCAACGACAGGTTCTTCAGGGAAACAAAGCAATCCACGGTCTCAACGCCCGATGGGGAAATGACGGATTTCGTCCTTAGACTTCTACGTGAACCGACTGGAGCTTCCTGCTGTCCACTCTTGTGCTGTTCCAGAAACAGCCTGGTGTAGTTTGACAACTGCCCCTGGGCAAAGCCCAACACAGACATCATCAAAAACAATGCTAATAACAAGCTTTTTTTCATCTCTCAATAAGTCTTTGTTAAGTTATAAGTTAAAAGTTAAAAGTTAAAAAGCCTCTGCATTGTCATTTTAAACTTTTCTCTTTTAATTTTTCACTTTTAATTTTTAATTCAATTCATCACCCTATCTCCCAACAATTTCTCCATATCGCGCTTGACGGCATTAAGATTTGCTATCTGTTGCATAATACCAAAGCATTTATCATCATCACCTATGACCTCTGGTTGAGCCAATTGCTTATTCAATTGCTGAATATGATTCTTAAGAATAAGTAGTTTATAGTCAAGCATAAGATGATTGATATATGAACCGACAAGGCTCTCCTCGTCTGCCATTTGTTGCCCCTTACTCAACTGATATTTGTCGCTCATCAAGTTAGAAGCCTCGCGGCTGATGTCTAAGTTAGGGCTACTCATAAAGAAGTTTTTCGCCACAAAACCCTCTTTATCCATATTTTGAGCGATTTCCTGCATCATCAGGGCATAGAGTGGGTAATGAAATGTCAGTCCGTCATCTTCCAAACTGCCCAAAACAAACTCAGCCACGCTCACTTGCACCACATTACCATCGTCCGCTTTCAGGTCTATCAGTTTCTCACCATAGCGCACCACAAGCCTCATCATCGATTTTTCCAACTTGATGAGTTTCCCTTCTTCTCCACGAAAATATTTCCATAAGTCATCTTGTGGTTTCTCCTCTGCAACAGGTTCATTGTCCGAAACAGGAGGAATGGGAGGAACGAATTCTTCCTCAAGCACATCGGGAGGAGGAATCAATCCGTCTTCAAATTCTGGTACGGGCAACTGTTCGTCACCGCCTTGTTCCATAGGCGGCATCGTCTGCCCTCCTTGTTGACGTTGCTTTTCGTATTCCTTTCGCTGCTCTTCGCGTTCCCGCTCCAGTTTCCGTTGCTCAATATGCTTTTTCCGCATATCAGTACATTGGCGCAGAAGCATGTCTTCTTTCATCTCCATCAACTCAGCACACTCATGCAGATAAGTGGAGCGAACCAATTCCTCAGGAATCACACAAATGCTACTGAGGATGTTGTTAGCCAACTCACTTCGCTTGCGAGGATCGTGCCCCGCTTCCTTCAGCAAAAGCTGCACCTTAAACATGATGAAGTCTGTCTGGTTGCCTTCCACGTATTGCTTGAATTCTGTCGCATTATGCTTACGGGCAAAACTATCTGGGTCGTCGCCATCTGGCAACAGCAGCACCTTCACATTCATGCCGTCCTCTAACAGCATGTCCGTTCCACGAAGTGCAGCATGAATACCTGCTTCGTCGCCATCGTAAAGTAAGGTGATATTCGACGTGAAGCGATGAAGCAGACGGATTTGAGCCACATTGAGAGCTGTGCCCGAGTTGGCAACCACATTTTCAATGCCGCACTGATGCATGGAGATGACATCCGTGTATCCCTCCACCATATACACCAAGTCCTCCTTGGCGATTTGTTTCTTTGCCTGAAAAAGGCCGTAGAGTTCGTTGCTCTTGCGGAAAATGACCGATTCAGGCGAATTGATATACTTCTGATTGACTCCCTTCGTGCGTGAATCCAGCACACGACCTCCGAATGCCGTAACCTTTCCGCTCACGTTAAACCACGGAAAAATCACACGTCCCCGATATCGGTCGAGATACCCACCGTTTTCACGCTTAATGGTCAGTCCTGTTTTCATCAGAAATTCCTCCTTGTAGCCTTTTTTCAAGGCATCCTTTGTCATGCTGTCATAGTTGTCAGGACAAAAGCCTAATCGGAATTTCTTCAAAATGTCATCATGAAAACCACGACTGCGGAAATATGCCAAACCAAAGGCTTGGCCATCAACTGTTTCCTGCATGGTTTTATGAAAATAATTGCTTGCCCATTCATTCACGGCAAACATACTCTCCCGCTCATTCTGCACACGACGGTCCTCGTCCGTCATTTCCTTCTCCTTGATTTCGATGCCATACTTCTTGGCAAGCAATCGCAGAGCCTCTGGATAACTCAGCTGTTCCATTTCCATGATGAAATGCACAGCATTACCTCCTTTTCCGCATGCAAAACACTTGCACAGTCCTCGCGCTGGACTCACAGAAAAAGAAGGTGTCGTGTCATCATGAAACGGACACAGTCCCT
>CADBXS010000118.1 GCA_902798705.1 uncultured Bacteroidales bacterium
ACTTGAACCAGTACGCTTTCGATCTTCTTCAATAACAAGACTAGCAAGTTGAGCTTCAGTCAAACCTCCATAGTCACATTTCTTAAATGTTTTTGAAGATTGAAGATTATTGTTCCTAATACCCCAAATGAATAACCAAGCATAATCCTCACCTTTTACAAGAATATAATTTGATGTCGGATTATATTCACTGAGTGCAACCCTTTTACACTCAGGATTATAAGTTATACCATTCTGTGTTGTTTGTCCATCCCATTTTGTTGATGAGATGATATAGAATGGTTCACCATAATCTTTCTTTGAGTAAAGTCCCTGTGAATATGTCTGATTAGGTACTTCAGGATATGTGTAAAGAACAGTCTTGCCATCCTTAACGTACAGACCATTATCGGTAGCTTTATGCTTCAGATTGAGAATCTTATACTTTCCACTACCAAATGCTGAGTCTGATTCAGTAACTTCTGTTGCATCAACTTTACTATCATTAATAAGACCATAAATACACCTTATATCAAAGTATAACTCATTGTTGCTATCAACAAAGTAATATTTAAAGTTCTTATTCTGTGCAACAATCTTGCTAAAGTCATATAACACCTGACCAATGATAACAAAGTTGTTCATTGGATCAATAACAATCTTAGAATCATTATGTGCAAGAGTTAATGTTGTCTTATTTGTACCAGCAGTTCCGATAACCGGCTCACCTTTAATAAAACCATACTTCTGTAAATCAGACTTCTTGATAAAGATCTGTTCAGTCTCGCTATTAAGGATTGCATCAGTTACAGCAGTTGTCTGAGTATCAATCTTTTCCTGCTTCGTTTCATGCCATCCGCAGATTTTCACGACGCAACTCACGTCACCTCTTTGTTCGACGATGGCACTATCCACACGACTCACAGCATTGATACGCTCCGTGCGATAGAGGTTGGTGTCACCCTCCATGTTGTCGTAGGAGCAGCGCAGACGTGCTTCGCCTCCCATGCGTTTTCCGTCCATCGTGATGCTATCTATCAGCGCTTTTCCCTGCTTTGGAATGAAAACCTGATACGTTCCTGTATCAATCTTGATTTGTTTTTCCTGTTCAAAAATGTGAATCGCCTTCGTCTTGGTTTTCGTTTTCGTTTTCGTTTTTGTCTTAGTCAGATATACCTTTCCTTGTGGTGCAACAGTAGCAAATGCTTGCCATTTCACCGAACCATCAGGCCACCAAGCAAGTGTCCACGTGTCCTTCTCTATTTCATTTCCCAGTGCGTCTTTCAGCGAAAATCCAGTCTTTTCTGTTACTTCTCCCTTGCCGAAAGGCACGCCAAAGGTAGTTGGAGAAGCGTGAAGCGTGGAGCGTGAAGTGTGAAGAGAAGAGGAAATCCAGTTGAGTTCGATGGGTTGGTCATTGGGATTCACGGCTTCGTACTTGAAATGGCAAATCTGTGTGTGCGACAGAGTGGTGCGGAAACCAAACCACCCTTCTGTGAGAGGCTGATGGTCGAAATAGTTTACCAAACATTCACCATCCACCCAGTATTTAACTCTACCATCCTTACATTCGAGGCGGATGTGATACCAATGGTTAGGTTTGAGCAGATGTGCTTCGTCCGTGTATTCTTTCAGAATAGCAGGACGATAGGCTCCGTCTTCCACTCCTCGTTCATCACCCGTGTATCGACGGAAACGTGTCGTCTTGTTGTAGTTGCCTCCAAAGCCTAAGTAGTAGAGTTGCAGTTGGTAGGTGTTGACAAATTTCCCTCTCCTTTGTTTCATGCGGGCAAAGACATCGCTTGCTTTTGGGTCGCTTGCCATCCAAAAGCAATTCAAATCGCTCAGACGGTTCCATTCCTCCGACTGTCCATCCTCCACCACGACTCTGGCATCGTATTCTATGACTACGTTTCCCTTCATCTTTTCCTTCCGCCATAGCGTTGTGCCTTGCGGAGAAATGATGTCTGCTGTGTCACCTCGCCAAGTGATAGCTGTTTTAGGACTTTCCGCTTCGAGTGTCCAGAGACGGTTTTGGGCAGAAAGTGTGGAGGAAAAAACGAAGTACAAAAAACAGAGTACAGCGTAATGGTTAAGGAGTCTTTTCATGATGGAGAAATGGCTTTGGTATTATTTTAACAAAGACGAAAACGAAGGTTTTTTCCATCCGGATGGCAGCTTTCGTTTTCGTCTTCGTTATTTATTGTTCTTTGTCGATGGCTTCGAAACGCTCAATCTTGTCCACGTAGTACTTGCGGAGGTCGCTCCATTTATAATAAGGATAGGTGTCGGTTGGGACAGGAAGCGTTTGTTCGCGTTCGTTGAGGAGAGCCTTCACGAGGATGTCGCCCGACTTGCCTTTCTTTGGGCGATAGAAGATAAGTTGAATGTTGCAACCCATTGGAAAGATGTTGTAGTTGCGCCACACTTCATCGAGTTTGCCCAAGTCTTCCACCACAGCACCACTATTGCCGAGTTCGAGCAGACAGGCAAGCGGCATGACGCACACCTCGTGCCCGAAACGAAGGGTGGCTTGCGTTTGAGTCACTGTGTCGGCTGTGGCAATGATATTCTTTAGCAGGTTCTTCTGACTGAATGGCATCATGGAGTTGGTTTGAGGAGCAGCGCCATAGCCGAGATACCAATCAATATTGCGGATGCGCCATTGGTCGTAGCATTCTTCGGCTGTGAAGAGCGAGAGCAGGTCGTAGTTATTGATGTCGAGTCCAGGGATGCGTCCTTTCTCACATTCGAAGTCGTGGCTCTGCATGTTGGTTGCCACATCGAAAAGATTGCGCATGAAGGAACCACCACCCTTGAGGGAATCTGCCACCCATTGAGGGTCGTTGAACATGAGAGAGCAGATGCGTTCTGGATGTGTGTATTCTCTGCGATATGGGTCGAGGAATCTTCCACGTCTATTTCCACTGCGGCGCACTTCTCCACGCCATGGTTGGTTGAGATAGTATTGGAGAGATTCGCTTACATCGTTGTGGATGCGTGCAGAAGGGTTGGCTGCATTGAGTTCTTCGCATTCGGCGGTCATGGAGAGGATGCAACGAATAACTACCGTGGAACGTGCGTCGATAGCTACGTTTTTCTTCATGAAAATTTCAGGGAAATGCTGAGCCATACGCTTGCCGATGCCGTGGTGTTGACGTTCTCCCACCACGGTGAGGTCGCCCATGCGTCCCTTAGCAGAAGCAAACACTTTCTTTAGTTTTTCGAGTGTTTCCTCGCCGAGGGCTGTGATTTTGCCTTGTTCCTTGGCTTTCTCAAGAGGATTGATACATCCAGTGTAGTCGCCATCGCCTAATAGCCAGCGAGAACCATGACGCCCATAGTGAGTGAGGTAGTAAGGTTCGTAACCTTTAGGTGCTTTTGTCAGGTTCTCTGGTGCTGGATAGTTGTCGTAGTCAAGATAGTTGCTACCCGAAAGGAAGCGGTTCTCTGCGATTTCTTCTTGTGCCGACTTCTCGTACTTTGTCTGTGCCGATAATCCGAATGCCACGAAGCAATATCCGAGAGTTAAAAGGATTTTTTTCATGTAAGTGATTGTTATTTAGTTCTTTTTTCAGTCTTCGTGACAAAGGTACGAAAAAAAGGATTGATGGATAGGGTTTCAACTGTTTTTTTTGAACGCTTAAGTAATGATATAAAAATAACTTGGGATGATTCTATTTAAAGAACCACAAATTGAACAGATGAAAACAGATTTTTCGGCTTATTCACAAACAATTCATGCTTCCAATCTGAAAACAGCAACGATGGGGAAAAAACTCAATGGAAGGCTTTTCCGTGTAAATGGAAAACCTTTCCGTGTAAACGGAGAACTTTTCCGCGTACACGGAAAACTTTTCCATTAAGTTTTTTCCTCATGCGAAGAATGTTTTTTAGCCATCATTGGCTTGTTTGGGTGGGTGTTGCGTCGATTTCAGGAGGTAAACCTACAGTAATCGTTATGGTTTTCGTCTTCGTTCGAAAAAAAATGTGTAATTTTGCAAGGTTTACGAAAATACAGAATATGAAATCAAAGATAGAAAGATATATTTTAGCTGTTTTGGTTGCCACAGCAACATTGTCGGCATCGGCACAGACGGAAGGTGAGTTTCGCGATTCGGTGCAGATTGACGAAGTGGAGGTTGTGGCTCATTCGGCTCAGCAACGCAGAAACAATGTGCAGATTGGAGCGGAGACGATTGACGTGGAGGAACTAACCAAAATGCCTTCACTCTTCGGTGAGAAGGACTTGATTCGTTCACTTCAGTTGTTGCCTGGTGTGAAGAGCGAGAGCGACATCTCGGCAGGCTATCAGGTACGCGGCGGTACATCATCGCAAAACCTGGTCTATTTCGACGATGCACCGGTATATAATGTAGGACATGCCATGGGCTTGTTCTCGCCATTTAACGAAGACGTCATTCAGAGTGGAACACTCTACAAAGGTTTGATTCCAGTCCGTTTGGGAGGAGCGACATCGTCAGTGCTCGACGTGAATGGACGCGAGGGAAGCAGGGAACGTTTGCAAGGACACTTCGGCATCGGTCTGCTCTTGGCAAGGGGTGAACTCGAAGCTCCTCTGGGGAAGGACAAAGGTTCTTTCCTCGTGGCTGCACGGCGTTCTTATATTGATTTATTTTTCAAACCGATTAAGAAGTACCGTGACAATGACCTGAATTTCTACGATGTCAATGCCCGTTTGGACTATCGCTTGAATGCGCAAAATCGCCTTACGCTATCGCTGTTCACTGGACGCGACAATATCGGTGTGGAAGACTTGTTGGGCATGAAGTGGGGTAATAAGAATGCCACGTTGCGATGGATGTACTCGTCGAAAAACGATGTGTATTCCACACTATCGCTCCTCTATTCCAATTTCGACACCGACATGAGTTACGATGGAGCAGGCATGTATCAAGCATTCAAGGGGTTCATCCGTCAGGGAGGACTGAAAGAGAACATTCACATCGACCGTCCACATCACCGTTGGGATATAGGTGTTCAGTCCATGTTGATTGACTTGAAATCGGGCGAACAGACCGTTCAAGCAGAATACTATGCCAAGGAGAAACGCCGCGGCTGGACGAACGATGCATGGATTGGCGATGTGTGGAGTCCTCGCGAGTCGCTATCTTTCTCCTTTGGTGTGCGTGCCAACTTGTTCTCAGTGCTCGGTGGTTCGCCTTATTACGACATCGACGAGAACGGCAATATTTCGAAAATCTATGATTATGGTAGCAAGGAATTTGTAAAGACTTACTTCAACTTGGAACCTCGCGTGAGCATGAACTGGTTGATTGATGAGCAGTGGAGCATGAAACTTGGTTACAGTCGCACTGCCCAGCACATTCAGGCTGTGCGCAGTCAGGCCATTTCAACGCCTATCGACCGCTATACCTTCACTTCCAACATCTTCAAACCACTCTTGGCGGATCAAGTGAGCCTCGGCTTCTTTTGGTTGAAGGACGATAAGACCTACGATGCCAGTGCTGAAATCTACTACAAGAATTTGAAAAACGTGCTCGATTATAAGGACGGTATGGATGCAACCTCTCAAATTGAGATGGAAAGAATCCTGCTGGCAGGTAAGGGTAGGGCTTACGGACTCGAACTGATGGGACGTAAGAACAAAGGACGTTTGCAAGGATGGTTTTCCTACACGCTTTCTTGGTGTAAGAACAAGATTGAAGGCATCAACAAAGATGAATGGTACACGGCAGGTAATGACCGTCGTCACGATATCACGCTTGTCGGAATCTACAAACTCAACAACCGATGGACTTTAACTGGAACGTGGAACTACAATACTGGACAAGCTCTCACTGCTCCTAACTCCAGCTACCAACTGATGAATGGTGCCACTTTCTTCTACTACGACGAGCGCAATAGCTACCGAATGCCTGCTTACCACCGCCTGGATGTGAGTGCTGCATACACCAAGAAGATGAAGAAGACGACACAAACTTGGTCGTTCGACATTTTCAATCTCTACAACCGCTTTAATCCATTTATGGTGATTTTCGAGTCAGACAACACTCGTTCCAATGGTATCAAAGCTACGCAATACTCGCTTCTCGGCATTGTGCCATCTGTTTCCTTCTCACTTAATTTTTAAAGATTATGAAAACGAAAATATATTCTTCATTCTTCATTCTTCATTCTTTATTCCTCATTCTCTTGTCCTCCTGTTCCAAAGAATTGGACGTAGATTATCAGGATGTGGAACCTTTTTATGTTGTGGAGGGAACCATCAATGAGGACAGTTGTCTTGTGATTCTTTCACAAACGCACAACATGAGCGGAAGTACTGAAAAACTGCCAATGGACAATGCCGTTGTGACCGTTACGCTGCCTGATGGAACTACTCAGCAACTTAAGCGTATTGCAGAGAATCGATTCTCTGCACCTATTCATGCTGTGGCAGGAAAGACTTATGGTTTGAAGGTGGAAGTGGGTGGAAAGGCTTTCACTTCTCAATCCACTATGCAGAAGCCTCCATATTTGTATCGTTGCTATGTCAACTGGCAGAATGTGGCAACGGTAAAAATGCTGGTGCCACGTTTTGTGGTGAGGGATGATTCCACAATGGAAAACTTCTACTATTGCCACATCTATCGTGCCAACAAGAGCTATGCTTGGGACGTGGCAAACGATAGATGGGCAGGTGCTACTCATTCTATCAACTATCCCGTTGCTTTTGTTAGTGAAGATGTCATTAACGACGATAAGCCCGAAGATGCAGACAAAGTGGTTCATGTGGGCGATACTCTCCACTTTCATGTTCGTTCCATCGATAAGGGTGCTTATGACTACTTCTATGCCCTTCACCAGAATGGTTCGAAAGCCATCAATCCTAAGAGCAACATCCAAGGTGGATGCCACGGCTATTTCTCGGCTTATTCCGAAAGGCGCTTGGCTGTTGTCATTCCGCAAGAACTGATGGATGACAAAGACTTCAAAGCCAACAATTTGCCACAATACGAATAGACTTTCTTGATAAGGTATGTTTGATGATTGTTTTTTTCGATTATTTGCAATCGATTGGTGGCCAGCAAATAGGAAGACCTTTCGCTAATGACTCGTGAAGTTTTTTTCGCAAAGGATAAACGAACTGAACAGCAAGCTGCGGAACGAAAATGCTTTCTGATGAATACCTTACATTATTTTTTTAAGTGCTTATGACTTTTGACGAGACATCTGTGCTTTTGCTCCCTTAATCCCTCTTCCTGAATTCAATAGCGAATGCTTGGAATGGGAGGTTCGATGGGAGTTGGACTGTTACTGTACCGTTCTTCACACTTGTGGAGAGCGGTTTTTTTGTGGAGAGGAGACGAACTTTTCCCTTAGGGAGATTTGTGGTCCAAGAGAGGGAAGGTGGGAGAGGTTCACCGTCGTTAGGTGTGTAGATGGCGTAACAAGTTTTTCCGTCTTTCGAGGCTGTGAACCACAGATGATCGCTTTCGTGATAGTGGGA
>CADBXS010000119.1:0-7159 GCA_902798705.1 uncultured Bacteroidales bacterium
TAGTGATCCGCTTGGGGCTCGAACCCAAGACCCCAACATTAAAAGTGTTGTGCTCTACCTACTGAGCTAGCGGATCTAACCATAAAAGCTTTTAAAGGAAAAATGCCTAAGAAGTATTTCTCTTTTGAAAAGCGACTGCAAAGGTAGAACTTTTTTTTGAATTGTCAAGTTTGTTTTAGTTCTTTTTTCGAAGTTTGTTGGATTTTTTCTTGAAATTAGGAAAAAACAGTTAATTAAGCATCAAAATAATGATGAATTTGTTATCTGCAATCAACTTTTATTCTTCATTAACTATCTGCTGCCGATGAAGAGGAATACCATGGAAAGGATGACGAGACTCAATTCGATGGCTTTCACCTTGAGGTTATTCTCTTTGAAGATAAGTGCTCCGCAGAAGAAGCTGACAATGACGGAAGCACGACGAATCATAGAAACGACACTAATCATGGCTCCAGGGATGCTGAGGGAATAAAAATAGAGAAAGTCGGCTGCTGAAAGGAAAATGCTTATGAGGATGATGGATGGCGCCCAGCGAAAGGGTGTTGTGCGGTGACGTGTGGGCCACCATAAGAGCATAAGTACAGCAAGCATCATAAAGGCTTGATAGATGTTGTACCACGACTGCACAGCGAGTTTGTCTAATCCCACGCCTCCGTTGAGAGGGGAAGCCATGAGGTATTTGTCGTAGAGTCCAGAAATGGCTCCGAGGATATTGGCGAGCACAACGAAGTAAATCCATTTGTCGTGCTTGAAGTTGATGCCTTCTTTCTTGCTGGTACGGGATAGAAGGTAGAGTCCAACGATAGCGGTGAGCACACCTACCCACTGGAAGAACGTAAGATGTTCGTGGAAAAAAGTGAGTGCACCGACGAGTACCATGACAGGACGGGTAGCATTGATGGGTCCCACAATGGTGATAGGTAGATGCTTAATGCCGAAATAGCCGAAAAACCATGAGGAAAGGACAATGACGGATTTGAGAAGAATGTATTTGTGTTCGCTCCATCCGTATGATGGTACATGGAAAAGTGTTCCAGGGGTAATGGTTCCAGTGGTGGAGAGAATGATGAATGGTAGGAAAATAAGTGAGGAAAAGATGGTGTTGAGCAGCAACACGGGGATGACGGCGTTTCCGCTGAGAGATTTTTTCTTAAATACGTCGTAAAAGCCTAACAGAAGGGCTGATAGAAATGCTAGGAATAACCACATAAGAAAATGAAGGATGAGAAATGAAGAATGATTATTCTACTACAGAATTCTTAATTCTTTATTCCTCAATATTAATATAAATGTTATCGGGATATGTGATATCGGAGAGGAAGAGAGCGTGCGGAGGAACGCTGCTACCTGCTGCGCATCGGTTTTGTGATTCAATAACTTGGCAGAATTGGGGAATGGTGAGCTTTCCTCTGCCAACGTCGAGCAGTGTACCGACAATGGCACGTACCATGTTACGCAGGAAACGGTCTGCTTGAATGACGAATGTCCAATTGTTAACATCGTCTTGAATCCATTCTGCTCGCCTGATTTTGCAATTGTTCGTTTTAGTGTCAGTATGGAGTTTGGAGAAGGATGTAAAATCGGTGTAGTTGAAAAGCTGTTGCGCTGCTTCGTTCATAAGTTGGAAATCGAGGGGAAGCGGATAGCGGTAGGCATAATGCCGTGAGAAGGGAGACTTGGAGAGTAAGATGTGATAGTGGTAGGTGCGTGACAGCGCCGAGAAGCGAGCATGAGCATCAGAAACGACGGGAGTGATGTGCTGGATGGCAATGTCTTGAGGAAGAAGACGGTTGAGCTGCTTGACCAATCGAATAGCGTCGATAGGTGTGCAAACATCAAAATGTGCAATCATCTTGCTGGCATTAACTCCTGTGTCGGTGCGTCCAGCTCCCACTATTTCAATGTTTTGACGCAGGATGGTGCTGAACGCATTTTGGAGCGTTTCCTGTACGCTATTGGCATTGGGCTGTATCTGCCAACCATGATAGGCAGCACCATCGTATGATAGAGTAACAAAATATCTCATGGAGGACTATTAGCGGGCTTGCATGTCGACTTGTAGGGTTCCTACCCATTGTGCGTTCTTACCCATCTGGTTGCAGAGGACAGGTTTGCCGTCGAGGTTGTTGACATACTCAGGATGCCGGAAATAAGTGTGGGTATGACCGCCTACCACCACATCGATGTTGCGAGTTTGGGATATGAATGTCTGATCGTTCATCGAATCGCTCAATCCTACAAGCCAACCGAGGTGGGAGAGTACTACGACGAGGTCACAATGCTCTTCGTTTTTGAGTCTTTCTGCGATAGGATTGGCACAGGCGATAGGGTCATTATAAACGATATTGCCGTAGTTGGCTTGTGCAACGAGTCCTTCAAGTTTAGGGCAAACGCCGATGAGTCCTATTTTAAGTCCTTTCTTCTCTACAATCGTGTAAGGCTTCACGATTCCGTCGAGTGGTGTTCCCGAAAAAGCGTAGTTGCAGCAGAGGATAGGGAAGTTGGCCATCTTGAAAAGACGCACCATATTGTCAATGCCAAAGTCGAACTCATGGTTACCGATGGTGGCAGCATCGTAACCCATGTGATTCATGAGTTTAATTTCTACTTCACCCTTGTATAGGTTGTAGTAAGCAGAGCCTTGGGAGAAGTCGCCACAGTCTAAGAGCAGGATGTCAGGATCGACGGCACGGATGTCTTGCAGCAATGCACTGCGACGCATATATCCTGCCTTGTCGGCATTGGTTCCAGCAGAAGCACCTAACGGCTCGATGCATGAATGAGTGTCGTTGGTGTGAACAATCTGAAGGATAACATCTTTACGTTTAGAAGTTTTGCTGGCATTGTATTCAGTGGCTGTTTTGCCATCAACAAGGATGCGGCCTTCCACCTGAGCAGAAAGTATTTTTCCTTGCTGGGTGATGGAGCGGATATGGTTCATGTATATGTCTCGAACCATGATGTCCTTGATGTCTTTCGAGAGGCATTTCTTGAATGACACCATTCCGTCGTTTCCTTCTGCCAAATAGTCCAGTGTGGCAATCTGATATATCTTGTTAGGTTGGATGCGCTTTCCACCCACTTGAGCTGAGAGAAGTTTGCCGTCGGAGGTAATCTGCAGCGTGGTCCCGCTGATACCTTCACCTCCGTTCTTTGCTATTTCCTGGAATAGGTTGAGGAGGTCGCTTCCACGCATGGTTAGTAAGCAAAACTTGTTTTCAAATGGAGCGATGGCCATGATGTGACCCACTGTCACTTCTCCTTCTGGAAGGGATGCACGAAGGCCACCCATGTTGCAGATGGCGAGGTCAGCTTTCTTGCCGTATTGCTTAGAGCTTTCGAGAAGAATGTCGGCAAAGAGATTGGAAAGCGTGCTTTCGGGACGACGTGCATCCATCTTGCTGTCACTGATGCCCAAAACGGGTGACATGATGCTGTCAACTCCATGCTTATAAGGGGCAACAATGGCCAGTGCTTCAGCATCAGGATGGAAATCGTAGGCACGTGTCACTTCCAGTCGCTGTGCACTGATGGACTTCAGTGTGTAATTTTGAGAATAACCAACAGTGGCAAGGGATATTGCCACTGCTGCTAATGTTATTTTTTTCATGTATCTGTGCATGATAGTAATGTTACTTATTTTTCTTCTGAAGAATCAAGAATTTCTTGGCTTCTGTTGCTTCGTCCCCTGAATTGGATGAGATGCCCACCTTGGCAATATATACGCCCGATGGAATGGACGTGCCGGCCTCGTTGTAGTTCCATGTGAAGGAATAGGTACCCGATGTGCTGTGCCCTTGTTCTGTGGACTCGTGCACCAGTCGTCCAGCTATGTCGTAGATACGGAGCGAAAGGCCGATGGTTGATTCAGGGCGGTCGTTGATGACGGTGAAAATGATATTTCCCGAACGACTGGTGTCGATGACAAAGTTGAAGATGGTCGGTTTTGCGCCTTCGTTCACGTAGAAGTCAATGATTTTCTGGGCAGGGTTGTTGAGAATGTCGTATGCTCTGAGTGTGAGTGTGTGGTGCCCATCAGATAAATCTGGAATACTGAACGAAATGCTTCCCTTGCGGTAATCGCCGACAGCAGGGATGAAATAGCTGTTGAGAGAGTAGGTGAGGCTCTCATCGTTGTCGATGATGACCACGATGTCGTGTCCCACACCACTTCCTGTGACATTGATACCGTCTTCATCAGAAATCGTAGCCATGAGCAGCGGTGTTTCGTTGACAGTGCTTCCGTTTGTAAAACTGGTGGAGTTGAGATAGAGTGTGATGTCGGGACCAACCGTATCCGTAGAGAGTGCAGGGTTGGTGCCGCTAATCAGAAACTTGTCGCAATACCCATTCGCCTCAATGCTTTGCTGTTCATTGGATGCATAGAGCGAGATAAGTCCGTTTTCGCCACTATAGTTGTTATCCAATGGGATAGGGAAAGTGAAGGAGAACTGTCCTGCCGAAACACTGTCGATGCTATTGTAGAGCATACGGATGCGGTCGTAGAAGGTGAAAGGCTCCTCGCTCTCGTTTCCGTTTGACTCTCCGAAAGGATTGTTCAGGCAGGTGACGAGTTCGATGTTGTCGAAAATGGTAGGATACACTTTACCCTTGTAGTTGGTAGCGACATTTCCGTTTTCATCCTCGATGTGTCCCACCACCTTCACCTTGCTTCCAGCGCTGACGGATGGAGTGGTACCATTCGACAGCGACACATCATTGATTCGGTCTATAGCCACTTTGTAGGTAGGCACCAGCAAGCGCATGGCAGGGTCGCCAAGATAGATGAAATGAGCTTTGTTGATGGGGGATGAATTGGAAGCAATCAGGTCGCTTTTTGCCTGTGAGAGTGCCTCGCCAATGGAGTAGGTGCGTCTTTCGCTATTCTTGGCGAGCACATATTTCATGAAAGCAAGGTTCAGTTCGCGGTTCGAACTCTGATAAACGGTGCGAGCCGCCGTAAGGATGCCCATTGCAGCACCCTTGGGATTGAGAATGGCCGTCTCGCCGATGTTCTCCTCATTCATGTCGAGAGGGGTGATGTCGCAGGCTGCTGTTACCCAGAGCGGAAGACGTGGAGACGACCAGTTCTCGAAATCGCTTCTTAGCACCACTTGCTCGTGCGAGAGGCAATAGGCAGCTCCATGTCCCGAGTAGTTCATGATAAGTGCGCCATCGGTGATTTGCTTGTCGATGTCGGCCTTCACGGTCGGGTAGGAATTGCCCGTCGAGCTCTGCTCACGGGTGTAGGTGTCCCAATAGATGCGCTTGATGCGGTAGTCGGGATAGAGTGACTTTGTCTGACTGATGATGGCTTCACCGTCGCGCATGTGGGAATTCTCGTTACCATCATCACACAACACGCAGATGGTGTTTTTCCAAGCACCCACCTGCTCATTCTTGATATAGGTAATCAATTTGTCAACCACCCCCTTGGCCTGTGCCGTGGTGGTGGCAGGAATGCGTCCAACGCCAATACGAGGCTTCTCGTTCAGCACATTTGCTGCCCCATTGTCGTCAAGCAGAGCGAAGTATTCCTCCAATATGTAGCTGTTCGTGTGGCTGATGGAATTCTCCGATTCGTAGCACAGCAGATAGTCATCCGCATTCAGTTTGCTCAGTCCAGGAGTAATGAGGCGGTTGTCCCAGATGCAATCACCAAAGAGCAGCAGGTTCTTAGGGCGTTGCGCAGGGGTGGATGCCGTGTCGTAAAGCATCTTCATGAAGCGGCGGATGGCAGTGGCATCAGGTTTTCCTGCGGAAAACTCGTTATAGACCTGATTGGCTGTGACGACAGCGCATTTCATAGTGTCCACCTGCGTGTGAATATCTGCAAGGCGCTGAGCCTGCTGGGTAATTTTACCCGAGTTAGGAACGACGATGACAAAGTCTATGTTTCGCAGGGCGTGTAGGTTCTGGTTCTCCACATTGCCTACCAGTGTTGGGGTAGGGAAGGTGGCAGAAGGATTCAGCGCAACCAGTTCCTCGCTCTTCCAGTCGTTGGCCGATGCGGAAGTATCGCTCGTGAACGGGATGGACCACGTGTTCGTCGAGCTGTCGAATGTACCCTCCACCTCCTCGATGCCCTTGGCATTGCTGATGCGCCAGAAGATTGTTGAGGCATTGCCACCCGTGAGGCTGAAAACGACACTGCCCGTAGCATTAGGACGGAACAGCAATTCATTGCCCGTCAGATTCAGGCGACGGATATAGCTGGCACGGATATAGTCGAGGTGCCCTGCGATTCCCGACTCACGCGTATGCACCAGTTTCACATTGTTGCTCTCTTGTTTTGGAGCAGGGAGAGTGATGGTTCGGGACGACACCTTTCCATACTCGTATTCACTCAGCGACGCGAAGGACAGTGTGCCGCAAGCCGAATCGTTGAAGCTGATGGCCACCGATGAGGATTTCTTACCTGCTGCACCGAACTGTACAGACAGGCGTACACTGGTGGATGGTGCAATGCCTGGCAAAGAGAGCGAGTAGGTTTGCGAATTGCCGTTGGCAAAGTCATAACTGTCGAAAAAAGTACGGCCAGCATTGAGAAAACTGAATGCATCCTTCTCGATGAGTTGGTGCTCGGGGAATGTCGTTTGCCTCTCAGTCGCTTCAGGCACTTCGTAGGCGAATTTCTCGAACGACTTTGGCGTGAGGCTGTCGGATTCGGTCAGGAAATAATAGGTTCGACTGCTGTAGGGATTATTGAGATGCGTGAACAGGGCCGCCGTCCCCGAACTGCTACTCAGCGTCCAGTTCGTGCTTCCCCTGCCGTAGAACAGCACTTTGTCGGCCGTATGGTAGAGGGGAATTTCCACCAAGTCGTCATCGATATTCTCGATGGATGTTTCGGGCAGCACTTCCAGGTTCAGGCCGTAGAGTCGCACTTTGGCAGGGTTGGAGAAGCCCATCGACTTCAGGTTGCTCGTCGAAAGTTGATAGATGCCAGGACTGGTGACAGCCATCTTCACCCACTTTCCCGATGCAAGTACAGAAGCCTTCGTGTAGCGCGAACTTGCATTCTGAGCATGTAACAAGGCAGTGAACGAAAGCAGAAGAGCAAATATGTAAAGTCGTTTCATGAAAAAAGTAAAAAAAACTAAAAATTAAAAACGGCCTTTCTCTTTCCACTCCCATCGCCCTTTGGAGAGGGGTCGGG
>CADBXS010000119.1:7172-8255 GCA_902798705.1 uncultured Bacteroidales bacterium
AGGAGGAGGCGAGGCCTTCTTTATTTCACCTTCAATTCCAAAAGCCGTTGGTCTTCAATGAAACCCGCAAGCCGCTGCACCTGGCACACAGGGCCCACACCGACGGGAGTACCTGTGAAAATCAGGTCGCCTGTCTTCAGCGTGAAGAAGCGGCTGGCATAGGACACAATCTTGTCAATAGAGTGGATCATGTCTGCCGTGTGTCCGCGCTGCACCGTCGTGCCGTCGATGTCAAGATGGAAATGCAGGTCCTGCACAGGGGGCAGCTCCCTCTTATCGACAAACCTTCCCACGGCAGCGGCACCGTCGAACCCCTTGCAGATGTCCCACGGCAGTCCGTTGCGTCGGAGCTTTTCCTGAAGGTCGCGGGCTGTGAAGTCGATGCCCACCGTCACTTCATCGTAGTAGCGATAGGCGAAGCGCTCGGCAATGTCCTTGCCCAAGCGGTTGATACGTACCACGATTTCCGTCTCATAGTCGAAACGATCTGCAAAGTCGGGAATGAAAAATGGCTTCCCTTCCCGAATGAGTGCAGATTCGGGTTTTGAAAAGAGAACGGGCTCAGAGAGAGACAACGTATTATTGAGCTCCTGATTGTGTGCGGCATAGTTCATGCCTACGCAGAGTATCTTCATAATAATTTATTAACGTAGCATTGCTGCTTTTATTGTGTTGAAACTTTTATTTTCGTATTTCCGAACTATTTCCGTTATTTCCGTTGTTCTCCTCACTTCACGTTTCACATTTGTACGCGTTAGAACATGAAGCGAAAAGTGAGAAGCGATACCATCCGAATGGACTTTTTCACTTCTCACTTTTCACTTTCTCCCCCTTGGGGGGAGCTGGATGGGGCTTCCTATAGAAGTCCGAAGAGTCGGAGGATGTCGTTAAGATTGGCAAAGATGAGTAGGCCAAAGAGGATGAACATGCCGACGTACTGTGCGCGTTCCAGGAACTTGTCGCTGGGTTTTCTGCCAGTGATGATTTCGTAGATGCAGAAGATGGCGTGTCCTCCGTCGAGGGCTGGAATAGGAAGAACGTTCATCACGCCCAGCATGATGGACAGTAGGGCGGTGAGAAGCC
>CADBXS010000120.1 GCA_902798705.1 uncultured Bacteroidales bacterium
CTGTGCTGGAGCCAGGCAAGACCTATTTCTTCCTGAACGACTTCAAGACGGGGCAGACACTGTGGATGGGCAACGATGTGCGGGTGCAGAACGAATTGTTAGCTCATCCCCATTCGTGGGCTTCGGCTGACATAGACCGCAGTCGTAGTGACCTTGACCCCATGACATATCTGGCTCAAGCCGACAGTGTCAGACGAACGCAGATGGGCGAGTTGGAGCAATGGGTTACGACTCATCCGAATCTTTCGCAGCGCTATCGGGACTATGTGGCTGGATTCTATCAGAACATACTGGGTGAGTCGATGACACAGGCACACTTCCATTTTCCAAACTACGAGATGCCACAGGAATACATGGACTATTTGGGCAAGGAGTGCTGGCAGAACGCCATTAAGCCTTACACGCTCTATCGTGACTTCATACCATTCATGCGCGACTATCTCGGCGAGGTGATGCGCAAAAGGGTTTGGAAGGTGAACTGGAACATCTATGACTACAACGACGTGATAGCCTCGAACGATGAGGAACTGTCGCTGTTGAACCGTTGGAAGGACTGGCTAATTGATGCAAATGCTAGGGTCGAGATGGTTGCAACACCAGAAGAAAAGCAGAAGGTAGTCGAAAAGCTGAATGCCGACAATGCTGACATGATAGCTGAGGTGAACAAGCTTATCCATGGTCCAAGAGGTCAGAAAGTGCTGAATGGAATAGGTCTCGTTATCCGGATGAAGCAAGAGGCTTTTGCCCTCGATTCGCTGGGTGCCGACCAAGACTTCAAAGACATCTGGCTTACACGGTTGGTCAAAGGGGAAATTAACCACACGCACATGTCGCTGTCGCCGATGGTCATCGACACGCTGAAGGCCTTGGTTGCCAATCCCGTGGATATTGCGATGATTGAGAAGCAAAACGACTACTACCTTGCCATTGAGAACCGCGAATTTGACAAACTGGTGCTCAAATCATCAGACAATCTCAAGGATATTTCTGAAGGCGAGGCACTGCTGAAGAAAATCCTCGAACCTTATAAGGGTAAGTTCGTGCTGCTCGACATTTGGGGCACATGGTGCGGGCCTTGCCGTGAGGCTCTCAGCCACTCCACCGAGGAGTATGCACGACTGAAGGACTACGACATTGAATACCTCTATCTTGCCAACGGAAGTCCCCAGTCCTCGTGGGAGAATGTTATCAAGGAATATAATATAAGCGGTCCGAACGTGGCACATTACAACCTGCCAGAAGAGCAGCAGAGTGCTATTGAGCACTACCTCAATGTACACTCTTGGCCTACTTACAAGCTCTTCGACCGCAATGGCAATCTGCTTGACCTAAAAGTAGATGCCCGCGACCTTGAAGGATTGGCAGGATTGCTGGAAAAGATGAAATAAACTTTCATCAAAAGAAACACCAGTCGTTCTTGTTGTGAACGGCTGGTGCATGAATGATTGGTTAGTAAAGATGAGTTGTGTGTTAGATAATAGATGTTTTCATTATTCGTTTTCCTTGTCCCATTTGTAGGTTCTCTTCGGATTTCGTGGAAACCAGCCTTTCTGCACTCGCTTTTCCTGTGCAAAGAGTTCACCGATGCCCCAAAAGGCTGAGAAGGCGAAGGCGCCAAGGATGGCGTTGAGGACTATGTTTGCAACGAAGAATAGTCCGACGAGGATGGCAATGATGCCAGCCAATAACAATACCCACCAGTAGCGTGTACCGGTGTGGTATTCCATTTTGATGATGACGGGATGAAAGACGCCAATGATAAGAAAAGTGGCAATGCCTATGAGTAGTCCTTCAAAGTGGAGATTGGTCATGGGAGGGTAATCTGTGGTGAGTAAAAGTAAAAATTAAAAGTCAAATAAATGCCCATGTGCAGATTACTTATAACTATTAATTTTTAACTTTTAACTTAAATGTCGTCGTCCTCTGTGGAGATAGGCACTTCTTTCTTGATGCTTTGGTCGAGTGAAATGAGGGTTTCGGTGGAATCCACTCCCTGAATACCCTGGATTTTGGTGTTCAACAGCTCCATCAGTTGCTCATTGTCGCGTGCAAAGAGCTTGATGAGCATGGTGTAAGGACCTGTTGTGTAGTGACATTCCACGATTTCAGGAATGTGCTTCAGTTCGTCAACCACCCGTTTGTACATGGAACCCTTTTCCAAACGGATGCCAACGTAGGTACAAGTGTTATAACCAAGACTCTTTGGGTTTACATTATAGCCAGAACCCACGATGACGTTCATGTCGATGAGACGCTGAACGCGCTGGTGGATGGCTGCACGCGAAACTCCACATGCTGCTGCTACGTCCTTGAAAGGAATACGTGCGTTGCCGGAGATAATCTCCATGATTTGCTTGTCAAGTTTGTCTATCTTTTCCATGACAATGTTTTGTGATAGCTTTTAGTGAAAAGAAATATTGGTATTACGAACTTTATCTGATGAAATAGTTTCGAAAACGGTTCTCGTATGATGTGATTCATTCATCAACAAAAGCAAATGTAATGATTTTTTTTAACTCCGACACAATTTTTTCGATTTATTTTCATAAAAAAGTGCCAAAATGTCGGTTTTGGCACTTTTTTGTGAGATAATTGAAAGTTAAAATTACTTTTTCTTTTTATTTGACTACATCGAATAACGTCGCGATTCGGCATAGTTCAAGCGACCCCCCCTCCAGCTCCCCCGAGGGGAAGACAGGAGGAATTTTCATTATTTCTTGGCAGCTGGCTTTTTGGTTTTTGCCTTGTTGACAACTGCTTTGGCTTTGTCCAGGGCATTGTCCTCTATTCCGAGCAATTCCACTGTGAATATGAGGGCGGAATAAGGTTTGATTTTGCCTGATTCGCGCTCTCCGTAAGCCAGTTCGTAAGGAATATAGAGCTCCCACTTTGAGCCTACAGGCATCTTTGTAAGCGCTTCAGTCCATCCCTTAATCACTCGGTTGGCTTGGAATGTGCTTGGTTCGTTGTGCTTGTACGAGGAGTCAAACTCAGTTCCATCGATGAGATGTCCTTCGTAGTTCACCTTCACCTTCTGGTTAGCTGTTGGAATGGCACCTTTGCCTTCGGTCAGCACCTTGTACTGGAGTCCTGAAGGAAGTGTCACTACGCCTGGCTTCTTCTTGTTCTGCTCGAGGAAGAGTCGGCCAGCCTCGCGGTTCTCACCGTAGAGAGCTTCCATGTTCTGTTTCTGACGCTCTGTCATGATGGTGCGGAACTGGTTCATGGCTTCTTCGGAACTGATTTCACTCTGGCCAGTCAGTCCTGCGATGATGGCCGAAGCCACAATGCGTGGATCTACCTTGGCGGCAGGGTCAGCCTTGTAGTAGTCGTTGCGGAATTGCTCTGTCATCTGCTCAATCTGTCCACCGATGTTGAGACCTGCATTGTAAGCATGCAGTTCCTTGTCGGCAGGGTCCACCGATGCGCGGTCCATGATGCCACGAGCAAAAGTGTTGATGTAAGCGGTATCTACTTTCAGCTGGTTCACCATGTATGCCTTCAGTCCGTTCGACTGCGAGATACCGAAGAGGTAAGCGGTGGAGTCGCCTGAAGTGACGAGAGCTGGTTTTTCGTTCTTGAATTCGCCCGCGATAGGAGCGATGGTTTTGTTTTCTGTGGCATTTTGAGCATTCTTGGCAGCGAGTTTTGCAGCCTTTGCCTGCTCCTTGGCAGCCTTCTTTTCAGCCTTGATTCTTTCCTTTTCAGCCTTTTGTGCAGCCTTTGCATCCACGGTTATCATGTTCTGAGCATGAACAGGTGCAGCCATCAGCAAGAGTGCCAAAGAGGCAAAAGTAATGATTTTTTTCATAATTCAAATTAAAAAGAAGAATGAAAAATGTAGAATCATTCTTCACTCTTCATTCTTCGTTTAAGATTTCGTTTAGAAATTATTAGCCTTCTGCTGAGCTTTCAAAGCATCCTGAGCTGCCTCGTTAGCCTTTTCCTGAGCCTTCAGGGCTTTCTTCTGAGCCTTTTCTGCATCCTTCTGAGCTTCCTTTGCTGCTTTCAGTCTTGCCTTTTCAGCGTCCTTCTGAGCTTTCTTTGCAGCCTTTTCGGCATCTTTTTTTGCTTTCTTCTCAGCCTTCTTTGCAGCCTTTTCTGCTTCCTTCTTAGCCTTCTTCTCGGCTTTTTCGCGAGCCTTCTTCTCAGCCTTTTCCTGAGCCTTCTGTGCCTTCTTCTCAGCCTTGATTCTATCCTTTTCAGCCTGTTTAGCAATCTTTTCCTGCTGCTTGAGGAGTTCCTGCTGAGCTATTGGATCTACTTGTGTTGACACAGCCTGTGCCTGAGCCGATGCTGCAAAAGCCATTGCAATGGCGGAAATCATTAAAAACTTCTTCATAGTTCTACAGTTTTTTTAATGGTTTGAAATAATGAATTAACTCTTGAAAATGATATTAGGTAGGTTCTAAAAATTCTGTTTTTTAGTTCACTACCAATTTATTTAATTTCATTTCGGTTGCTTTTTGTTTGATTTGAAGTCTTTTTGCCACTTTTCTCGGTTACATAGCTCGCTATGCGCCCTCAAAAACTGACAAAAATCCAAATCAAATCAATTCAAAAATCAATCCGACATAATTTTTAGAACCTACCATTAGGGAAAACGGAGAGAGGTTGCAAGAGTTGTGAGAAGAAGTGCTTCTCTTCTTGCTCCTTTCTTCTTACAACCTCTTTTCGTCCTTCCTTCTAATTAAAGGAGAGATTATTTCAGCACTTCCATCTTGAAGATGAGTGTGGAGAATGGCTTAATCTGTCCTCCTTGGTTCTGTGAACCGTAAGCCTGCTCCTGAGGAATGGTTACTTCCCAAACTGAGCCTGCTGGCATCAGCTTCAGCACTTCAACCCATCCTGGGATGACGCGTGGAGTAGCCATGTTCACTTCGAGAGGCTGGTTGCGGTCGTAAGAAGAATCGAACTTCGTGCCGTCGATGAGCTTACCTTCGTAGTTCACCTTCACAACAGAAGAGTCGGTTGGGAGAGCACCTGTACCCTTGGTGAGTACCTTGTACTGAACACCGCTTGGGAGTGTTACAACACCTTCCTTCTTAGCGTTGTCTGCAAGATACTTCTCGCCAGCCTTCTTGTTGTCGCCAAATTCCTTCTCAAGGTTCTTGGTGCGGATTGGTTCGAGGAGTGCTTCGAACTTCTGACCAGCTACTTCTGCTGTTTCGTTGGCAGTGCCATTCAAGCCTGCAATGATACCAGCCAAGAGGTTGCCCACCTTCACCGACTTAGTAGAGTCGTCGCCATAAACCTGGTTGGTGAGGCCCTTGTTCATCTGCTGAATCTGCTTACCTACTTCGATACCCTTGTAGAAAGCGTCCTTCTTAGGGTCGGATTCGTTGAGTGCACCTTCCTTCATACCCTTGATGAATTCGTCCATCTGAGTGCTGTCCACGCCCAGCTGCATAGACATGTACTGCTTCAAGCCTTCCGACTGAGCTACACCAAGTTCGTATGCCAGTGAATCCACTTCGTCCTTAAATTCTGGTTTCACTTCGCTTCCACCACAAGAGTAGAGAGCTACGGCAGCAACAGCTGCCAAAAATGCAATTTTCTTCATTGTCGTTTTTTTGAATTGTTTTTTTTATTTGGTTTTTTAATCGTTACTTAGAGCACCTCGATGAGTTCTACATCGAAGATGAGCGTTGCGAATGGAGGAATCATTTCGCCTGCACCGCCTTCGCCGTAAGCCAACATGTAAGGGATGTAGAAGCGGTATTTCGCACCTTCCGACATGAGTTGCACACCTTCTGTCCAGCCTGTAATCACTTGGTTCAAACCGAATACGGCAGGCTCATTGCGTTGGTACGACGAGTCGAAAACCTGACCATTGATGAGCGTGCCTTCGTAGTGGCAGCGTACTTTGTCGGTAGCTTTTGGCTTCTTGCCATTGCCTTCCTTCAGCACTTCGTATTGCAAGCCGCTGGCAGTGGTAATCACACCTGGGCGGGTTTTGTTGTTCTGAAGGAACACAGCGCCTTCTTCCTTTGCTTTCTTGCCTGCTTCTGCCTTCTCAGCACTCATTTTCTTTTCCTGCTCATGAAAGAAAGCTTCAACTATGCCTTGTGCCTCATGGCTCTTCACTTTCAGCTCGTTGCCCTGCAGCATGTCGGTGATGGATTGTGCGAAATCCTCAACAACAAGTTTGTCTTTCAGACCCATCTGACGCAATTGCTGACCGATGCCAATGCCAAGTGCATAACTCAATTTGTCCATTTTCTTTTTTCTTGGGTTTAGATGAATAAACTTTTTACTTTACAAAAATCCTGCAAATTTACACTTTATTTTCTTCTCACTAAATAAATAAGGTATAAATTTATGATATTTTAGTATAAACAATACCATTTCATGCGTTTTCCCTTAACTTTTGGGCGGCTTCGTCCAAAATCTTGAACAGTTCGTCCATCGTTTCTGCCCTGAGCATTCTGATGCGTGTAGGCTTGAAGTCGGGGATGCCCTTGAAGAGTGGAGAGGAAGCCAAATGGCGGCGCACATGAATGATGCCACCCAATTCGGTGGCTTTGCGAGGGCAGTCGGTGCGCTGCATCGAACACTCCACGCTTTTCCTGATTTGCCGGCGCAGTACATCGAGTTTCCATTCTGTGGAGAGTTGGGCGTGCTCACCCGTGTCAAGATAAGTGCGGATTTCCTTGAAAATCCATGGACGGCCGAAGGTGGCTCTGCCCACCATCACAGCATCCACGCCCCAACGGTCGAACGCCTCCTTCGCCTTCTCGGGCGAATCGATGTCGCCATTGCCAATGATGGGAATGGTCATGCGTGGGTTGTTCTTTACTTCGCCAATCAGTGTCCAGTCGGCTTCGCCCGTGTACATCTGACTACGCGTTCTTCCGTGGATGGTGAGGGCTTCGATGCCGCAATCCTGCAACTGCTCAGCCAGTTCGACGATGACTTTATTCTCGTGGTCCCAACCGAGGCGAGTCTTTACCGTCACAGGGAGTTTCACGGCTTTCACCACGGCCCGAGTAATGTCGAGCATCAGCGGAATGTTCTTCAGCATTCCTGCACCTGCACCCTTGCCGGCCACTTTCTTTACGGGGCAACCGAAGTTGATGTCGAGCACATCGGGTTTGGCAGCTTCCTCCACCATCCGTGCGGCCTCTACCATCGACTCCACATCACGTCCGTATATCTGCACGGCTACGGGGCGCTCCTCGTCCTGCACACGTATTTTCTCCAGCGAGCGGTTCACGTTGCGGATAAGGGCGTCGGCACTTACAAATTCGGAATAAACCATCTCGGCTCCAAACTCCTTGCAGAGCAAGCGGAATGCCGGGTCGGTCACGTCCTCCATCGGTGCCAGGAACACGGGCTGTGGGCCAAAGTCTATATCTCGAATTTTCATATCCTAATCCAAGTCCTCCTTGATGATTTTCTTCAAGCATCGGTGAGCTTGCTCCTGCGAAAAGCCACGCTGGGCAGAGAAGCGCAAAAGTTTGAGGAACACCTCGTAGTCGCTATTGCCCTTCGTACTTTTCAACTTGTTCTTCAGTAGCTTTAGCAGCACGTCCTCCGAGTCGTTTTCCTCTATTTCTGTCAAGGCATCGGCAATGTCCTCGCTCTTGATACCTTTCTTTTTCAGTTCAAATTCTATTTTCGTCTTGCCCCATTTGTTGTATCTGAACTTGTCGCGCACGAAAGCGTGGGCAAAACGGTTCTCGTCGATGAATCGTTCTCGCAGAAGCTGGGCGACGACGCGCTCTTCACTTCCTTCAGGCATGTCCCAATAGGCCATCTTGCGCTTCACGTCGGCCACGCACAATTCAGCTGCGGCACATTGTGCCGAAAGTCGTAAGTAGGCGGCTTCCTCCGTCATGGGTTTCTTCTTGCGTTCCATCGTCTGTGATTATTTTGTATTAGAGAGAATAGAAAGTATTGAGGTTATAGAAGGAAAAGAACGTTCTTCAACTCACTCCATTTTCATTATCCATCCCCAGCTTGCACTCATCATCCTGTCGTTGCCGAAACTGTCCTTTCGCAGTTGCACATCGCAGTATCCCTTGTTTTCGAGCAAAGACTTCGTTGCCTCGCCAAAGCGTCGATTGATTTCGAAGAAGAGTCGTCCACCCGTGCGGAGCAACGACTTTCCCTTCTCTGCAATCGTTCGATAGAACAGCAGTGGGTCTTCGTCCTTCACGAAAAGAGCCTGTTCGGGTTCATAGTCTATCACGTTTCGCTCCATTTCCCTTACCTCGCTCTCGCAGATGTAGGGCGGATTGCTCACGATGATGTCAAACTGTTCGTCGTAGCTCTCAGAAGCGAGAATATCGTGCTGCTCGAAACTTACATCCAATGCCAGTGCTTCAGCATTGGCTTGTGCAATGCGCAAGGCATCGTCCGAAATGTCCCAACCCACCACGTGGGCTTTCTCACCCAGCAGATGCTTGAGTGCCAAAGCTATGCACCCACTGCCTGTACCGATGTCGAGAATGCGGATTTCTTTCGATGAATTCGTCCTTTTCTGCACTTCGTCGGCAATGAGCATCACTAGTTCCTCTGTCTCGGGACGAGGGATAAGTACCCCTGGTGCTACACCGATTTTCAGCCCACAAAAGCGTTGGAAGCCCAACACATATTGCACGGGTTCTCCCTTGCTCATGCGTTCAGCCATCGAGCGGAGCCTCATCTTGATGTCATCGGGAAGTTCATCGTCGCGCTCCATCAGCACATCAGCTGTTGTCAGTCCAGCCACTTCTTCAAGTAGTAAGAGCGACATGGCTCGCGCTTCTCCATCGCTCCAGATGCCCTCGGCATTCATTGCCGACTGTAGTTCCTTGCAGAGCCTCATGCTTCATGGTTCTTTTTCCTCTTCAGCCAGCAGGAGAACATCCAACTGAACAAAAGGAAGAAAACGACGGCAAATAGCAGTCCAGCCAAAGAGTCGATGACATAGTGCGCCTTGATATAGACAGTGGCAAAGACAAGCAAAATCCACAAAGGGAGCATGGCCCAGAAGAGCCATTTCCGCTTGGCAGCAAGCGCTAAGAGCATGCACACGGTGGACATGCCCACATGACTGCTTGGGAAGGCTGCCGTAGGGCGTTCACCTATCTCTTGTGCTCCCACCACCAACTGGCTGAACCATCCCTTGATGTCAATGGTCAGTGCCTCAGTGTGGGAGGCAAAATAATGATATGTCTCAGGGAAATAATAATGAAGCGAATTTTCTTCGCCAATAGCCTTGTAATAGTATTGAGGACCTGCAACAGGCAGAAAATAATAGATGAAATAGAACACGAAGAACGAGGCGAAGAACACGAAGCCTGCCCAGTTCAGGCGGTTGTATTCCATCAATAGGTAGTACACCATTGTTGCCGCCATCATATAGTAGTACGCATAATAGCCCAAGCAGAACGACTCCGACCAGAATACACTCGGTACGCGCTTGCTAAATTCGATGGCTGGTTGGTAACCAAACATCTCATAGTCGATGCTGGCAAACACATGGTCTTGATAGTTGAAATGCTTGCAGAATTCGTAAGTTTCGGGATACCACTGAATGAGTGCCACCATCAGAAGGACAATGCGAAGCAGTATCACCATACGGCTTGGCCAATAGCGATAGAGCAGCAACAGCAGTCCCATGCATCCAGTCACCACCACTCTTGCCATGACCATCTGAACGGGGTCGTTCACCGAATGCCACCACACAAACACCATGATGAGTGTGATACCCATATACAGCAGTGTGAGCCATTCCATCCCGAACAGACCATCCCTCTTTTCTTCCTTCAGAAAGAATTTTTTCACTTTCTCGAATTGATACATCATTGATTGTTATCTCGAATTTCGCTGCAAAATTACAAAAAACAATCAACTCCACCAAACCTCCCTCTCAATCTCTCAAGATGTCCCCATGACAATTTCACATCCTTTTATATAATGTAAAAGGAAGATTTCTATTGATAACTGCAAGTAAATGCCAACGTTTTGTGACATAAGCTTTGGACTTCTTCCTGCAAATGGCAGATGTGATTTGACTGGCAACTTTCTCAACAGGCATCACCCAAAATAGTCCTTCGCCTTTTGCCATTGCAGTATCAACGAGACCAGGGCGAATGTCGGTAATTGTTATGCGACAACCGCTCTTGTAAGCTTTCTTGCGCAGTGCCTCCATATAGTTTATTTGGTAGGCCTTAGTTGCGCTATATGCTGGTGCCATTGGTTCTCCGCGCAGACCGCCAGCAGAAGTGATGGCTACAAGATGGCCGTACCCTTGCTGTTCAAAGATGTGATAAAGCGTATCAATCACAAATGTCCAACCCACAACATTTGTATAAATAGTTGGACGCTCCACGAGAAAGTCAAGAGTAGCATTTATTTCGCCCGTTCCTGAGCAGATGATGGCAAGATCGAAGTGCCCCAACTCTTTGAGAAGCACATCAATGGCTTGCATTGTTTCTTCCAAGTTAGTAATGTCGGCTGTTGCTGTAATAGTATTCTTTGGGTATTGTTTACGCAATTCATCCAATAGATGCTTACGCCGTCCGATAATACCAATGCGATTTTTTTCATTTGCGTATCTCTTAAAAAGTGCTTTGCCAATGCCTGATGTGGCACCAATAATAACAATCTTCATTTCACTTTTTTTGAGTACAAATATAATGAGAATGCATTAGCTATACATTCATTACGAAACAAAAAAGCAAATAAGAGTACAAACTCTCAAAACGTTTTGAGAGTTTACAGACCAAAAGTTATTTCCCTTCGTATGTTGCTAATGGTAGTGGGTGTTACTTTCAGATATGATGCTATATCTTTCAGACTAATGCTTTGTACTATATCAGGACTACGAAGGAGCAGACGCTTGTATCGTTCTCTAATCGTCATACGATAGATGTCCAGATATTGTGCGTAAATTTGAGAAAAAAGATGTTCGGATATAGCTTGCTTGAGTTCTTTGTTATTGGCGGAATCTAACAATGAGCACAATTCTTGGCCTGTGATTTGAAATACTTTGCATGAAGTTCCTGCCACAATAGTTACTTCAGACATCTTGCCAGAAAGACAATTGGGATAATCTCCTACGAATTCATCCTCAAATGCGAAGCCTGTGCAGTAGTCCTTCCCCTCCTCCTTGTTATGCACCATATACTTGAAACATCCCTTCTTTACGTAGGCCATCCACCGTGCCGGCTCATTCGCATCCTCTAATGTTTCGCCCCGTCGAAATGTCCGCACTTCCCCATGCTCCGTGCAGTATTTACGCAGAAAATCTAAGTCAAGTCCCTCTTTGTAGGAATTAAATTGCTTGTTTGGTTGGTGTGTTATATTCATTCAGCGGATTGATTATTTGCAACTACCTTAATAGGCATTTTGAAATGTTTTAGTAATAATGAAAAAATAAGTTGGTATAAATAACACAAGTTGTCTTTCCTTAATAGAATCGTACCAAGTTCTTTTTAACGATTACTGTAGGTTAGCCTCCTGAAATCGACACAACACCCACCCAAACATGCCGATGATGGCTAAAAAACTTACTCCGCATGAGGAAAAATCTATATGGAAAAGTTTTCCATGTACGCGGAAAAGTTCTCCGTTTACACGGAAAGGTTTTCCATTTACACGGAAAAGCCTTCCATGGAAACACGAATAGTTTGTGAATAAGCTGAAAAATCTTTTTTCATCTGTTCAATCTGTGGTTCTTTATATAGAATCATCCCAAGTTATTTTTTTACAATTACTTAATACATGCAAAGTTACGAAAAGATTGTTGTAGAAAGTAGCTTTTAATGGCATAAAACTCAGTGTGCAAACAAAATGCAAACAAAATGCAAACTAATTTCGGGTGTTCAATCGTTTATATTTTGTTACATTTGCAGGCATTCGGATGAACGAGTTTAGTCACGATCTCACAAAATTGTTTGTTGGGGGTTAGTTTTTTAAACGCTTCAAGGGTATTGCAATAAAAGACGTGATGGAAAAGAAGGATGTACAGAGGCTGTTCATGCAGCACTACGCCAAGATGCTGAGGGTGGCTCGCACCATTCTCGGCGATGAACAAGAAAGCAAGGATGTGGTCAGCGATGTCTTTGCCAACTTGCTTCATGGGCATACGGTTCTGGTGGATGGCTCGGAAGAACGCTACCTGTTGACAAGTGTTCGCAACCAGTGTTTGAAGCGTTTGCGCCACGAGGAGGTGAAACAGCGCATGTCATGCAAGATGGTGACTGCAGAGCTATCCACTGATATGTGCGACGAGGATGAGCGCATGGCAGACATCGACGAGTTTGTTGCCACCCACTTCTCGCAGCAGGAACGGCGCATTTTCTGCCTCCGTTTCTCCGACGGGTGCAGCTATGCGGAGATTGCCGCTTCGGAAGGCATCAGCACTGTGGCTGTGTGGAAGCACCTTTCCCACGTCCTCACCTTGATTCGTAACCATTTTAAAAAGTAAAGGACTATGCAGACAAAAGTGAATCGACAACTGTACTTCGACATGCAGGAGCATCCTGAGCGATACACCGACGAGCAAGTGAAAGCCATGATGGACGAGCTTGACCGCGAACCCGATACGGAACAGGCTTGGCAGGAATGGGTGGAAAGTGAAAAGTTAAAAGTTAAAAGTGAAAAATGCCGTCCGGATAGCATCGCTTCACGCTTCACTCTTCACACTTCACACTCTCATCGCCGCTGGTTGCAGATAGCCGCCATCATGATAGGTGTGGTTCTTATTTCGGGTATTGCCATTGCTGCTATCTACATGAATAGACAATGGACGATGAATGATGAACAGCGGATGGTGGTTGATGGACAACAGGCGGAGAACAATGATTCGTCTGCATCTCCCATTCTGTTCGACAACGTGCCGCTTGATAGTGTGCTCGGTGTTGTTGCTGCCCACTATCAGAAGGTAGTCTGTTTCCGCGATGAGGCACCACGCAGCATGAAACTCATCATGACATGGCAACCCGATGCACCGCTCGACGATTTCCTCGACCGACTCAATGCCTTCGATGGACTGAGCCTGCGCTTGGAGAACGACACTGTTTTTGTAACAAATGAGGAGGACAAGCCATGAAGAGAAGTACAAAGTACAATTTACAAAGAACAACGTGGAAGTACTACTTTGTACTTTGTTCTTTGTCTTTTGTACTTTATCAATCCATGAAGAGAAGAACAAAGTACAATTTACAAGGAACAACGCGGAAGTACTACGTTGTACTTTGTACTTTGTTTTTTGTACTTTATCTGCTATCTACCCCCATGAGTCATGCACAAATCACACATGATTTCCACGAAACGCCTCTGCTCGAAGCCTTGCAGACCATCAGTCGAGAGCAATCGGACTACACCATCGACATTCTCTCCGACAGTCTTGGTAGCCTACAGACATCTGCCCAGTTCAAGAACCTTTCCGTGCCCGATGCCGTGAAGCGCATCTGCAAAGGTCTGCCTGTCCGTGTGAAACGGAAAGGGAAGCAACTGAAGAGTGATGCCCTTATAGCGTCAGGTTCTGATGCTTTGTTCGACGCGATCCTATCATCCTCGGTGCTTGCTTCGGCTATCGTCTATTTGGTATGGGGTCTTTCCCTTGAAGCGTACGTGGGCGTCATCGGCATCGTGTGGTTATGCTGATGTTTGGGAACGAGTGACCATTACTGACCCTTCGCAGGAGGATGTGGAAGTGCCTTCGTTGAAAATGCGCAAGCTACCAGGACTGATGTTGAAGGAAGTGACTGTGACTGCCACGAAAATCAAGATGTACTATCGGGGCGACACGCTCATTTACGATGCCACGGCGTTCCAACTGCCTGACGGCTCTATGCTCGATGAACTCATCCGCCAGTTGCCTGGGGTGAAGATGAACGAGCAAGGCGAAATCTTTGTGAATGGTCGGAAGGTGGATGAACTGCTCTTAGGCTCGCGCACATTCTTCGGAGGTAACAAGAAGGTGCTAATGGAGAATCTGCCTTACTACACGGTGAAGAACGTGAAAGTGTATGAAAAGCAGACGGACAGGAGCATGGCTTTGGGCTACGACGTGGAACCGCGCAGCTATGTGATGGACGTGATTTTGAAAGAGGAATACAGCCAAGGCTACATTGCCAACGCGGAAGTGGCAGGGGGAACGGAAGAACGATGGTTGGGACGAGGCTTCTTGTTGGGGTTCACCGACCGCATTCGTCTCACTTTGTTGGCAAATGCGAACAATGTGAACGAAAGTCGCCACATCGGACAGTCTGACCAATGGACTCCCGACCATGCGCCCAAGTCGTTGCTGACCACTCACAGTGTGGCAGGAGAAATCAACTATCATACAAAGGGTGACAAGCTAAAGGAGACGTTTCGGGTAGAATATACTTCTACCACGGATAAGCTGACCATGAAGCAGCGTCGTGAACAGTTTCTCGAAGGGCGTACCCCCATTTCCCTCACGGAGTCTTTCAATCGTTCGGGCAATCGAAATCTGGTGCTGAACAACTCGCTCTCCTTGAGCAATTCCATGTATCTTTTTACCGATGTCCACTTTGACTATGCTCATCGCGACGGCTCTTCCCATTCAGCCTTTGACCAATGGGACAACACACTGACGGTTTGGCAACGCACCGTGGGCATGAGCGAAGGCAAGGCATGGAGCGGATACGTGGAGGCACAAGGAAATGTGAATGTGAACAAGAAAAAAGAGCAGCACCTCACGTTTTATGCCAAGGTGGAGCATAGTACCGATGAGAATCAACAGGCAAGCCGATATGAAACCCGTGGCAACACCGATGAACTTCGTCGCAACAGTAACGACTTCGTCCATCGCACGACTTGGGGAGCTGGACATGTGAGCTACAACTTCCATTTTGCAAAAGACCTCAACCTGTCGTTTACCAATTTCTTCGATATCAAAAAGGAACATACACGCGACTACCTCTATCATCCTGACACACTCCTGCTGCCCTCTCAGTTAGAAGCCTTGACTGCGATTACCGACCTGAGCAACTCCTATGATAGTCATCAAGACAACTGGACGAACAACCTGAACATCAGGTTGATGAAGGGTGCTATTTTCATGCATTCCGACTTTCATGTAAAGGTGCATTATGAGCGGTGGTGCTTGTATGTGCGTACTCCAGTGCATCATGATAAGTTGCATTATCAGCGTGGCGCGATTGACACGTTGGCTCACCAGACGAAGGTCCTGCCGAATATGACTTTCAGTTACAAGAATTATTGGAATGGTGGACGACGAAATCTTCGTCTCAGTCTCGATTATAATCAGCAATGGCCGCTTCTGCTCGACCGAATAACCTACCGCGACGACAGCCAGCCACTCATCGTGAAGTTGGGCAACCCCAATCTGAAAGGCATAACTTACACGAAGTTTGAGGCAGAATACTTCGACCGCACTGGTCCACGCAACGGCATGTACTACCTCTCTGCATCGCTCAACTACTATCATCGCAACGTGGCACAGTCGCATACCTACAACCCCTCGACCGCTGTCTTTACCTACAAGCCCATGAATATCTATGGCACCTACGTTGCCCACACCGATTTCAGCACAGACCAAAGCATCGACCAGAAACGCTATTGGACCTGGCACTTGAACGCAGGAATCGACTGGAATCATGCTAAGGACCATGCCATGCTTGCAGGCATGACCGAAAGCTGTGTGAACACCGTCAATACGCTCATGCTCAACAGCGGTGCCCACATACAATATAATAAAGGTAAGTTGAACATCCGCGCCACGGGCGACATCCGCTGGCGACACTCCGAGGGACGAATGTATAATTTTGAGACGCTGAACGCCATCGACTTCCAGTATGGCATCTCTGCCCGCTACACCACTCCTCCCCTTTGGAAGAGTTCGGGAGAAGGCTTGACACTCTCTGCCGACGGCAACATGTACAGTCGTCGCGGCTATGGCAGCAGCGAACTGAACACCGACGACTTCGTGCTGAACGCCTCCATCAGCCAGCCCTTCTTCAAGGGCAAACTTATCGCCCGCATTGAAGCCTTCGAC
>CADBXS010000121.1 GCA_902798705.1 uncultured Bacteroidales bacterium
TGCACGAGGAAATCAAGCGTCTGGAGTACTCCAATGACTATCAGTTGTTGAAGGCATCCCAAGTGAAGAAAGAAGAATGAAAAAAGTAGAACGAAAAAATAGATGAAGCAAGCATTTTTGAAATTTGGTAAGGACGACTCTTTGCGTCGCTATCATCCGTGGATTTTCTCGGGTGCTATCCATCATTTCTCTAAACAGCCTGAGGAAGGAGAGGTGGTGGAGGTGTATGCTGCTAAGCAAAAAGAGGACCGAAAGGGATTCGACTTTGAGTACATAGCCAGTGGACACTTCCAGATTGGCAGTATTATGATTCGTGTGCTTACTTTCGAGCATGAGGACATCGATCAGGATTTCTACGAACGTCGCCTTGCTTCAGCCTTGCAGATGCGCAAAGCAGTGGGACTCGTGGGAAGGGAAGATAGCACTTCGTTCCGCATGGTGCATGGGGAAGGGGACAATCTGCCTGGGCTCGTTATTGATGTGTATAAGAAAACTGCAGTGATGCAGGCTCACTCGGTGGGTATGCATGTGGACCGCTTTGTGATTGCAAAGGCACTGAAAAATGTGATGGGGGAGGACTTGGAGAATATCTTCTACAAGTCGGAAACAACCTTGCCTTTCAAGGCAGAGTTGGGACAAGAGAATGGTTTTTTACTCGGCGGCAGTACCGATGATATAGCTACGGAAAACGGACTGAAATTCCATGTGGATTGGCTTCGCGGACAGAAAACGGGTTTCTTTGTGGATCAGCGCGAGAATCGCAGTTTACTTCAGAAATACTCGCAAGGGCGTAAGGTGCTGAATATGTTCTGCTACACGGGTGGCTTCTCGTTCTATGCCATGCGAGGTGGGGCAGAACTGGTGCATTCTGTGGATTCTTCGCAGAAGGCAATTGACTTGACGAATGCCAATGTGGAACTGAATTTTCCTAATGACCCTCGCCACAAGGCATACGCGGAGGATGCTTTCAAATTCCTCGATAGGATGGAGAAGGGGGCATACGATTTGATTATTCTCGACCCTCCTGCTTTTGCCAAGCATAAGGATGCGCTTCGCAATGCGCTGAAGGGATATAGCAGACTGAATCAGAAAGCGTTTGAGAAAATAGCAAAGGGTGGCATCCTTTTCACATTCAGTTGCTCACAAGTGGTAACAAAAGATAATTTCCGCACAGCCGTGTTTACGGCTGCAGCACAAGCACGTCGCAAAGTGCGCATCCTGCATCAGCTTCATCAACCTGCGGACCATCCGATTAATATATACCATCCCGAAGGAGAGTATCTGAAGGGACTGGTGTTGTATGTGGAATAAAGAAGGGGCTTCGGCAAAACCGAAGCTTGCTGAGAACGAAAAAAAATGAAGAATGGCAGTCGTCATTCTTCATTTTTTGTTTTCCTTGATAAAAAGGAAAAACCTTTATTTCATTAGGAATTATTTGCTTTTCTTTTCTTCTTTCTTAGGAGCGTTCTTCTTGTCTTTTGCATAGCGCTTGTTGAGTGCTGCAACCACTTCCTCTGTCACGTCGTATGCTTCGTCTGCATAAAGAACTTGGTCGATGCCTGAAGATTTGCAGAGAATGAAGTCGTAGCCCTTCTCCTTGGCGTAGCTCTTCATGAACGACTGGATAGTGTCGGTGAGAGTCTGCAATTCCTTTGCGTATTCTTCCTGAAGTGTGTTGGAAAGGCGAGTCTGGAGGTCTTGGATGTCTTGCTGGAACTTGCCAAGGCGAGCCTGCTCGTTATTATATTCTTCTTGTGTGATTTGATTCTTCTGAACGCGGTTCTGAAAATTCTGCACCTGTGCAGCAAAGCTCTTTCCCTTTTCGTTGATGGTGTTTTCAGCATTTGCCTGCTTCTTCTGGAACTTTTCCTGTGCGTCCTTGTAGAGCTCGTATTGGTTGGTGAGCGTGTCGATGAGGACGAATGCGATTTTCAAACCTGAACCCTTCTGGGCTGGTGCTTCAGTGGTGCTCTGCTTTGGTGCAGGAGCTTCGTTGCTCTGACAAGCTTCAAAGAGTGCAGCAACTGAGAGTGTCAAAAGTCCGTTGCGGACTGCTTTCATTTTCATATTTTATGTTTTTAAGTTTAGTTACGAGCTGTGTGAGTTCTTAAATTCAGCCACTCCGCCTTTCTTATGGCGCATTTCGAAGTCCTGGCTCTGCACACAGCGAATGCCTCTGTCGCGCATGGCTTTGCTCGAAGAAACGTGGGTGTTGGGAAAGCGTCCGTTTTTCTTCAGGAGGATTTTAATGCTCAGAAATGCAAAGCAAACAACAAGAATTAACAGAGTTGGTAGAATGAGTTTCAACATATTTTGTTAATTTTGCAAATGAAAGATAGAATACATGTCTTGTCATTGCAATTCAGAATGCAAAGATAGGTATTTTATGATTTACAAAATGAAATGTAACACTTAAAAAACACTAAATTTATAGATTATGAGCGATGTGAAGCTAAGTCCAAAGCGTGTATTTGATTATTTTCATCAAATCAATGCTGTTCCTCGTCCATCGAAGCACGAGGAGAAAATGATAGAGTTCCTACAGAAATTTGCTGCTGAGCATGGGTTACCATGCAAAGTGGACGAAGCAGGTAATGTTCTGATTTCAAAGCCAGCTACTCCAGGACGTGAGAACGTGCCAGGCTTGGTTCTGCAAGGGCACATGGATATGGTTTGCGAGAAGGTGTCGGGACTGGATTTCGACTTTGAGAAGCAACCTATTGAAACCTATATCGATGGCGAGTGGATGCGTGCAAAGGGCACGACGCTCGGTGCCGACTGTGGTATTGGCGATGCACTTGCTATGGCTGTTCTGACAGATGATACACTGGAGCATGGCCCTATTCAGGCATTGTTCACTCGCGATGAGGAAACAGGATTGTCGGGAGCTTTTGCTTTGCAGTCTGGATTCATGGAAGGGAAGTACCTCATCAATCTCGACAGTGAGGACGAAGGAGAGATATTCGTGGGATGTGCTGGAGGTGCTAACACCACAGCCACCTTTAATTATACGTGTGAGGCACTGCCTGCTGGATATGTTCCTCTCCGTGTGAGTGTCGATAAGCTGACGGGTGGACATTCGGGTGACGACATCAATAAGCGTCGTGCCAATGCCAATAAGTTGTTGGCTCGTTTCCTCTACATAGTTTGGAACAAATATGATGCTCGACTCATCGACATCAAGGGTGGAAATCTGCACAATGCCATTCCTCGTGATGCTACGGCTGTGATTGCTGTGCCAAGTGCTGATAAGGAGAATCTGCGCGTTGATTTCAACCTCTTTGCTGCCAATGTGGAAGACGAGTTCCATGTGGAGGAAAAGACGGTGCAGTTCTCTTTGGAGAGTGAGCAAAAGGCTGACGGAACGATGCCAGAGGCTATCGACCAGAAGACAGCTCGTGGACTTGTGTTTGCTTTACAGGCTGTTCACAATGGAATTTTGGAAATGAATCAAGACATCACTTGGCTCGTGGAAACAAGTTCCAACTTGGCAAGCATCCGCACCAACGAGAACCAGATTGTGATTGTAAGTAGCCAGCGTAGTTCTGCTTTGAGTTCCCGCGAAAATATGAGCAATACCTTTGCAGCAGCTTTCCGTTTGGCAGGAGCTGAAGTGGAAACGGGTGATGGTTATCCTGGTTGGAAACCAAATCCAAATTCTGAATTGCTGAAGATTACGGTGGAAGCATACAAGAAATTGTTTGGTAAGGAACCGCTTGTTCGTGCTATCCATGCAGGTTTGGAGTGCGGACTTTTCAGCGAAAAATATCCAGGAATCGACATGGTAAGCTTTGGCCCTACGCTCCGTGGTGTCCATTCACCAGATGAACGCCTCTTGATTCCAACCGTGCAGATGGTTTGGGATCACCTGGTTGAAATCATTAAGAATATCAAGTAGAATAAATGAAAAAAGAAGAGGACACATCAATTTGAGGTGCCCTCTTCATTTAGTCTTTCTTTATGAATCATTGAAGATTGTCTTCAATCACAGCATTCTTACCATTCTTTAAGACTTTCTTGTTTGCTTTTCCGTTCAGAATCAATTTACCGTTGCCTTGCACTGAAGCCGTGAGTTCGTCGGCTTCGAGGTCGAGTGTTGTGGTACCACTGCCCGTTGATATGAGGTCGATGGTGCCTGACTTTAGCTTGAAGTTGAGGTCGTTTTGGTTGCTGGCATCGATGACCGTCAGTTTGCTCATCACCACGTTTGCTTCTACGGGTGCAATGCCATAGCAGAGTATTTTTGCATTTTCTCCTTCTATATATTTAAAGGAGGCTTTTGTGTTGCTGTTCGACTGGTATTTGAAATCGGGACAGAAAATAGAGTCGGCAGTGATGGAGCCGCCACCCATGCCGCCCATGTCGATTTTTGAACTGTGAAGCACAGGGAGCTTGATGTTTCCTCCGCCGATGTTGGAGAAGATGCGTAGCTCAGGACAGGAAATCTTGGCGTTGATGCGAGGATTTGTTTCGTATTGGTTGATGTCCATGTTTTCCTCGCTTGGAATGCTGAGTGTGAGCAGACCGCCGTCCACCTCATAGCGCAGGTTACTAATGAGGATGGAGTCGCCTTCCACCGTGACGCCGCAAGGACCTTCCGAAAACTCTATGTTGATGCTTCCGATGTTTGTTATACCAAAGAAATCGTTGTGAATGGGAAGAATTCTTTGTATGGTAACCATCTCTGTCTCTTTAGTTTTTGTTTCTTGCTGAGAACTCTTGCTACCTGTCCCCGAACATGCACTGAGTAGGAGGGCTGATAACAAAAATGCGTAGTTGTTCGTCTTCATAAATGTGATTATTTTTCATTTTGCCTGCAAAGATAGAAAAATATCGGAAAAATATTCTTATATTTGCAGCAAAAGCTGCGAAAACTGCTTCCTTCTCGGCAAAGAAAGGCTTCTTTGCTGGTTTTTCTGTGTATGCATTTCGCTTTGTATCATTATCAACATTCAATAAAAACAGAAACATTTATAATTTATGACCGTTCAGAACTACTATATTGCGTTGACATACAAACTCTACGTGAAGGATGAAGAAGACGAGAAAGAAGCATTTGCTGAGCAGTGCGATGCCAATCGTCCTTTCACATTCATCAGCCATCTGGCTTGTGTCCTGCCTGCATTCGAGCAGAAGATACTTGAACTTGAAAAAGGAGACTCCTTCGATTTTACGATTCCTTGTGCAGATGGCTATGGCGAATTCAATGAGGATTTGATGTTTGATGTCGATAAGAAATCATTTGAAATCAACGGCAAGTTCGACAGTGAGCGAGTCTTCGAGGGAAATATCATTCCCCTTCGTGACGAAGACGGCTCCATCCATTATGCAAGCATCATTGAAGTGAAGGACAAAGAAGTGACTATCGACTTGAATCATCCACGTGCTGGTATGGACCTCCACTATGTAGGTACAGTGCTTGAAAAGCGTGAAGCTACCAATGCTGAAGTGACTCAGATGCTGAACATACTGAGCGGTGGCTGCGGTTGTGGTTGCGGTTGCGAAGGTGGATGTGACTGTGAAGGTGGTTGCGGTGGTGGCGATTGTGAAGGCGGTTGCTGCAATGGCTAAGAACGACGAATTCTGCGGCTATTCATTTTCAATCCTGACAGCATGAGAAATACTTTTGGCAATATATTTACACTGACCACCTTTGGCGAAAGTCATGGCGAAGGCGTTGGAGGCGTGATAGATGGTATGCCTGCGGGCATTGCTGTCGATATTGATTTTATTCAAAACGAACTAAATCGACGTAAGCCAGGACAAAGCAAACTCACCACTTCTCGTGCTGAATGTGACAAGGTCGAAATCCTTTCAGGTGTTTTTGAAGGACGTACTACGGGTTGTCCGATTGGATTCTTGGTGCGAAACACCAACCAACATTCACACGACTACGAGAATGTCCGCAATGTATTCCGTCCGTCCCATGCTGATTTCACTTATACGTCGAAATATGGACTGCGCGACCATCGAGGAGGTGGACGTTCTTCAGCTCGTGAAACAATTTCTCGAGTGGTGGGAGGGGCGTTCGCCAAATTGGCACTACGTCAGCTTTCCATCGATATTACGGCTTACACTTCTCAAGTAGGAACGATTGCCATCGAAAGAGACTACCGCCAATTCGATTTCTCCGAAATAGAGAAGAACCCTGTTCGTTGTCCAGACCCACAAGCTGCGAAACGAATGGAGGAACTGATTTTATCCGTGAAAGCTGATGGTGACACCATTGGTGGAGTGATTACTTGCGTCATAAAGGGATGCCCAGTCGGCTTGGGAGAGCCAGCCTTTGGTAAACTCCACGCTGCATTAGGTAGTGCGATGTTGAGCATCAACGCCGTGAAGGGATTCGAATATGGTGAGGGCTTCGAGGGCGTGTCTCTGCGAGGTTCGGAGCAAAACGACATTTTCTTCAACGACAACGGTACGATTTCCACTCGCACCAACCATAGTGGAGGCATTCAAGGAGGTATCAGCAATGGTCAGGACATTTATTTCCGTGTTGCTTTCAAACCCGTTGCCACCTTGCTACGTGAACAGCCTACCGTGGATAAGAACGGAGTCGAAACAAGTTTGGAGATGAAGGGGCGACACGACCCATGTGTGTTGCCTCGTGCCGTGCCTGTTGTTGAGGCAATGGCTGCAATGACGATACTCGATTATTACCTTATTAATAATACTATTACGATATGAATAAAGTGATGCTTATTGGCAATGTTGGACAAGAACCAACTGTGAGATATTTGGATAATGGTGTGTGCGTAGCATCCGTTCGCTTGGCAACGACTGAACGTGGCTATACCTTGCAAAACGGCACACAAGTGCCTGACCGCACAGAGTGGCACTCTCTGATTTTCTGGCGCAAACAGGCGGAAACTGTCGAGAAATATGTTCACAAGGGGGATAAACTCTATGTGGAAGGAAAAATTCAGTCTCGTAAGTACGATGACCGTCAAGGAGTTAGCCATCAGGTCGTTGAAATCATGGTGGACCAAATGGAAATGCTTACGCCACGTGCTGTTGGCGCCACCGACTCTGCTTCAGCTCCACAGCCACCAGTTACTCCACAAGTGGTTGCGCCTTCTCAGAACGACGATGATCACAAAACGATATGAAGGTTGGCGCATAGCCATTTGGCATGTCACCGAGACTATTGACGAACTCTATGCTCTGCTGCCCGACGACGATGCTGTCCGCCAAGAGGCCGAGAAACGTTTCCGCGCTCCTGGACGCATCTTGGAATGGGTAGCTGTGCGTGTGTTGCTCTACGATATGCTCGACCGCCAAGTGCCTATCCTTTATCGTCGCAATGGCGCTCCTTTCTTACCCGATTACGAACACCTCGACATCAGTATCAGCCATACGAAGGGCTACGTGGCTGTGGCCTTGGCCGAAGAAGGTGAGATTGGTATCGACATTGAGCAGAAGAGCGAGAAGGTGATGCGTGTCAAGAGTCGGTATGTGAGAGAAGATGAGCGTGCTGAAACCCTTGACCAGATGCTTCTCCATTGGTCGGCGAAGGAAACGGCATTCAAGATGCTGAATCGCGACAAGGTGGATTTCCTCAAGCATTTTCACATTCTTCCTTTCGACATCGATGAAACTCAGGAAGGACATTTCTCGCTTCAGGAATTCAAAACGGGCGAGCAGTGCATGTTCCAAATTCACTACAAGTTGTTTCCCGATTTTGTGCTGACCTATTCTCATCGCGTTTCCGAATAATTAACGAATAACTAACTAAATAACGATGGTTTTTAT
>CADBXS010000122.1 GCA_902798705.1 uncultured Bacteroidales bacterium
AGTACCCACCGACTCGCTCCTTCTGCCACCGGCCGACTCCATACCCGAGGCTCACGCACTCAGTTGGAACGACATCGTTCGTGAACGCTTGGGCAGCATGGCACGCGAAGCCGATGGTTACAACTTCAACACAGGACTCTGTGTCTATGACCTCACTGCCGATTCGCTCCTTTTCACCTACAATCACAACAAGGTGATGCGTCCAGCCTCCACTCAGAAGATTCTCACTGCCGTTTCTGCGCTCGATCTCTTGGGCAAAAACCACTTCTACCGAACGCGCACTTACTACGACGGAACCATCCAGCAAGTGCAGCAAAAAATCCCGAATCCATCGAAAGAAATCGACCCAACTCTGTCCGATTCCATCGTGCAGCGCAAGCGTGTCCTTCGTGGCAATATCTACGTGGTGGGCGACTTCGACCCGCTCGTTTCCTATTCCGACCTGAAGGACATTGCCCGTGCCGTGCGTGAGTTAGGCATCGACAGCATCGACGGACGCATCGTGGGTGATGTCAGCATGAAAGACGCCGACCAACTGGGCAACGGTTGGTGCTGGGACGATGTGCCTTCACGTCTTATTCCCTACCTCAGTCCACTCTTCTTCAACCACGAGCAGAGCATCACCTCCAGCGACAGCAAGTGCATCCCTCACCCCGAGGAGTATTTCGTGCAGATTCTTGCATCCGAAATACGTGCCGCAGGCGTGGCGCTTCCTCCGTTCTCCACAGCCATCACCTCCTCGCCTTGTCCTCGCACTCGTTTGCTCCACACCATCAGCAACACCCTCGAATCAGTGATGGAACGCATGATGAAGCGAAGCGACAACCTCCATGCCGAAGCCGTATTCTATCAGTTGGCCAAGCGAGGCGCATCAACTGGAGCAACGTGGAAAGACGGAGCCAAGCAAGTGGAATCCGTCCTCACCAAGGCAGGTATCTCCACCTCCGACGTGAAGGTGGCCGATGGCAGTGGCGTTTCTCTCTACAACTATGTGAGTGCATGGAGCGAAGTGAAGATGTTGCGCTATGCCTATCGCAACAAGCAAATCTTCACTCCTCTCTACGAATCCCTTCCCATTGCAGGAGTCGATGGCACCATTTCCGACCGCATGCGCACGGGTGCCGCCTATCAGAACGTGCGTGCCAAGACGGGCACCGTCACGGGCGTGTCATCCCTCTCGGGCTATGTCCATGCCTCCAACGGACACTTGCTCGCCTTCGCCATCATCAACAACGGCAACCTGCGCACCGCCTCTGGTCATAACTTCCAAGACCGCATCTGCCAAATCTTAGCTCGATAAACTCCAACCATATTAAAAAATAATGACAATGAAAAAGATTCTTTTAGCAGCATCAAGCCTGTTTTTCCTTCTCACAGCTTGTAATCAGCAACCAACTCTCGAAGGAAGCGAGTTCAGCAACGACAACATCATCCCAGAAGCCGTTGACAGCATGTGGATGGACATGAAGCATCAGATTGATGCATCCATCGACAGCGCAAAGGCTGAAGTGATTGCCCAAATCGAGAGCGAAACAGGTGAAAAAGTCACCGACGAACAGTTGGCAGAGTTGAACGAACAACTCAATGCTCAGCTTGAAGCGAAGTATAACGAAGGTCGTGAGGAAGTGGATAGCATTCAGAACACCATGAAGGTTGGTGTTGTGCTGAGTTTCTTGGCCGACGGCAAGATATCCGTCAAGGTTGACTCCGAAGTAAATGGCGACACCGACTCCCAACTGTTCGACGGAACCTATCAGTTCGATGGTCAGACGGTCATCTTGTCCTACGACAATCAGCAAGACACACTCGTTCTCCAAGCTAACGGCAACGAGCTCTTCGGACGCATCGATGAAAACACCTTCAGTTCCACTTTGACAAAAACAAAATAAAAAAATAAATCTGCATCGCTTCGCCACGCCTTGGTGAAGCGATGTTTTTTTATCATTACTAAATAACACAAAACCATGAAAGCATTACAACTTATTCTTATTCTTACCATCGGCTTCATGACGGCCATCGCCACGACCGCAAAAGCCGACGACTACGCTTCCCTCTTGGAAGCCAGTAGCACAAACCCTGTTGATGCCACATGGCTCATCACGAATCCTTCTTTCGAAACAGGAGACATGCAAGGCTGGACACGAAACCCTGACATCACCGACGACATCGAGTTTGGCGTGCGAGATTATGGCATGACAGGCAAAGACGGAAGATACCTATTCAATGCCTATCGTTGGTGGGCATCCTCTCTCAGCGTCAGCCAGACCATTGAGGCCATACCAAGCGGAGAATACGAGATTTCAGCAGTAGTGGCAACATGGGCTGGACGAACAGTTACTTTTTCGGCAAACGGCAATACCATCACCAGCACAGGCATCAACGACGCGACGGGCATTCCCGTAAGCATGCCGTTGACCATCGGCAACGACGGAAAACTGACCATCGAAGCGGGCAGCACAGCGGCGTGGTGGTTGGATGGACACGGCGACGAAACGCAGACATTCTTCAAGCTCGACAACGTTCGCCTGCTGTGCAAAGGTCTTTTCCTCAACGGAATCGCGCAACCCCTGCCCAACGACAACCAGACACGGCTGAAAGCCAATCAGTGGTACTACTTCGATGCACCTTTCAGCACACAGTTCCTACTCTTTGGCAACACCAGCGGCATGGTGTGGAGTACGGATGGCACCAGTCTGTTGGGCGACATCCAAGAGCAAGCCGTGGAAAAGAAGATGACCATCCAGCGCGGACGCATCTACTTCAAGACACCTCAAAGCGGTGCAACCCTGACGATAGTCATGGAAAGAGAACTGAAGGCAGAATCATTCACCGCAACGGCACTCAATGTTGACGGCTTGCCACCAAAGATTTTGGGCATCATCAACGTCAATCCTGATGGTCCTGGCAGCGACGGAACCAAACTCATCAGTCAGTATCTGGCCAAGAAAGGCTACGACATCATCGGCGTGAGCGAAGACTTCAACTACCATGGTTCACTCATGTCGGCACTTTCCGAAGCCTACGATAGCGGTAAGGTGAGAGCCACACTGAGTCTATGGGATATAAGCTACCCTTTCGACACCGATGGACTCAACCTCATTTGGAAGAAAAGCAAAGTTTCCGCAGAAAATGAGAAATGGACACAATGGACCGAAACCACCAACGACGAAGGGAATCAATATATCAAGAAGGGATTCCGCCACTACGACCTAACCATAGGCGACTGCATCGTCATCGACCTCTACGTGCTGCACATGGATGCAGGCGAAGCCATTTCTTCCCGACAGGCACAGTGGAAGCAACTGGCCACAGCCATCAACGAAGCCGACAGCAAACGTCCGAAAATCATCATCGGAGACACCAACAGCCGATGGACGCGTGAAGACATCAACGCCTATTTCACCCAGAACATCAACGGCTACACCATGTCGGACGCATGGGTAGAACTCTGCCGCAACAACATCTATCCCAACACCTCCATGGGCGACATCACCGACCAGTCAGACCCAGCCAACTTCAGCAACTATGAAGTGGTCGATAAAATCATCTACCTCAATCCATCCGCTGCCGACACCCCACTGCTGAAGGCAGAGAGCTTCCGCATTGAGCAGGATTACACCTACGGACAAGTGCAAGGCACCGACAACACCCAAGCCTTAGGCGACCACCGTCCTGTCGTAGTGGATTTCTCCTGCACCGCAGCTGGCGACATACGCTTCACCCTCGGCGATGTTGACCGCAATGGCGTCATCGACATCTCCGATGTCATCGTCATCGTGAACATCATCTTAGGCAACAGCAACGAAGAGCCATACCCTTACAGTCGCTTCTCCGCCGATGTCAACCAAGACGGATTCATCGACATTTCCGATGTCATTGCAGTGGTGAATATCATTCTTGCCATGTAAGCAAACCTCCGTTTTGGTAACGATGAAAAAAACTTGGGATTATAATCAACCACGAATTAAACGAATTAAACGAACCTTCAATCTGTGTTTATTTAAAAAAATCGTGATTAATTCTTGGTAATTTATGTTTAAAAAATTTCTGCGTATTTCTGCGCTTTCTGCGTGAACATATTTCTACGGAGTTTTTGAGAAAAGGAGTTTTTTAGGTCACGCAGATATCGCAGAAATAACGGAAATGAAATCCGTGTGTATTCGTGCCATCTGTGGTGAAGTTTGTTCGTTAAAATTTTTTGTGTTTTTGACATAATTAAATAAAAAAAGATGTAACTTTGTGGAGTCGAAAGGAAAAACTCTTCATAAAGTGACGAATTAACTAACAAACTAAAACAATAACACTATGCAAAAAACGAACTTTACCCATTTGATGGCGCGGGCAACATTCATGCTCATCGCCATGTTCTGCTTCCTCGGAGAAGCAAAAGCACAAGACGAAGGCCCGTACGGCACATACCTGCAATCTACTAACGGAAATAATACTTTAGTTACTAAGGCTTTGAGACCATTCGTGGAATCAGAATTAAGCTTAGTAGAAACCAAGCATTTAGTTGAAAGAGCGCCTTGCTTCGTGCTGGAGTATGTCACCCTGGAAAGGGCACAGGAATGTGCCAATGCCCTGATCGCGGCAGGAGCAACAGCGTATTCTAAGAAAATGGACCCAACACCTCTGCCTTATGAGTACGGCTTCGAGAACAACAACCTCGACGAAGAAGGATGGAGACTTGTGGATTGCGACGATGCAACGAATACGATTAAAATTTCAAGTAACACAGGTGATTATTCATTTAAATTCGCATATTCCAAAAATCCACCTCAGTACCTTATTTCTCCTGAGTTGATTAACAGTTCAAAGATGAGAGTATCGTTCTGGTACAGAGTTGCCAATAGTGGCCTGCTCGAAACCTTCCAGTTGGGCTACTCCATGACGACCGATGATATCAATGCCTTCACATGGGGCGATGAAATCACAGCCAGCAACACTAACTGGACCAAATGCAGCAACACCTTCCCTGCAGGCACCAAGTATGTCGCCGTAAGGTACAATTCCTATGATAAGTTTTCACTATATTTAGACGACATCAAATTCACGGAAGCACCCGCTCCTAAAACCCTGCCTTACGAGTACGGCTTCGAGAACAACGACCTCTACGAAGAAGGATGGAGACTTGTGAATTGCGACAATGCAACGAAACCGTATGATTATGATAGTCACACAGGTGATTATTTCTTTAGGTTCTATTCTAACACCTATCCACCTCAGTACCTCATTTCTCCTGAGTTGGTTAGCAGTCTAAAGATGAGAGTATCGTTCTGGTACAGTATTCCCAGATCGAACTACCCCGAAACCTTCCAAGTGGGCTACTCCACGACAACCGACGATATCAGTGCCTTCACATGGGGCGATGAAATCACAGCCACCAACGAAGCTTGGCGGCAATACAACAACATCTTCCCTGCAGGCACCAAGTATGTGGCCATACGGTACAATTCCAATGCTAAGTTTTCACTATATTTAGACGACATCCAATTCACGGAAGTGGGCGCTCCTAAAACCCTGCCTTACGAGTACGGCTTCGAGGACAACTACCTCGAAGGAGAAGGATGGAGCCTCGTGGATTGCGACGCTAATACGTTAATCAACGGCGCCAGTACTCAATGTTATTCAGGATTTTATGGATTTTCGTTCAATTTTAACACCAATCCACCTCAGTACCTCATTTCTCCTGAGTTGGATGTCAGAAAGAAAATGGACGTGTCGTTCTGGTATCGTAATGTCCTTTCAAACTTCTCCGAAACCTTCCAGGTGGGCTATTCCACGACCACCAACGATGTCAGTGCCTTCACATGGGGCGATGAAATCACAGCCAGCGACGCTGAGTGGACACAATACCAAAACACCTTCCCTGCAGGCACCAAGTATGTCGCTGTAAGGTACAATTCCAATGACAAAGCGAAACTGTCAATAGACGACTTCAGCTTCACGGAAGAAGCAGCTGGCACAAAGGGCGATGTCAACTTGGATGGCAGTGTTGACATTTCCGACGTGGTCCTGATGGTGAACTACATCCTTGGCGACAGCTCGCTCGTGAATGTTCCTCTCTATGGCGACATGAACGACGACAGCAGCGTGGACATCTCGGACGTAGTTGCCCTCGTCAACATCATCCTCGGCGGCAGCTAACCGAGATAATGAAGATAAACTAAATGATTTCTACGGACAAAAGGAGGACAGTCCCTCACTCCTTCTGTCCGTAGTTTTTTATTTTCACGCAGAAAACGCTGAGATACGCAGAAATTGTTTTAACCAACCACGAATTTCTCGAATTGAACGAATTGTTTTTTTAACCACAGATTGAACGGATATACACGGATTTTATTTCCGTTATTTCTGCGATATCTGCGTGACCTAAAAAAACTCCTTTTCTCCATAACTCCGTAGAAATAAAAAAATGTCACGCAGAAGCCGCTGAAATACGCAGAATTTTTTTTAACACGAATTTCCGCGAATTAATCATGAATTTTTTCCGTTATTTCCAAACTGAAATCGGCAACGATGGGGAAAAAACTCAATGGAAAGGTTTTCCGTGTAAATGGAAAACCTTTCCGTGTAAACGGAGAACTTTTCCGTGTACGCGGAAAAGTTCTCCATATAGAATATTCCTCATGCGAAGGAAGTTATATAGGTAGCATTGGCATGTTTGGGTGGTTATTTGCCGTTTTTTTCGTTGAGAATGGGTAAAGACGAGATGCGTATCTTCTTGGTGTTCTCGAAATGGAAGGCGGGGCGCTCATCGGGTAGGATGGTCTCTAAGTGCACATTCTTCAATCGGATGTTCTCAGCATGGCTGATGGAAAAGCCCCAAGCAGGCTGAATGCCATGGGCTGATGGCTCGGGATAACCGCCGTTTCCTTCGTGGCGACTGATGGTAGCTTGTCCGTTACGACCGAAAAAGAAGGGATTGCTGCCGCGTTGCTCCTCAACATCTTTCAGTGTCAGTCCGCCACGGAACTGAACATAGAGATTCTTGATGCGGACTTTGCGGATGGGATGATGTTCCAAACCTGCTATCAGACAGGCATAGCGACTGTCGGCATTGGTGACATGAGAGAGTTGCAGATGTCGGTCATTGTGAGGTCGTTGACACGGATGTCTTTCATCTCCGCTCCGTCAACGGTTTCAAGGGCGAGTCCCCGACAATGGTTGAAGCGACATCGGCGGATGGTGATGTGGCGGAACCCACCGTTCGACTCAGTGCCTAATTTGATGCGTCCCGTGGGGCCGTCGCCGTCGGGAGCTTTCTCCGCCAGTGTGGTGCGTGTGCCGTCGAACAGGGTTCCTACGTCATAGCCACTGACTTCGCAGTCTTCTATGAGTACGTGCTCTGTAGGCTTGGGATGGCCTAAGGCGTAGGAGCATTTCAGTACGATGGCATCGTCGTTGATGGTATTCACACGACAATTCCTCACTAGGACTCGCTCGCAGCAATCGATGTCGAAACCGTCGCGGTTGGTGTCGCAGAGGACGTTCTCGATGAGGAGGTCATCGACACCTGTGAGTAGCAGTGCAAAGTGTCCGCAGCGAAGGAAGTTCAGTCCTCGGATGCTGACGTGCTGACAGTCGCGCAGTGCCACAGCCTTGTTGGCTATGGTAGGACCATCGGTGCGCCGTGGAGTGCCACGTTGCAGCACGTCGGTGCCATCTATCAAGCCTTCGCCTTCAAGGGTGACATGGTGCAGGTTTTCTCCCCAAATGAGGGAATTGTGCCAGTGGCTGTGTCCGAAGTCTTGATACTTGGATTCGTTCGGTTCGGCTTCGTCGTAGCCTTCCGTCTCGGTGACAGGTGCTGCCTTGATGACTGCTCCTTTCTCAATCCGCAAGGTGATGTTGCTCTGCAGATGGATGGAGTGGCAGAGGTAAACGCCTTCCGTCAGCACCACCGTTCCTCCACCATCCTTGGCGGTCCTGTCGATGGCGGCATTGATGGCAGGCGAGTCGATGTGCCGACCATCACCAACTGCGCCGAAGGACTTCACGTCGATGGCTGCGCTGCGGATTGCGATGGTGCAGAAAAAGATGAGTGTGAAAAGTCTGCTCATGCCTTTGTTGTTTAGGTAGGTTCTAATAATTCTGTTTTTTGTTCACTAATCTATTTATAATCATTTCATCTCGGTTGCTTTTTGTTTGATTTGATTCGAATCGAATTCCGTCACGACTCGGCGTAGTTCAAGCAAGCTTGACTCTGCTCTCGCTGCTCCGTAATTTGAAGCCTTTTTGCCACTTTTGGCTACGCCGAGCTGAAGGTTCTCGGTTACATAGCTCGCTATGCGCCCTCAAAAACTGACAAAAATCCAATCAAATCAATTGGC
>CADBXS010000123.1 GCA_902798705.1 uncultured Bacteroidales bacterium
GGAGCCGAGCCCCATACCGATGAGCAGCGCAGGCGCATTGAACGACTGTTGGGTGTGAAAGCCTATAACTCTTTTGGTATGACGGAGATGAACGGTCCTGGGGTCGCGTTTGAGTGTAAGGAGCAAGACGGAATGCACTTGTGGGAGGATAATTATATCGTAGAGATTGTCAATCCCGACACGTTGGAGCCTGTTCCCGATGGGGAAATAGGTGAAATGGTGCTTACCACACTCGACCGTACCATGATGCCAATCCTCCGATATCGTACTCGCGATTTAACTCGCATCATTCCCGGGCAATGTAAGTGCGGCCGCACTCATAGGCGTATTGACCGCATTAAGGGCCGTACCGATGATATGTTCATTATCAAGGGCGTGAATGTGTTCCCCATGCAGGTAGAGAAAATTCTGGTGAAATATCCAGGCTTGGGCTCTAACTACCTCATCACCCTCGAAACCATTGATGATAACGACACCATGACCGTTGAAGTAGAGCTCGACGACATGCATACCGATGTTTATCCAGAGCTTCAGCGCATGACCCGTGACATCCAGCGTGCCCTGAAAGATGAGATTCTGCTTACGCCCAAGGTAAGACTGGTGAAGAAAGGCTCTCTGCCTGTTAGCGAGGGAAAGGCTGTGCGTGTGAAAGACCTCAGAAAACTGTTCTAAGTACATAGTACAAAGAACATAGTACAACGTAGTGTGTTATTGTTAACGTAACTAAAATCGGTAAATCGTAAATCTTTAAATTCGTAAATCATTTCATGAAACAACTCTCTATATTCTTGGAAGATAAGTCGGGCACCATCTTTCGTGTGCTCAACCTGCTGAAAGGTGGAGGCATTCAGATTATTGCATCCACCGTTGCCGACACCATGGACAATGCCATCTATCGTATCATTTGTGACAACCCCGATAAGGCATACCTCATTCTCTCCGATGCCGGTATGACCGTCAACCTGACTGAGGTGAATGTCATCGAACTTGATGATGAACCAGGACGTGCTGCTGAGGCGTTGGCTCCACTGACCGAGAAGGGCATTAACATCGCCTATCTCTATTCCTTCCTGCTCAAAGGCAAGGGCGTACTTGTATATAAAGTGAGATAGGTCTTTTTTTATGAAGAATGAAAAATGTAGGATGAAGATTTTCACTGCATTTTTCATTCTTCTTTTTTATTCTGCATTCTTCACTCTTAATTCTTAATTCCATTCGTTATGAAAAACAAGTTTTTACTGCTTGCCTTGGGCTGTGCTTTGGCAAGGGGTGCAATGGCTCAGACAAAATTGACATTGCAACTCGACAAGGCTGAAAAGACGGTGAGTCCTTTGCTTTATGGACTGATGACCGAAGAGATTAACTATTCGTACGAGGGTGGCCTCTATGCGCAGTTGCTGGGAAATCCTGCCATGTTGGATATGGCAAACACTGGACAGGGCAGAGGACAAGGACGAGGCGGCTTCGGAATGCAACGTCCTGCTCATTGGGTGTTGACCGACTCCACAGCAGGACGACTCTCCATCGAACGCACAAACGGCATCAATGCTGCCACTCCAAATTCGTTGAGCATCAGGCTTGAGGCCGATGGAGTGGGCGTGAAGAACGATGGCTTCTGGGGCATTCCGATTCGTCCGCTCAACACTTATAAGGGTTCGGTGTGGCTCCGTGCCGAGGAAGCTGGAGCCGATGCACAGGTGTGCTTGCGCAGTGTGGATGGCAAGACTGTTTATGCTTCTGCCGACCTGAAAGGTATCGGTATGAACTGGAAGAAATTTGAATACACATTCACCACGTCCAAGGATGTCACTCCAACAAAGGATGCTGAGTGGGTATTGATGCCAAGCAAGAAGGGACACTATTGGATGTCGCGCTCCACGCTGTTCCCTCCAACCTTTAACAATCGAGAGAAGGGATTGCGTGCCGACCTCATGCAGATGATGAAGGACATGAATCCGAAGTTCCTACGCTTCCCAGGCGGAAACTACTTGGAGGGAAACATGTTCAAGGAGCGTTTCGATTGGAAGAAGATGATTGGCGACACCGACGAGCGTCCCGGTCATGCGTGTCCTTGGGGCTATACTTCCACCGACGGCATGGGACTCTTAGAGTTCTTGGAATGGGCTGAGGACGTGGGTGCAGAACCACTCGTTGGACTCTTTGCTGGATATGTGCTGCGAGGCGACTATGTGGTGGGTCCTTATCTGGAACCATTCATTCAGGATGCCCTCGACGAAATTGAATACGTGATGGGCGGAACGGATACGAAATGGGGTGCTCTTCGTGCGAAGCATGGACATCCAGAACCATTCCCTCTGCACTACGTGGAGATTGGAAACGAGGACTGGTTCGACCGTTCGGGCTCCTATCCTAAGCGTTACCGTCAGATGTACAATGCTATCAAGGCGAAGTATCCTCAACTGAACATCATTGCCACGATTGGTGGGCATACCAGCATGGGGCAGTCGATGAATGTGGATGGCGTGAAAGTGGATATTGTGGATGAGCACTACTACCGCAATGCCATCGACATGTATCGCAATGCTTTCCAGTATGACAGTTATGACCGCTCGAAGGAGCCATTGGTGTTCTGCGGCGAATGGGCAACGCGCGAAGGTGAGCCTACTCCAAACATGAATGCTGCATTGGGCGATGCAGCTTGGATGGCTTGCATGGAGCGCAATTCCGACATCGTCATTGCTTCGTGCTATGCTCCGCTGTTCGTGAATGTGAATCCTGGTGGTATGCAGTGGACTTCTGACCTCATCGGTTACGATGCGCTCAACAGCTATGGCTCTCCATCGTATTATGCTCAGGTGATGTTTGCTAACAATGTGGGTACGAAGATTGTACCTATTGAGGCAACCAACGTGGCTCAGTTCAGTTTCGAAGAACCTGTGCGTGGTCCTCGTGGCCGTCAGCAAGAGGGTGTTCAACCTGAGATGCGCACTGTGACACTCAATCAGGTTTATTATTCTGCTACCAAGGATGCCAGCAAGGTGTATCTGAAACTTGCCAACGTGCGCGACACGGAGCAGCAGGTGGATGTGAACTTGGGTAACAGCGTGAAGATAGCAAAGAAGGCAAGGAAAATCGAGATGAAGGGTGCTGGTCCTGAAGACACGAATAGCATTACCAACCCTCGCCATATTGTTCCTGTGACATCGAAGGCAAAGGTTGGCAATCTGTTCAGCATCAAGCTCGCTCCATATTCCATCGTAGTTCTTGTGATGGATTATAAGTAAGGAGAAAACGAAGTTCGGTGGAATCATACTGAACGCTCAACGATAAAAAAGCGAAACTTCGACGAACGCTCAAAAGTGCAACGCCGAAGTTTCGCTTTTTTAATGATGCAATAGTATTGTTATTTTCTCAGCAGCAGATAACAGCCAACGATCTGAAGAAGGAGACCTGGATAACCGATGAGAATGTCGTTGAGAGCAATGTGAATATTCTGACTCATGGCCCATTCGATGCAGAATCCTACGGCTGTGTAGAGCACTACGGCAAGGGCAATGGCAGGAAGAGTAACCTTGTTGAACCACTTGGCTACACAGGCAGCAGCCAAAGCTGCAAGAACCGATTTGATAAGAACGATTGGAAGCCAAGCAACGGCTGGCATACCCATCACAACGTTGCAAAGGAGTGGTGAAACAACAGCGGTGATGAGTCCGACGTTGAATCCATACTTGTAGCCTGCAAGGAGTGTGAAGAAATAGAATGGCAACAGCATGGCTCCTCCGTTGGGAATGAGGTGAACTACTTGAGGCAACAGAAGGTTTGCTACGATGAAAAGTGCGCTATAGAGATAAGTACGCGATTGTTTGAGTGAGAGTTGATACAACATAATAGTGATTTACGGATTTAATGATTGACGATTTACAGATTTGATTTACCTTTTGAAACAAAACTTAGAATAACGAATACTGACATTCGGATGGTCTCCCTCCCCCTTGGTGGAGTTGGAGGGGGCTTTTACGATTCTGGTGGAAGAACGATTTCTTGCTTCAAGCGTTCTACGAAGTCATCAATTTTATGGAGTTCCTGTGGAATAGGAATGCGCTGAGGGCAATGAGGAGCACACTGGTTGCAACCGATGCAATGGCTTGCCTGACGCAGTTTTGGCACACTGCGATCGTAGCCCACCAGGAAGGCACGACGAGCACGATAGTATTCCTTGTCCAGCTTTTCATGAGGAATGTTGCCATCCTTGATACATTTATTATAATGTGAGAAGATGGCAGGGATATTCAGTCCGTAAGGACATGGCATGCAGTAGTTGCATTCGTTGCAAGGAATGGTTTTGAGGTTGTAGATGTCCTCTGCAATTTCCATCAGAAATTCGTTTTCTTCCTCTGTGATAGGCTGAAGAGGCGAATAGGTGATGAGATTGTCCTTGAGGTGCTCCATATAGGTCATGCCACTGAGTACGCAGAGTACACCCTTTGGAGTGCCAGCAAAACGGAATCCCCATTTGGCAATGCTTCCTTCGGGGTCGAGCTGCTTCATCTTGGCAGCAATGGTGGTAGGCACGTTGGCGAGTCGTCCGCCGAGCAGAGGCTCCATGATGACGGCAGGAATGCCTCGCTTCTCCAGTTCGCCATAGAGATACACGGCATCTACATTGTCCTTGTTGATTTCGTTTGCCCAATTCCAGTCGAGGTAGTTGAGCTCGATTTGCACAAAGTCCCAGTGATACTTGCCTTCGTCGTGCCAAGTCAGCAGTTCGTCGAACACTTCTTTATCGCCGTGGAAGGAGAAACCGAGGTTGCGGATACGTCCTTTTTGTTTCTGCTCCACAAGCCAGTCGAGGATGCCGTTGTCCATATAGCGACGATTCACTTCTGGCATTCCTCCGCCACCTACAGCATGAAGCAGCAGATAGTCGATGTAGTCCACTTGCAAGTTCTTGAGCGAGTTTTCAAACATCTGAATCGACCCTTCTCTCGTTTGAGTGTTAGGACTGAAGTTCGACATTTTGGTAGCGATGAAAAACTCTTCACGTTTGTGCCGAGCTAAAGCGATACCCGTGATGGTTTCAGATTCACCTCGGCAATAGGCAGGAGACGTGTCGAAATAGTTCACGCCATGCTCAATGGCATAATCCACTTGTCGATTCACCATCTCCTGGTCGTAAGGAGCATTTTGATTATCGCGCTCCGAACCACCTTCAACGGGCAGGCGCATCATGCCATATCCCAAGAGCGAAACCTTGTCGCCATTGTTCGGATTCGTGCGATAGGTCATCTTGTCCTTTGGTGGTTCTTGCAGAGCCGCTGTGGTGCGTCGCTCATCGTCTTTGCATGCTGCCAACAATGCAGAGGAAGCCGCGATGCCACCACCCAGATATTTCAAGAAATTTCTTCTATTGAGTTCCTTATTCATTTTTCTATTCTTTATTTACGAAAACGATAACGAAAACGAAAACTGCCATCCGGATGGCAAAGCCTTCGTTATCGTTTTCGTTATCGTTTTATATAGTCTTATGCACTTCGTGTCCTTCCACATAGATGGCACTGAATGGGCGAGCAGGACAGAGGTTTTCGCAGGCACCGCAACCGATGCAATAGGATTCGTTCACTGCTGGAATATATACGCCAGCAGGGTTGTTCTCGTCGAGTGGAACCATTTCGATGGCACCCGTCGGACAATGGCGTTCACAATTACCACAATCCACACCGTCCGTCACTGGAATACAGTTCTGCTTAATCCACACGGCATGGCCGATTTGTGTAGAGCTTTTGTCCTCCACCGAAATAGGACGGATAGCACCTGCTGGGCATACCTGAGAGCATCGTGTACACTCTGGACGGCAGTAGCCCTTCTCATATTCCATGACTGGCTGCATGAATCCTTCTAACGATGTATTCGGACGTAGCACGCCATTAGGGCAGTTGCTTATGCAGAGCTGACAACTCGTACACTTCCTCTGCAAGTTACGGGCAGAGATTGAGCCTGGAGGTGTGAGAGGCGTCTTGCGCTTCGGAATCTGCTTATCCTCGATAGCCGCAAAACCGCCATCCGTTGTTTTCTCCTGCGCATTAACAGCAGCGGCAGTAGCAAGGCCAACCACGCCGATGAAACTACGGCGAGTCATATCCTCTTCAGTCTTGGGACTTTCGACTTCTGACTTTTTACTTTTTACTTTTGAAAATGAGATAGCTCCCTTCGGACAAACATTTTCGCAGTTTCCGCAATCCACGCATCGTGTATAATCCACAGTCACAGCCTCGCCCTTTTGTACGTTGATACATGAAGTCTTGCAGTTCTTCATACAAAGACCGCACTTGATGCACTTGCTCTCATCCACCCTCATCTTTAGCCACGAGTACTTGCTTACATAGCCAAGTACGGTGCCAACAGGACAAATAGTATTGCAATAGGTACGGCCGTTTCTGAAGGCGAGTACCAGGAGAACCAAAGCCGAAATGCCCGCCACTATGCATAATAGGGTAGGGGTATTATGTGGCTCTACCTGATAAAAAGCATAGCTCTCTGCATTCTCTGCCCATGTTGCAAGCATGTTGTTGATACCTATATATACAGGTTGCAGGGCGGATGTCACAATTCTTCCGTATGAACTATAAGGAGCCAAGAGCATTACACCAGCGTTGAAGCCAGCCAATATCATTACCACCATAAGACCGAGTACGCCAAGGCGCAACCATGTCTTAGGCTTTGAATGTGAATACTTGTTGGCTGCTTTTGTCTTCTTGTTCTTGCGGAAGATGCGCCATTTACCAATCCACGCAAAAAAATCCTGCATAACGCCTAATGGGCATATGACAGAGCAATATAGTCTTCCCATTGCGAGGGTTAAGCCTAACACCACGACTATGGAAATTACATTCAATGCCAGCACACTTGGCAGGAATTGCAGTTTAGCCATCCAACCGAGCCAAGGTTGCACCGTTCCTGAGAAATCAAGAAACAGCGATGTGATGCCTATGAGGAAGATTATGGCAAGTAGAATTCTGATTTTTCGCAACATAAGG
>CADBXS010000124.1 GCA_902798705.1 uncultured Bacteroidales bacterium
ATGGAATATTGATAACATATAAGTTTTGAGTTTGCATAAAGGCTGAACTGCCAATTGATAAAACCGACTCAGGAATATTGATTTCTTTTAAAACGCTACAACTTCCAAAAGAAGACTCTGGAATGGCTGAAATTCTATCTGATAGTATTCTTACTTTCGTTAAGGAATAGCATCGGTAGAACACCGTAGATTCTAAGACTCTCAGCGATTTGGGGAGTGTTATCTCTTCAAGGTCGCTGTCACGGAATGCGGCCGCTCCGATTGAATCCAAACCTTCTGGAAGAATCAAAGATTTGAGAGAAGAGTAAGCAAAAGCTCCAAATCCAATAAATCTTATGGAATTTGGTAGTGTTACTTTTCCAAGACTTCTGCATTCAGAGAAAGCATGAGTACCTATTCCTATTACATCAAACGTAATGCCATTAAATTGAACAGTTTCCGGGATACTAAAATCTCCAGAATATGTGGAATAACTAGGGTATGATAGCGATTTCGGTATGATGGTTACAGATACCGTTCGGTCTGATTGGGAAATGATTTCATATCTTACACCATCTACATCAAATGTTACAGGAAAAGCAATTATATTAATAGTAAGACAGAACAACACAAAAAGTAACCTTTTCATTTCTTGGTTCATTATTGTCCTCCAGCAGCCACAAGAACTTTTAATTGTTAAGAAGCGTGGCACTGATATACCACTTCTTCTTATGGAGGCTGTGAGAAATGCCTTGAACTGAGAAGGAGTAATCAGCCCACGCTATACGCGCGAACCGATACACCGTCCTTGCAGTTCTTTTGGAAAATTTCTCACATTTCCATAAGCAAGTCGAGCATAACGCTTCGTTGTTTCGATATGTATTAGCGCTCCTTTCGGATTGCGAATGCAAAATTACACAAAAAAAATATAACATCTTCCATGTATTGCAAGAATCATATAGAATACGATTGAAAAAATGCACTTTTCTTCACCAAAATGCTAATAAGGAGTGGAAAAGATGACGATTTAGTAATAGTGTCTGAATAATTTGTTTGGTACGATGGTTGATATGTACTATCTTTGCCGTTACAAACAAATATAGGAATCCTTTCATACAGAATATCTATGGATAATATAACCTTCCGACTTTCTGATGTGCCAAGAAATTTTGCTTTGTGCTTGAATGCTGATTGCCCTTTATCTGGGCAGTGCCTGCACTATATCGTGAGGACGATGATTCCTGAGGATGAGCTGATTTTACATGTCTATAACCCAGAGGCGGTGAAGGGTGGGGAGGATTGCGAGCATTTCCGTAATCAGACACCTGTGCGTTATGCATATGGTTTCGAGGGTATGCAGGCGAATATGTTGCCGAAGCAGTATGCGATGTTTATGGACATACTGATTGCCCAATTCAGCCGCAATTCTTATTTTGTGCGTCGGCGAGGCGGATTCCCTATGCCTCCGAGGGAACAGGAATTGATTCGTGAGGTGCTCAAACAGGTGGGCGCTGACCCTTCAATGGAGTTCGACCGCTACAAGGATCGCATCAATTGGACGGATTGAAGACCTTCGTCATCAGATGCCTCTTTTCTGTCCTAGTACTTCCGTGAAAGTACTCGAGTACCTCTAAGAAAGTATTGTAGTACTTCCTAGGAAGTACTGAACAGGTTGTGAAAGAAACTCCCGCATGAGTTGGTCATGCGGGAGTTGTATGAATGCCCAGCGTTTTTATTTGAAAATCATCTGTGCGAACTGATAGATGCTTTCACGCCATACAGGCCATGTGTGACCGCCAGGATACTCAAAGTAGTCATACTTGATGCCGATTTCATCGAAACGGCGACGCATCTCCTTGCAGTTCTCGTAGGCGATGTCTTCCTGACCTCCCATCGACATCCACAACTTCTTGATGTTTTTGTTGTAGAGGTCTTTCTTCTCTTTCAGAGTGGCATAGTTCTTGTCGTTGTCACCGCCTCTTCCGGGACCACCATTATTCTTGAACCAACCGGAACTGAACACGCCTACGTAACTGACGAGGTCTGGTTGTGCGATGAGTGTGTTGAGAGTGTGGATGCCACCCATTGACAGACCTGCCAATCCTCGGTTCTCCATTCCCTTCTTGGCACGGAAATTTTTCTCCACAAAAGGAATGCCTTCCTGAGTCAGTTCAGCAGTGAAGTCGCGTGTGTTGCCGTCGAGCATGGCGATGATCATGGGCACAGCCTTGCCTTCAGCGATGAGGTTGTCGAGGATGATGTCGGTGAGTCCCTGCTGATTCCAGCCACGTTCATCTTCGCCACCGCCATGTTGTAGATACAGCACAGGGTACTCCCGCTTTTCTTGGTCATACATGGGTGGAGTATATACATACATGGTTTTCCATGCGTTATCTACGTGCGAGTAGTAGCGTTTACGGTGCACGTCGCCATGAGGCACATCTTTGAAGGCGAAGCGGTCTGCCTTCGTGGCATCGTATGGAATCTCCAAACCGCTCGACATCATGCTGCATCCGTAGAATGACTCGCTGTTGGGGTCTGCCACCTGCACACCGTCAATATATAGGAAATAGTAGTGAAAACCTTCTGTCTGCGGGTCGGTGGTGCATGTCCACACGCCATTGTCGCCCTTCTGCATGTCATAGCGTTTGCCGAGGTCTATCTGTACTTGCTGGGCATTGGGTGCCTGAATGCGGAACACGACACGGTTGTCGGGCAGCACACGTGGGTATTGCTTGCCACGGATATTCCATAACGAAGGCTTGCCTGGCAGGTCTTGCTGTTGACGGGCAGGACCGAACTGTGCGCTGGCTGTGAGCGACATGACGCACAATAGGATTGCTGATAAAAGGTGTTTCATGTTTTTGTTATTGATAAATGAATAAATAGTAGTTTTGTTCTTGCAAAGATACGATATTTTTTCTTACCTTTGCACACAAAGCACAACAGAAATGATTGATTCGAGCATATTGCAGGGTAAGAAGGCTGCATTTTTCACGCTGGGCTGTAAATTGAACTTCGCAGAAACGAGCTCCGTGGCGCAACAGTTGGAGCGTTATGGGGTAAGGAAGGCGCAGAAAGGTGAGGTGGCTGACTTGGTGGTGGTGAATACATGCAGCGTGACGGAGGTGGCTGACCACAAGTGCAGGCAGGCGATTCATCGGTTGGTGAAAGCGCATCCGGGTGCATTTGTAGTGGTGACAGGTTGTTATGCGCAGTTGAAGCCACAAGATATTATCGAAACGGAGGGAGTGGATTTGGTGTTGGGGAGTGAACAGAAGGGGAACATCATTCTAGCCATCCTCAATGGCATGACTGGAGCATATACCGTGAAGACAGCAGACATCAAGACGTTTGCGGAAAGTTGTTCAAGAGGGGATAGAACTCGCTACTTCCTCAAGGTGCAGGATGGTTGCAACTACTACTGTACTTATTGCACCATCCCGATTGCCCGTGGAAGAAGTCGCAACGGCAGTATTGCCTCTATGGTGCAGCAGGCAGAGCAGGTGGTGCAGGAGGGGGGCAAAGAGATTGTCATCACGGGCGTGAACATCGGTGACTTCGGACGTTCCACAGGTGAGACCTTCTTCGACCTCGTCAAGGCACTCGATGGGGTGGAGGGCATCGAACGCTACCGCATCTCCAGCATCGAACCGAACTTGCTCACTGATGAAATCATTGAGTACTGTGCGCAGTCACGTGCCTTTATGCCGCATTTTCACATCCCCTTGCAGAGTGGTTGCGATGAGGTGTTGAGGCTTATGCACCGCAAGTACGACACGGCACTCTTCCGCCACAAGATAGAGAAGATACGTTCCGTCATGCCCGATGCCTTCATCGGTGTGGATGTCATCGTCGGCACTCGTGGCGAGACGGAGGAGTATTTTCAACAGGCCTACGACTTCATGGACAGCGTTGATGTGTCGCAGTATCATGTGTTCTCCTATTCGGAACGTCCTGGCACCAAAGCATTGGAGATTCCTCATGTGGTCACGCCGCAGGAGAAGCATGAGCGCAGCCAGCGTGTCTTGGCGCTCTCGACACAGAAAACTCACGATTTCTACAGCCGCTTCATCGGCACCACACGTCCTGTCTTGCTGGAGCACGCTTCGCCACGAAAGCCTGTGATGAACGGCTTCACCGACAACTACATCCGTGTGGAAGTGCCGAATATGCCCGAGCTGGACAATCAAATCGTCAACGTGCAACTCGGAGACTTTAACAAGGAAGGCGATGCGTTGATGGGCGAACTGAATTGAATCCGAAAAATCATCGCGCAGCGGTATGTTTTTAAAAGACAAGTTCCTTTGGAACGATTAACCAGATTGAGCGGATTCGTCAGAGAACATGTAATTGAAATAGATGAAAAATAAAAGATTATGTTGATTCACGAGAATGAAACGTACCGGATTATTGGTGCGGCAATGGAAGTGCATAAAACCTTAGGATGTGGATTCACGGAAAAGGTGTACCAAGATGCGTTGGAGAAGGAGTTTATATTGCAAGGTATTCCTTTCGTGCGCGAATGGTCCATGCAGGTCTCGTATAAAAATGAGATGTTGACATCAACTTTTGCCCCTGATTTTGTTTGCTATGACAATATAATCGTAGAATTGAAGGCGGTTGAGGAACTTTCAGGAATGCATGAATCGCAAGCCATCAATTATGCTCATGTGGCAGACATGAAGGTGGCTTTGCTGATAAACTTTGGCACGGAATCGTTGGAACATAAACGTTTGTATAATCCTCAAGGAACAAAATAATCCGTCTCATCCGCTGAATCCGCTGAATCATCCCGAAGGGGTATGTCTTAATATAAACAAGTTCCTTCGGAACGATTGAGCAGATTGAGCGGATACGTTAGAGAACGTGTAAATCCGAACCATCCGCTTAATCCGCTTAATCATCGCGCAGCGGTATGTAAAATAACAAGTTCCTGTATGTCAATTCAACAAATTGAGCGGTTTTTGGGGGAAAAGTTGCTTGTTTCAGAAAAATGCCGTATCTTTGTGTGAAGAAGTAAATCATGAAGAAATTAGCGATTGTCATATTGAACTGGAACGGCGCCGACATGATGCGCCAATACTTGCCCACGGTGCTGAAGAACAGCGTGGGAGATGTCATTGTAGCAGACAACGCCTCCACCGATGGAAGCGTGCAGATGCTCCAACAAGAGTTCCCCGAAGTGCCCGTCATCGTGCTCGAAGAGAACTTTGGCTTTGCTGAAGGCTACAACCGTGCCCTCGCACAACTCCCCGACTACGAGTACTACCTCCTCCTCAATTCCGACGTGGAAATTAGACAGAAAGAATGGGATGCCCCCATGATTCACTACATGGACTCCCACCCCGATTGTGCCGCCTGCCAACCCAAGCTGCTGTCTTTACGTCAGCCCTCAACTGTCAACTGTCAACTGTCAACTGTCAACTGGTTCGAGTATGCTGGTGCCGCAGGAGGCTTCCTTGACAAATATGGTTACCCCTTCTGCCGAGGACGTGTGTTCGACACCATCGAACCCGACGAAGGGCAGTACGACGACATCGTTCCCCTCCTATGGGGCACAGGAGCCGCCCTCATGGTGCGAGCCTCCGACTGGCGTGAGAGTGGGGGACTCGATGCCCGCTTCTTTGCCCACATGGAAGAGATTGACCTTTGCTGGCGACTCCGCACGATGGGCAAGAGCATTGTCTGCATCAGCGAGAGCAAGGCATACCACCTCGGAGGTGCCACCCTCAATCAGGGCAATCCTCGCAAGACCTTCCTCAACTTCCGCAACAACCTCCTTATGCTCTACAAGAACTTGCCCGATGTAGAACTCAAGAGTGTGATGCGCACCCGTCGCTTCCTCGACTACCTTGCCGCCCTCCAGTTCCTCCTCAAGGGCGACACCAAGAATTTCTCCGCCGTCTTTAAGGCACGCCATGCCTTCTACGACCTCCTCCCCGACTTCGAGAAAGACCGTCGCCACATTCAGCAGCTTCGCAAGAATGAGCGCGTCCCCGAACGTGTCAACTTCTCCCTCCTCTGGCAATATTATGTGAAAGGAAAGAAAAAGTTTAGCGAGTTGACAGTTGATAGTTTATAATTGAAAGTTTTAGCCTGTTGAGCGGATGAGTGAAGGAGAGGTATTAATGGAGCTTGCAAACTGTTTGCAAACTCCGTTTTTGTTTCTTTTTGTAAATGCAAAGTATTTGCAAACTGTTATTGTTGGCGAGAAAAATGGAAAACTGTAACTTTGTCGTCGAAAACCTAAAACAAAAATGAAACAATGAAAAAGATTCTGTTTTTATTTGCTCTGCTGCTGGCTGTGTCGGCACAGGAGTCTGCCAAGGCTCAACAAGTGAAGTACACCGTCAAGGGTGTGAGTAAGGAAAACGGCAAGACGGTCTATTTGGAAGACAAGTTGACCTCCAAAGTGGTGGACAGCGTCGTTGTGGCCAAAGGCAAGTTCGTGTTCAAAGGGGTGGCAGATAAGGATGCCATCTTTGCCATCACCTTCGACAAAGACAACTGGCAGAGTTGGCACACCCTGTTTTTCAATGACGGCAAAGCCATCAGCGTCAACATGAACGACAGCACACTGAAAGGTTCGCCGCTGAACGAACGGCTGGCCTACTATAACAAGGAAATTCTGGGTCTGCCGGGCAGTTATTATCCAGAGTATAAATATAAGATGGTCAAGAAGATGTTTGAAGAGGAACATGAAACGCTGCTGCCTGCTGCGCTCATCGTGGAAGGCCAAAGGACTTTTGGGTCAAAAGGATTGCTTCGTATGTTGGAAAAGAAGCCCGCCTATGCTGAGCATCCAAAGGTTAAACAATATGCGGAGGGGATAAAGAGGATGGCTACGGCAACAGTTGTCGTGACATCGGGCAGAACAGATGAGCAGAAAGCAGCCGACAGGGATGCGAAGGAT
>CADBXS010000125.1 GCA_902798705.1 uncultured Bacteroidales bacterium
TGTTCAACTAGTTGCCGAAGGCTCGGCATCGAATCGGCGAAGGTTCGGCATCGAATCGGCGAAGGCTCGGCGTTGCGATAGCGAGGGCTCGACAGTTCAGTTCAACCAAATAAATGATTTTGTTTCACCAAAGGAGAACGCCAGTACATTTGAAGTCTTTTTGCAACTTTTTTGATTACATAGCCTGCGAACTCGCATAACTTTTTGGGCTTTCTCTGAGGACTTTTCCATTGTATTTTTCTTCAAAAACACCCTTTTACCTCGCCATTTTCGCGGTTTTCGAGATAAACTATGCCCACTTCGCTTTTATATTCAATCCACTCTTTTTGTAGTTACATAAAATTATATTAAACTGATATACAGACGTTTGCAGATTTTTGAAATTGTATCGAATCCACCTTTTATGTTTGTCGGTGAACAACCAAGCTTTTTTCTCTATATCTTTGCGGCAGAGATCACCAAACGAAAAACTAAACTAACAATCTAAAAACTAAAAGATGAAAAGAGCAAGGTATCTATTCATGTTATTGACACTGTTGGTGTCGGTAACGATGTCTGCCCAGAAACAGAATTACTCTGGTAAGGTGGTAGATGAAACTGGAGAACCTATCACTGGCGCTTCAGTCATTAAGAAAGGAACATCGGAAGGTGTCGTCACAGACCTCGACGGTCGTTTCTCAATCAGCGGTGAGCCTGGTACGGTGCTGGTCGTTTCGTTCATGGGTTATGTGACACGTGAGCAGCGCGCAACACCAAGCATGTCCATCGTACTGAAAGAGGACATGAAGACACTGTCGGATGTAGTAGTCATCGGTTACGGCGTGCAGAAGAAGAGCGTCGTGACTGCCTCTATCGCAAAGGTAAGCGCTGAGGACCTCGACGGCAAGACACGCCTGCGCGCAGACGATGCGCTGAAAGGTCTGGCTGCGGGCGTAAGCGTGACCTCGTCTTCAGGTCAGCCTGGTTCGAAGTCGATGATTCGCATCCGCGGTGTCGGAACCATCAACAACTCTGAACCTCTTTATATTATCGACGGTATGCCTACCGACCAGAACGGTATGGAGAGCGTGAACCCAAGCGACATTGAGAGTATCGAAGTGCTGAAGGATGCTGCATCGGGTGCCATCTACGGTGCACGTGCTGCCAATGGTGTGATTCTCGTCACCACCAAGAAGGGTAAGATAGGCAAGCCTCAGATTAGCTACAACTTCTCGACGGGTTGGCAGAGTGCATGGCGCAAGCGCGACGTGACGGGCGCGACCGACTATGCCATCCTGCAGAACGAGCGCCGCGTGCAGAACGGTCTGTCACCACAATACAAGGACCCTTACAACCTGAAGGATGCGAACGGCGATGCCATCACGGGCTTCGGCACGAACTGGCAAGACCTCATCTTCAACGACAACGCTCCTATCACGCAGCACGACGTGAGCGTGAGCGGTGCAACGGAGAAGGTGAACTACTACCTCTCGCTGGGCTACTTCACGCAGGAAGGTATCGTGGGCGGCAACTTCGGCCATTCGAACTACGACCGTCTGACCATCAACTCGAACAACCAGTTCAACCTGTTCGATGTCTCGAAGGAGCGTTCGTTCCTGAACAAGCTCGACCTGGGTGCGAACGTGTCGTACATGCGCGTGCATAATACAGAGACTGACGCGAACTCTACTTGGGGTTCTCCATTGGGCTCTGCCCTCTACCTCGCTCCTACCCTGCCTGTGACTCTGAAGAAGGGCTACGAGCTGAATGCCGACGGCACACCTAATTACAACGCTCCGCTCATCGGCCAGCAGATGATTGACCGCTACTCGGCCAACGAACTCTACCTGGACGAGAACGGCAACCCTTACACCATCCCTAACTTCATCGGAAGCTACAATGAGCAGAACAACCCGATGGCCATCATGCAGGGCAATCCGAACAGAAACTGGAGCCACAAGGTGAGACCTAAGTTCTCGCTCGACCTGCAGTTGTGGGACGAACTGAAATACCACTTCACATACGGTGCCGAACTGTCGTTCTGGGGCTATCAGGGTGCCACGCTGCAGAAATACTACCTCTCTGGCAACAACAACAGCGACCACACGCAGGCCACTTCCTACAAGGGCAACAACTCGACATGGCAGATAGAGAACACGCTGACCTACGACAAGACCTTCGGCAAGCACACCATCGGCGTGGTGCTGGGACAGAGCGCCCTGAAGTTCAAGGGCGACGAGCTCGGCGGTTCGCACTGGAACATCGTAAACCCAGAGAAGCCTTACATCAACTACACGACAGGTGGCGACCTGGAACTGGCTACAGATGACAACGGCAAGGTGACTGGTGCAAAGAGCCTCATAGGCGTTTGGGGCGGTCCTTACACTGAGCACCGTCTGGCTTCGCTCTTCGCCCGTGTGAGCTACAACTACGACGAACGATATATGTTCCAGGGCACGATTCGCCGCGACGGTTCGAGCCGCTTTGGTCCAAACCACAAATACGGTACGTTCCCATCCTTCTCGGTGGGTTGGAACCTGATGAACGAGGCATTCATGGAGAACACCCGCGACTGGCTCTCGAACCTGAAGCTGCGTGCCAGCTGGGGTAAGAACGGTAACGACAATATCGGTGACTTCGCCTATACGACAACGACCGAGCTGGGCGGCAGCAGCAACTATTACTATGGACAGACAGCTGCGATGAACTACGGTTCGAAGGCAAACCGCCTGGCCAACGAAGACCTGAAATGGGAGGAGAGCGAACAGACAAACTTCGGTTTGGACTTCGGTTTCTGGAACAACAAGCTGACCTTCACCGTTGACTACTTCAAGAAGAAGACGAACGGCATGATCATCGACCTGCCTATCCCAAGCTACGTGGGTGAGCGTCGTCCACTGGCCAACGTGGGTGACATGGAGAACAGCGGTTGGGAATTCGAGCTGGGCTACAAGTGGAACATACAGGATGCTCGTTTCGCCGTGAAGGGCAACGCTGCCTACCTAAAGAACAAGATGAAGAAACTGGGTAACGACACGGGCTTCCTGAACTACCCTGTCATCAACCAGTTCAGCGACGGTGGTGTGCGTGCCGAGAACGGTGAGCCATTCCCATTCTTCTACGGCTACAAGACCAATGGCATCTTGCAGAACCAGGCAGAGGCTGACGCCTACAACACACAGTACGGCACAAGCTCGCAACCAGGCGACTTCCGCTTCGTGGATACCAACCACGACAATAAGATTACCTCCGACGACCGTACGAACATCGGCAACGGTATTCCTGACTGGACCTTCGGCTTCACCTTCGACGCACAGTGGAAGGGTTTCGACTTCAGCGCCTTCTTCCAGGGCGTGAGCGGAGTAGATATCTTCGATGCCACATACCGTCAGGACATTGCCTCGGGCAACTATCCAACATGGGTGCTCCAGCGCTGGACAGGCGAAGGCACGAGCAACACAGTGCCTCGACTGGGCGACTCGAAGAACTGGGTGTGCAGCGACATGTATATCCGCGACGGTAGCTACCTGCGCCTGAAGAACCTCACTTTGGGCTACACGCTTCCTCAATCATGGACGAGCAAGGTGGGCATCAGCCGCTTCCGCATCTATGCCCGTGCTGAGAACCTCATCACATGGACGAAATACTGGGGATTCGACCCAGAAATCGGTGCTAACTTCGACAACAACAGCCAGAAACACAACACGGAGTTGACGGGTATCGACTATGGCGTTTATCCACAATCGCGTACCTTCACCATCGGATTCAACATTTCGTTATAATTCACCCTATTTCTTTCACCTAAATAAAGAAGACAATTATGAATACCAAGATATATAAAATATTCTCCGCTGTGATGGTTTGCTGTGGTATGGCCACATCGTTCACAGCGTGCAGCGATGACTTCCTTGAGGTGGTTAAGCCCAACGGTGAACCCTTAGAGGAATACTACACCACGGAGAAGGCGCTGAACGAGGCTCTTACCTCGGCATACGCTCCCCTGCACTGGCCAGACTGGGACAACAAGGCATACAACGACCTGACGGTGGATGCCGAGATTATGGGTGACGACTTCTGGGTAGGCGGTTCGGACAATACCGACAACCAGCACTGGCACCGCCTGTTCAACTTCGAAGCCGACGGCAACAATACGCTCGCTACGCTGTGGGGCGACTTCTACAGCGGCATCAAGCGTTGCAACGACGCCATCAAGTATGCAGGATGGGAAGGCAAGGCAAGCACACAGTTCCGCAAGTCGATGGAGATGCAGGCACGTCTGCTCCGCGTGTATTACTATAATATATTGTGGCACTACTATGGCAACGTACCTTTCTATCTAGAAAACCTCTCATTGCCTTACACGGCTCCACAAATCAGCGCCGACGAAATCTACAACCGTCTGATGCCTGAGCTGGAGGCTATCATTGCTTCGGAAGTGCTTCCTATGCGCTGGGAAGCAGGTGAGTCGGGCCGCGTGAGCCAGGCTTTCGCCATGATGCTCTATGCAGAGATGGTGATGTACCAAAACGACAGCGCACGCTATCCAAAGGCACTGGAATTCATGGAAAAGATTATTGACTCGTCCGAATACTCGCTCAATCCAAACTTCGCCAACATCTGGGAAGAGGACGGAGAGTGGTGCGAGGAAAGCATCTTCGAAATCAACTACAACGACGACCAGGCACAGCGCGACTGGGGCGATGCAGCCCTGAATGCAGGCGGCTCGATATTGCCTACGCTGATTTCGCCAAACGGCTTCTCGGACGACATTTGGAGCGGCATGGACGGCTGGGGCTTCCTGCCAATGCGAATGGAGACCTACAACATGTATGATGAGGGTGACCTTCGTCGCGATGCCACCTGCTGGGATGTGCGCGGCTATACATACACAGAGCGTTATCAGGACACACACATGTGGCTGAAGAAGTATCGTCCTAGACTTGACAACTGCGTGGATGCAGGACCATCGCACAACCTCAACTACAATAACAACAAGCGCATCTATCGCTACGCCGAGACACTGCTCAACGCTGCTGAACTCATCCTGCAGACGGGTGGCAACGTAGCAAAGGCAACAGGATACGTGAACCAAGTGCGCATTCGTGCCGGAGTGGAAACACTGAAAGACGTGAGCATCGACGACATCTTGACAGAGCGCCACCTGGAGTTCTGCGGCGAGGGCAAGCGCTACTTCGACCTCGTACGTGCAGAAGGTATTCCAGGAGTTACTCAGAAGGCAACGACCGTGCTTGTGCCTGATACTTACGGCTATCGCACCAACTCATGGACTGCCAGCAAGAAGCACATTCCTCTGTCGCAGACGGAGCTCGATGCCGACCCAACACTGGTGCAGAACAAATACTAAACAATGGATTGTTGAACATTGAATATTGAAGATTATGAAAACCAAGAATATTTTATACAGCATACTCAGTGCCCTCTGTCTGCTCGGTGCATCCTGTTCGCCAGATGAGTTCGAAGGTGCCAACCCCAATGGTATTCCGACGATGGAAGGCGTTGACTTTCAGATAAGCGTTGACCAGGAGACTAACCAGATGGTTGCTCACTATTCTCCAGCACCAGGCACTTACCCTGTGTGGATTCTCGACGGCGCATCCTACTCCACCCTCAACGAAGTGGGCTACAAGAACGACGAGGCAGGTACTCACACCATTGAACTGCGACTCGGCAACCGCAACGGCTTCAGCGTATCGGGCGTCAAGAAGGAATACACCTTCAACGAGACCAAGATTGACTACACAGCCGATTTCCGCCGCATCACAGGCAAGGAATGGCGCATCGACAACAAGGAAGCAGCCCACATGGGTTGCGGAGAGGGAGGAACCGACGGCTCTAATTGGTGGGCTGCAGCGGCTGACGAAAAGAAGGCTTTCGGCGTGTATGACGACCGCATCACCTTCACCGCTGACACTCGCAAGGGCGGTACCTATACCTACAGCGCAGGTGCCGACGGCTTGACCTACGTGAACAAGGAAACACAATGGGCGAACGGTGCAAAGGATGACTTGGACGTGGAACTCGGCGACCAGACCTCTATATGGGATTTCGAGGAACTCGATTGGACCGACAAGGAAGGAAAAGTGAGCAAACAACGCTACATCAGACTGGGTGAAAAAACGCTCTTCCCTTACATGAGTTCGAATGAGCAGTACGAGAACCCACTCTTCCGCGTGGAGCAACTGACTGCCAGCAAGATGGTGCTCGTGTATGAAAAGAAAGACCACAGCATCGCTTGGCGCTTCATCTTCACCAGCAAGGAAGGCGAGAAGGAATTTGCAGGTTTCGATGCGAACAGCGACTACAACATGTGGAAGGGCATTACGCCAAGCATGGAATTCTGGTATGCTCCAGGATGGGTACAGATTGATAATCCAGGATTCGTGGATGCAGGCAACGACTACACGATTGAGCTGCCACAGGCAACGACCGACCAATGGCAGGCACAAGTGAAGTTCCACACCGACCTCTCGACCTCGGCTTCCAGCAACTACGACTTCTCTGCCATCTTCAACAGCGACAAGGACCTGAACGGTGCGACCGTGAAACTTGTGCTCGACGGCGACGACGGTGTGTTCTACTTCACCGACAGAATCGACCTGAAGGCAGGCGAGGACTACATCTTCTGGAAGAGCAACATGCCGGGTATCGACATGAGTAAGGTGATGCTCGTTCTCGACTTCGGTGGATGCCAGGAGAATACGGTTGTGAATGTTTCCAACATCGTATTGAAAGACCATGCCAACGACGATGGCACCGTACTGCCAGAAGTGGAACCTGAAATACCTGATGAGCCAGTGATGGACTGGGACTACGAGAGCAGCTCCAACCTCTGGAAGGCTGTGGATGACGGCACGCTGTTTG
>CADBXS010000126.1:0-1098 GCA_902798705.1 uncultured Bacteroidales bacterium
GATGGCACCATCCACGCCTTTCGCTTCGAATGTCAGTTCCACTGGTTCACTCGTCACGTCGCAAGACAGCAAGCGGCGGTCGGTGAGGATGTAGTCCGTCACCACCACTTCCTTATCAGGAATCGTTCTGTCCTGATATCTGTTCGTCACGGTAATCTTCGTAGAACTTGTCACATCCTTAAATCGAGAAATGCGGATGGGATTGATATTCACATTCGACGAAGTGAAGTTTCCTTCTTCCACCACGGCATACACTCCATTCACCCGCTTGATGCGCTCGTCGGGGTCGTCCTCATCCAGATCGAGCACACTCTCCAGCGTGATGGCACTCATGTTCAGCGGTATCACCAAGTCGTTCATCGGTATTCTCACGTTCGTGTCAATGTCCGACAAGTCATAGTCCTTATTGAAGCACGAAGTAAGCGCCATGACACCTGCCGACATCACGAGCCACCTCCAATTTCTTTTCAATTTCAACATCTTATTTCAATTTGATAACAATAACTAATTCCGAAAAAAAATGATTTCAAACCTCACATTTGGTCATTGAAAATGCAAAGATGGCAAAGATTTTTCAAAACACATCATTTTTCCCGCAAAAAATGCTCCTGCTCCATGCCTTCCCATCCTAAAAGGCATTTTTTTCCGCCATTTCTTGTAAAAACAAAGATTTTTGCCGTAATTTGCGTAATACTTCACACAAGAACCATTTTGTTATTTCCTTTTGCTCCATGAAAAAATACACTTTTGTTTGGGACAAGCTCACGGTCTGCATCACCTCCATCCTCATCCTCATCTTCCTGTTTCTCATTTATGAGGGATACAACATGTATGCTCACCACGACGATCCATGGGGCATCTTCGTGATATGCTTGGCCCTGCTCCTCCTGATGTTCCCCATTTGCCTTTGTCCACTCTATGCCACAAAGCGAGGACCGACCATCACCATCCACTTTCTGCTGCACAAGAAAAAGCTCAATCTGAAAGCATTCGAGGTGGAACCACAGACCGACTTCAGTTTGAAAGGATGGTTCCGACTCGCCGCCTCCGGAGGATATTTTGGCTATTGGGGATTGTGGACCGACAAGAAAGGTAATG
>CADBXS010000126.1:1139-7879 GCA_902798705.1 uncultured Bacteroidales bacterium
CCAATCGCAAGCGCGATGTCTATATGCTCCGCCCATCCAATGGCAAACCCATCGTCCTCAACCTTCCCCATGAATGGATGGAATAAAGGAGATAAAAATTAAAAATGAAGAATAAACAATCAAAATCCTAATAACAATGAAAGCAACAGCATTATTCACAAAGAAAAGGATGGCAACCACGGCACTTCTTCTGCTCATCACCATCCTCCCTATCCACGCAGCACAGCGGACACTTCAGGAAATGACCTCCATCGCCTACTCCGCTTTCAACCTCGACGAATCGACAGCCGACCCCTTCGCCGTACCACCGTTAGCTGTCTTCTGCAAGTCATCCGACTTCCTCGATGCAAGCCTCTTCACCAATCAAGAGGAAGCATTCTACATCTTCGCCTTCACCAACAACGCACCTGGCTATGTGGTAGTATCTGCCGACACACGTCTGCCCGAGGTACTCGCCTACTCCGCTTCCGACTATTTCCGCACCGACGGAATGCCTGAAGCCGTCCGAGCCTTCTTCCAGTCGTTCGTCGAGAAGATGAAGAACACGCCCGAAAGTTTCGTAGCCAAACGCAGGGCACGCGGCAAACTCTTTGCCAACGCAGCCACATCCACATCCGTCGAACCCCTTTTGGGTAATATCGCCTTCGACCAAACCGCACCTTATAATAATGCCTGTCCAGTCTCGGGTGGATACAGATGCGCGACAGGATGCGTGGCCACCGCCATGGCACAACTCATGAAATACCATCAGCATCCCGACAAGATGAAAGGCAGCTACATCAGCTACACCACCCCTTCAGGCATTGCCGTCACATGGAACCCCTCCACCACCTCCTTCGACTGGACAAAAATCCGCGACACCTACACCGCCTACGTGCCTGACTACACCGCCAGCGAAACCGTCGTCAGCACCAGTCTGATGACACTCACAGGTTATTCATTCAATGAGAACTCTGTCAGCCTTCAAAACTTTAAGAACATATCAGGCGCAACCCTCAACGCAAAAGTGCAGTTCATCCTCACCAACACCAGTGGCAAGTTCCTCCGCCCTGTACCAGAAAGCAAACTCATCGATAATCTTGGCAATTACTATTTTCATTACAATTACTCCCTCCGTCCTGCCCTTCCACTCAACATCAGCGACGGCAACTACCGCCTCTACGTCGGCATCCAGAAAAACGGCACCTCCCAGTGGTCCTACGCAAAATACTCAAGTGAAGACTTTTATTTGAAAGTGAAGAAGACAGGCAACTACTTCACCATCGAAGGCTCCGACTATCACTACCCTTGCGGCTACAATGAGGCAGAGGCGGCAGAAGTCGCCAAGCTCCTTGCCGCCTGCGGTGCATCTGTCAACATGAACTATGGAAAGGAGTCCAGCGGAGCATCAACCACCGCTGCAGCAGGAGCCCTCATCACCAACTTCTCCTACGACCCAAGCATCGAGAAACTCAGTCCGTCCTACTTCCAGACTGACGAATGGCACGCACGCATCCAGAAGGAACTCCAGGCACATCGCCCTCTCCTCGTGTCAGGCAGAGCAGATAACAACAACGGTCATGCCTTCATCATCGACGGCTACCGCTACGACGGTTCCACGCCATACTATCACATCAACTGGGGATGGAGCGGTTCCGACAACGCCTATTTCCTCATCGACAACATGCGTCCGTCCGAGGCAGGCACAGGAGGATACACCGACAACTACTCCTACGACTACACACTCTTCTTCGGCATACAGCCCGAAAACAATATCGACGAGGGCTTCGCCCTGAGCAGCACCTACTACGTTGACAAGTCCACCTACTCCGCCGGCAGCAGGATAACCTTCACCATCGACCGACTGGCGAACTTCGTCTCCTGCATCGCTTTCTCAGGCACCGTCAAGGCATACGCTTGCAGCGGCAACCGCTGCTACGAATTAGGCAACATCATTACCATCGATTCAGGCAATCCACTCAAACCAGGCTCCTACTATTACGGCATGACTCGTACCTTCACCCTTCCTTCCACCGTCCCTACAGGCAGCTACCGCATCATCCTGAAGGCACAGCAGACAGGCTCCAGCGTGGAGAAAGAAGTCAATGCAACCGACATCCCAGTCGTGCAGATCAACGGCAACTACATCCTTGGCGATGTGGACCGTAGCGGAAACGTCGATATTTCCGATGTCGTGATGATGGTCAACTACATCCTTGGCAGCGACAACTCCACTAATGTCCTCAACTATGGCGACATGGACGGCAGCGGCAACATCGACATTTCCGATGTCATAGCATTGGTCAACCTCATCTTAGGCAACTAAGAAGCATAGCCGCTTCGCTTAAATGAAGAATGAAGAATGTAGAATGATGATTATTCGCTAATCGTTCATTCTACATTCTTCATTTTTCACTTTTAACTTTTAACTTTTCTCTTTTATAGGGGTCGCCTTCGGCTCGAAATTGATTTTAAAATTGACATGAAAAATTTTGGGAAATATATAGATTTTGACCTCAAAGAGAAAGCCCCAAAGAGGGCAAAGCCCTCAGAGAAAGCCCCAAGCCCCAAAGGGGCTAAAAGAGAAAGCCCCAAATGTTAAAAAATGTATTCTCGATATGTCTGATGTTACGATGTAACGATGTAACGATGTAACGTTTTTTTGTCGTTTCCAAAGATTTGATTAAATTTGCAGCATGTTTAGAAAAACATAGGCAATAATATAGGAGTTGACCCAAATAATTCTTAAAATGCAGTCAGGAATGGCTGTATTTTTTATTCGAACTGATAGTAATATTTTCCGTCTTCCATTAATTTCATATTCATTATCTTGGCATTATTTACGTCAGTCTCACTATTAACTTCATATGAAATTAGTAATCCTCTTTTCTTATTAATATTGTATTCATTAAACACAAATTCATATAGAGCATTCAGTGCATCATCATCATTGTTTACAATTTGTGAAATCTTAGCACACTTGAACCCCTTGTTTTGTGTCAATTCTATATCCTCTTCTATAACAACTATAGCCTTGGCTTTGTTGCCTTCGTCAAAACATACGGCACTTAGGCCAAGGTAAGGTCTATCCTCTAAACCTAAATCTTTCATTATTTCTTTTGACAAAACAGCACAGTAGTAACCTTTTCGTTTTGGATACATTTCCTTTATGATACCAACTAATGTTGAATACAACGTTTCTTCATTGTCGCATTCAAAAACATCACAGTTACCTTCTTCATCGTGTAGTACCCATATTGGGCAACCTTTCTTTAAGAAGTATATGTGATGATTATACTCACTTGGAATATATATATTATACCCAAGTATATTGAATACTTTGATAAGTGTTTGTTCACTTTCTTTTCTGTGTCCTATATGTCTCATAATGTTTGCAAAGATAAAGATTATTTTTAGAATCCAAGATATTTATATAAAAAATGAGGAATAATAATGGCAAAATGGAGAATAAATACGTTGTCGCCACAAGAAATAGCAAAATATAGGCAAAGAAGTGTAAGAGCAATTAATGGTTTAGATTACTGTAAACAAAACGCACACATCATTGCTCAATACAGAAAAGTGTCAGACAAATACAAAATACTTGCAAACTATATGGGATTAGCGCAAGAAGGTGGAAACAGTTACGGTCTGTTGTGTTTGCCATATAAAGACCTATTAAGTAGCAATTTCTTTGGCTTCTCCTTGTCTATCGGTCTATTACAGAAAAAATCAGCCGACTCTCACGAGCCAGCTGAGGAATTTTCATTTAATTGAGAAACTAATCGGAATAATAGCACCTTAAAACTCATTGCGACAGATATTTGATTCCCACGAGTTTGACGGGTTCAAGTTTCAGATACGTTGTTTCCTCGGTATCTTCGTCGTACTGGGTGCAGCCCCTTGGAAGCAGCAAAGCACGTTGCAAGGTTCTGCAATCGAAGAAGGGATTGTCTTTGAACCAACAGCCCTTACATTCTTCGTTATCGTCGGCTGGCACTTGGTTGAATGCCATGTGTATGCGCATGTTGCGACGGATTTCTACATCAGGATTTTTCATATTTCATCCTCCATGCTTTTACGGTTTTCGTTTCCAGCAGTGCCTTAAATGCCTTGGAGATAGCACCACGCATTTTTGTGTGCTCATCATCATCGTCGGGCATCTTGCCACTTTCCACGAGCGTCATGCCTTCAACGAAGTCAACCCAATATCCTGCATCCTTGAAGGGCGATGGAACTGCCTCGGCAATGTGGTGATTTTCCCATCCTTCGCTCTTGCGATGGTTGAGGACTGACACCACCTTCAGCGCATAAAGTTTCGTTTCGTTCTCGTTCGGAGGTGCCCAGCGACTCACAATCTTCATAGGTGTGCGCAGATTGTTGACATAGAAGTAACGCAGCAGAAGCATCAAGGCAGCACGATAGCCAAAGGAAACAGAATAGAATTCCTCGAAATCCTTATCTCGCTTAATCAGGCGTTTCAGTCTGCCTACCCAGTCATTGGCACTCACATAGCGGATGTTCAGCGGATTGTTGTTTCTCCATCCACGTGTATAGGCTCTAAATGGGCGAAAATTGAAATCATCTTTCATAGTTCCTACATCTTTTTCAGTTCCATAATGCGGACATCGTTCTGAAAACGGATGGCTCCATCTTTGTCAGTCCATTGGCGTGCTTGCATCCGATACTCGCACAAGTATGTGCCAGTCTCACCACCCTTCCATTCCTCGGCGGCCTTGCCGAATAATTCACCATAGAAGGAGCTGATGTTGTCGCTCAACACGAAGCCGATGCACTTCACGTTCTCTGTTTGTCCCGTTCTTGGGTTCTGAGCTACGAAACTACGTTCCTGCTCGTTCACGATTTTTACGAATCTTTCCATGTTTTTGTGTTATTTGTTTGGTTTAACTTTCTTGTATGAATGGTTTTTTGCGTCATAAATAAGTTTGCCAGTTTTCAAAAGACGAGAGAGGCGTGACCTTAAAGAACTTCTTTGAATGGATGTGCTATTTAAGTCCTTCATCTTGAAAACCTCAGGCAGTGAATCAAAGAAGGTGTCAGAAACAGGTGTTTTGCTTCTCACACTTCCGACTCTTGCCACCTCTGCCATCTTTTCAAGCATTGGCTTTGCAAATACCTTGTATTGCACCTCGGCGCAGAAGTCGGCAATCATGCGAGCAAAGCGCAGAGCATCCTTCGAGGCTGTCAGCGGTCGATACCATTCCGTTTCCTTGTTGGCTTCGGGTGCTATATCTGCAAACTTATCCACACATTCCAACAGCACAAATGCCAATCCAGCTCGCAGTCCAATCAAGGCAGCACGACGGCGAATGACATCGCGGATGGTGTCGTTTTGCTCCTTCGCTATCTCTGCTTCCTCATCACACCATTTCCACATCTCGTTGTTTAGATTCTTGCAAATCACATTGCCCTGAATGCGTGGATTATTCAAGCGGAACGCCATTTCCTTTATCGTACTCATTTGAGCCACGCTTCGGCTATTGCCACCTTTGGCAAGCATTTCGAAACGCATGTCAGGCATGGGATAAATCATCATTCGCAGTGGGTGTCCATTTAGCACGTCACGGCAGAGTTGCCAAAAGCTTGTCCATGTTCCACCGAAACAAACATTCCAGTGCGCATTGAAGATGGCGTTAACGCTGTCGGCGTTCTGATAATCGACACCAACCTTCTCGTCTTGAAATGCCTTCACCATGATGTCGAGGAACTGAGCAAAGTTGCTTCGAAGCATACGAATGAGCGTTGCTATCTCCGTCTCCACGGTGCAGATGTGCAAGTGGCGGTTGAAAGTGGTGAGCCCGTCAAGGCTCTCCACATTCTTCTCCACTGCATAGAACATTCGTTCAAGAATCGTTGCGATACTGGCTTGCGTCGGGATGATTCGGATGCATGGCGTTGGCTTGGGCGTGTCCATCTTGTTTTGCCCCTTCTGAATCTTCAGTTGCTTCCACTTTCGTATCTGCTCACGACCTACATTGTCAGCCGCACGGATGGGAGAAAGCCACAGGGTGCTGAGTTGTGTCATGAAACTCTTACCACTGGCAGCATCACCCACCACGTAAGTCTGCCCTGATAGCCTGTACCAAGAGCCATCGTAGAACTTGAATGCAATTCGGCTCAGCAGCGTGTAAAGCAACGGCAGCGTGACGAGCAGCGCACCCATGCGCACCTGTTCTGGCACTCCAGCGATGGAAGCAGCCAAGGATGGAGGGAAATGGATTTTTTCTATTTCTGCGTTCCATCTTTCATAGTCGATGCCGTCTGCCTGAACAGGTTCAGCAGTGCCACCACCTTTTCCTTGTGCGCCGAGCTGGGTGAGCACTCGCTGAAGCGTTCGAGGGACAACAGGTTGTTGTGCATTTCCGCAAGCGCTACGGCACAGACTAAACACTTCGTCTTCGCTGAGACCGTTGGCGAAGGGCTGGATAAGAGCCGCAACAGCGTTCGCGTCGTTGTCAAGTAGGTATCGCAGATTGATTGCAAGTCGGTGGAGTTTAGTGTTTCGCTCGCCAACAACAGGGCGGCCACCAATGATTTCAAAGAATCTTTCAATGATTGTATTGAAAGGAATTCCACGGTAGCATTTTTCTCCATTGTCGTTCGTTTCTAACTGGTTGATAATCGTGTTTTCTACAGTCGGAGCAGTTTCTGCAGTGCTATCTGAAGCAGGAACTCCATCGTGCGGAAGAGGATTGTCAGGGTTCGGATGGGTACAAACACCACTATCACTAACGCTGCTG
>CADBXS010000127.1 GCA_902798705.1 uncultured Bacteroidales bacterium
CACAGGCCATCGCCGTGGCACACCATCAGGACGACAATGCAGAAACCCTCCTGCTCAATCTTGTTCGAGGCACAGGACTTCGCGGACTCTGCGGCATTCGCCCAAGAAACGGACACATCATTCGTCCGCTCCTCTGCCTTTCACGCCAAGACATCATCGACTATCTGAACGAAAACAACACCTCCTACGTCACAGATTCCACAAACCTTAGCCATCAATTCGCTCGAAACAAGATTCGACTGCAAGTCATTCCACTCCTTCAGCAAATCAACCCTGCAGCGGTCAGCAATATCCTCACTACTATCGAGAATCTCAGCGAGGTAGAGAAAATCTACAAATACACGATGGAGGAATACGACGCACACTGTGTCAGCACCAATGGCGAAACACTCACCATCAGCACCGAGCGCCTGCTCCGTTGCGTCTCTCCCCTATCCCTCCTCCACGACACGCTCGCGCCGCTCGGTTTCAACCGCAGTCAAGCAAAGGAAATCCTCGCAGCCGTTCAACACACAGGAAGAACCTTCCATTCCCCTCAATACACCCTATTCGTGAATCGAGAATACCTCGAAGTAAGAGAAAGGACCGACGACGAGCCTACCGCACTCACCTTTCCCCTGCAAGAAGGAACAATCGCCCTCGGCAACACACGTCTGGACCTACGCATCCTTCCCTATACGCCCGATTTCCCTTTCAATCCCGACCCTCATTACGCTTATTTCGATGCAGACAAACTCGCTGACACACTCACTGTCCGCACCCCGCAGACAGCCGACCGCTTCACACCTTTCGGCATGAAAGGCAGCAAACTCGTCAGCGATTTCCTCACCGACCTCAAGCTGTCTCGCAGTCAGAAACAACAGCAGCTCCTGCTCTTGAGTGGCGACACCATTGCATGGGTGATAGGCATTCGTAGTTCCAATCCGTTTCGAGTCACTCACCACACCCAGCGCGTCGTCGAGATGAAATGTGTGCAATGAAAATCCACCGATTCCGAGACATTCGTTAATTGATAATAAAACTGACACCATTTCCACTTTTTTAATAACAATTATTTGGGATTTCGGCAAAAAACGTGTTAATTTGCACTTCCATTTGTCAATATTGAATGTGAGACAATGGAGTATTTTATAGTTTCAAATATGAAAAAAATCATCAATCTACTGGCACTCTCGATGGTCATGATATCGCAGGGAACGATGGCGCAAGACACGGCCTCGCCTTCCGACGCGAAGAAATGGAGCCTACAAGAATGCCTGGACTATGCGTTGGCGAACAACCTCCAGCTGAAGCAAAATGTCATCACGATGCTAACCAACGAGCAGAGCGAGCGACAAGCCAAGGCCGCACTCCTTCCGAGCCTTTCGGCATCCACCAACCAGAACGGCTCATGGCGCCCGTTCTCAGAATCGTTTGTCAACCTGAGTGGAGGTACTATGACCACCACCAGCAACGAGTTCAACTACAACGGCAGCTATGGACTCAACGCCAGCTGGACGGTATGGAACGGTGGACGCAATGTGAAGAATGTGGAGAAGAGCAAACTCACTACGGCTATTTCCGAACTGGCTGCTGAGCGAACCGCCAATTCCATTCAGGAACAGATTGCACAGTACTTCGTGCAGATTCTCTACCAGAAGGAAGCCGTCGAAGTGCATAAGCAGGTGCTCGAGGCAGCAAAAATTCAGCGCGACCGTGCACAGACCATGGTAGAAGTTGGAAGTCTTGCGAAAGTAGATTTGAAACAGCTGGAAGCGCAGGTAAGTCAAGACGAATACAACGTGGTCAATGCACGCACCCAGCTGGAGAACTACAAGCTCCAGTTGAAGAAGATATTGGAACTCTATGGCGTATCAGAATTCGACGTGGTAACGCCCCTTGTGAACGACGACGATGTACTCACACCCATCCCTATGGTTGACGATGTGTTTGCTGCAGCCAGGGAACATCGTCCCGAAATCAAGAGCGGAAAACTCAACCTCGAGTCTGCAGGACTCGACATCGACATTGCAAAGCGGGGCTACTACCCTACGCTTAGCATGAGTGCAGGAATCGGCTCCAGCAACTCCAGCGGCAACAACGACGCCTTCTTCGAACAACTGAAGCGGAACATGAACAACACGCTCGGACTCACCATCTCCGTACCAATTTTCGACAACCGTCAGAACAAGACGAACGTCGAGAAGGCAAAGCTGTCGCGACAGAACTACGAACTGCAGCTGCTCGATGCCGAGAAAACCCTCTACCAGCAGATTGAGACCTATTGGCTCAACGCCCACAACGCACAGCAGCAATACCTGTATGCCAAGACCAATGTGGAGAGTATGCAGGAAAGCTACCACCTGCTGAGCGAGCAGTTCGCACTCGGACTCAAGAACATCGTCGAGCTGAACACGAGCAAGAACAACCTCCTGCAAGCCGAGCAGCAACTGCTACAGAGCAAATACACCACCTTGCTCAACCTGGCACTGCTGAGGTTCTACCAGGGAGAAAGCATCCGACTCTGACATTCCCTCCCCATCCTTTCAGAATTGATAGAACACACCTATAATAACGATACATACAAATTAATGATATGAACAAAATCATTCCATCACTGGCGATCATCTCCGCCCTTTTCCTGTTAGCATCGTGTAGCAAGACACCACAGGTGACTTACGGCACCACGAAGGTGACGAAGCAGAACATTACCACCAGCATCACGGCAACAGGTACCATCGAGCCTGTCACCTCCGTCGAAGTGGGTACGCAGGTGTCGGGTATCATCGACAAAATCTATGTAGATTACAACAGCATCGTGCGAAAAGGCGATGTGATAGCTGAACTGGACAAGACGAACCTGCTCTCCGAATTGGCATCTGCACAGAGCAACCTGGCCAATGCACAGAGCACACTCAACTACCAGACAGCCAACTACAACCGCTACAAGACGCTCTATCAGAAGGGCCTCGTCTCCGCCAACGACTACGAGAACGCCCGCATGACCTACGAGCAGGCAAGGCAGCAAATCATCGTGCAGCAGCAGAACGTGAAGAAAGCTCGCACAAACCTCGGCTATGCCACCATCACCGCACCAATCGACGGCGTGGTGCTCAGCAAGGAAGTGGAGGAAGGACAGACCGTCGCATCAGCCATGACCACTCCTACCCTCTTCATCATCGCCAAGGACCTCACCGACATGCGTGTGATTGCCGATATCGACGAGGCAGACATCGGTGGCGTGCAACAGGGGCAGCGCGTGAGCTTCACCGTCGATGCCTATCCCGAAGACGTGTTCCAAGGCTTTGTCACTCAAGTGCGTCAGGAAGCCACCACAGAGAGCAATGTGGTGACATACGAGGTAGTCATCTCCGCCCGCAACGACGATTTGAAACTCAAGCCAGGACTCACCGCCAACGTCACCATTTTCACGTCGGAGAAGAACGATGTGCTGTCCGTGCCTACCAAGGCACTTCGCTTCATGCCAACCGAGGCCATGCTGGCTGAAGACGAAACCATCGAGAATGTCGATGCACCTCAGAAGGTGTGGAGGCAGGAAGGAAAAGTGTTCAAAGCCTATGCCGTCACAACAGGAACAACCAACGGAACGCTCACCGAAATCACATCGGGACTGAAAGAAGGCGACGAAGTCATTACCGAGTTCAGTATCAGCGGAGGAGAGGAAGCAGACGAGACCACCCCTGGTGGCAACAACCCATTCATGCCTCGTCGTCCAAACAACCGCCGTAGCACTACTGGTGGTGCTCCTTCTGGTGCAGGAAATGCTGGTGGAGGCGGTAATTCCGTCCCACGCGGAGGCGGCAGATAAAGTGAAAAAAGCCCCCCTCCAGCTCCCCCGAGGGGGAGTGATGAGCGTGGAGCGTGAAGATAAGAACAAAGGATAAGAACAAAGGACAAAGTACAACGTAGTTAAGTGCTAAAACCACAACTGTACCTTGTAAATTGTACATTGTACTTTTTGTGATTTTTCACTTTTCACTCTTCACTTCCTTGGTCGCCTCCGCCTCGAAATGAAGTTTAAAATTGAAACATAAAAATTTTATTTAAAATTCTAAATGATAATTCTAAATACAATTTCAAGCGAAACGCCCCAAATCCTTATAAATCCTTTAAATCCTTGATAAAAAAACTCGAATATGAGTGAAAAAGAAAGAAAGGTAGTCATAGAACTTCGCGACGTGCGCCGCGACTTCCAAGTGGGGTCAGAGGTGGTGCATGCCCTACGTGGCGTGAGCTTCAAAATCTATGAAGGCGAATTCGTCACCATCATGGGTACGTCAGGCTCAGGAAAATCCACCCTGCTCAACCAGCTGGGATGCCTCGACACACCCACCAAGGGAGAGTATTTCCTCGACGGAACACCCGTGAGGAAGATGTCGAAATCGCAACGCGCCAAGCTCCGCAACCGAAAGATAGGCTTCGTGTTCCAGAACTACAACCTCCTGCCGAAGACCACAGCCGTGGAAAACGTGGAACTGCCACTGATGTATAACCCTAAGTACAATGCCCGTCAGCGGCGCGAGGCAGCCATCAAGGCATTGCAGGATGTAGGACTGGGCGACAGGCTCGAGCACAAGTCCAACCAGATGTCGGGTGGACAGATGCAGCGTGTGGCCATTGCACGCGCTCTCGTCAACAACCCCGCCGTCATTCTCGCCGACGAGGCAACGGGAAACCTCGACACCCACACCTCCTTCGAGATGCTCGTGCTCTTCCAGAAGCTCCATGCCGAGGGTCGCACCATCATCTTCGTTACCCACAACCCCGACATCGCACTCTATTCGTCGAGAAACATCATGCTCCGAGACGGGAAGATACGCGAAGACACACAAAACAACAACATCCTCTCGGCCAAGGAGGTACTCGACAAACTCCCTGTCAACCAGGATGACTAACCCCCAAACGCCATTAACCCTATGAATTTCATCAACCTCATCAAAATAGCCTTGCGCGCCATAGCGAACAACAAGTTCCGCTCCTTCCTCTCCATGCTCGGTATCATCATCGGCGTGGCTGCCGTCATCATCATGATGGCCATCGGACAAGGCTCCAAGGAAAGCGTGCGAAAGGAAATATCGAAGCAAGGAACGAATGTCATCAACATCCGTCCCGGTGCCGACATGCGAGGAGGAGTGCGACAAGACCCCTCCGCCATGCAGACACTGAAAATGGCCGATTACGAAGCCATCAACAACGAGAAGAAATTCATCACCTACGTCTCCCCCGAAGTGAATTCCTCGGGACAGGCCATCTACGGAGCCAACAACACCAATGCCAGCATCTACGGCGAGAGCATGGACTATTTCGACATCAAGCAATGGAACATCGAACAGGGCGACTGCTTCACCGAGGAGGACATCCGAAAGAGCGCGAAGGTGTGCGTTGTGGGAACCACCATCGTTTCCGAACTCTTCCCCGACGGACAAGACCCCGTGGGCAAGACCATACGCTTCAAGTCCATCCCCTTCCGCATCTTGGGAGTGCTCAAGTCGAAAGGCTACAACAGTTGGGGCATGGACCAGGATAACGTCATCATCGCACCCTACACCACCGTTATGAAGCGCATCCTAGCACAAACCTACTTCTCCAGCTTCATCTGCTCCGCCATCACCGAGGAGATGACCGACGACGCCATCAACGAACTCACCGACATCCTCCGTCGCCAGCACAAGCTAAAAGACGGTCAGGAAAACGACTTCCAAATACGAAGCCAACAGGAAATGATGGAAACCATGTCATCCACCATGGACACCATCACCGTGATTCTCGTCGTGGCCGCAGCCTTCTCCCTGCTCGTGGCAGGTATAGGCATCATGAATATCATGTTGGTGTCCGTCACCGAGCGAACCAAGGAGATTGGCTTGCGCATGTCCGTCGGAGCCCGTGGCATCGACATCAGCAACCAGTTTCTCATTGAGTCTATCATGATCAGCATCACGGGCGGACTGATAGGAATCGCAGTGGGATGGTTAGGCACCCTCGTCTGCTCATCCTTCGGACTGCCAACCAACATTCCAGCGTGGTCCATCATCGTGTCCTTCATCGTCTGCACCATCATCGGCATTGGCTTTGGCTATTTCCCTGCACGAAAAGCTGCCAGCCTCGACCCTATCGAAGCCATCAGGTATGAGTAAAGAACTCAACTTTCGCAAGTTCAAAATATCTAATAATGAGTGTCACTTCTGCGTGAAAAAATTTCTACGGAGCTTTGGAGGAAAGGAGTTTTTTAGGTCACGCAGAAATCGCAAAAATAACGGAAAAAATTCGTGATTAGCAACGATTAAAAAATAAGTTGGGACGATTTTAATCCATTCATTAGTTTTTATTTAACCACGAATTTCACGAATTAAACGAATTTTAGATGACTTTTTTCGAATTACTCTAATTTTAAAAATGCTAGCATTTTTATTCGTGAAATTTGATGAAATAATCTAAAGAGAAATTCGTTCAATTCGAGAAATTCGTGGTAGAGAATAGTCCCTACTTTTTTTGTAAACTACACATTCAAACAGGCATAAAATTCCGTGAATTTAAAATAAATAATGCTAAACTATGTTAATCGATTTATTCTCTTGATATATGTCAATTTGTGACTTTGTGACTTTGTGACTTTGTGACTTCATCTAAAAAAATTAACTAC
>CADBXS010000128.1 GCA_902798705.1 uncultured Bacteroidales bacterium
GTTTCAGTGTGATTTTAGCCAATCTGAAGTCCTTTTGGTAGGAGCGTCGTGGATTGGTGGAAGTGGTGTAGGAATCCACCTCGAAATATACGGTGTTGAGCATGATGGGAGTAGTCCAGTCGAAGCGAATCGTCACGCATTTCCCGTTGTTGTCAATCTCGAAGTTCTTGCTGTTGTCCTTGAAATTCACGGCATACGATTGGTTGCCATAGTATCCCATCTTCGTACTTCCATCCTCGTTGTGGTGGAACAAGAAGCGCACACGACCTGGCAGCGTATCCGTGTGTTGTACCACATCGGGAGCGAAAGTCACTTCCACCGTGTAGCTGCGTGGCAACAGCACCATGCCAAGGTTGATGCAAATGCCATCTTCATTGTCTGTATTGACTGGATGCACAGATAGGTAGGAGTTGTATGGAATGCCAAAAGACTCATCCACTCGTATCTGTTCATAGATGGAATTGCTGGAGATGTGGTTTGGTAAGTCCTTTGCTGTGTTGTAAAGGAAAGCCCTGTCATAGATAGGCTGAATATCCACTTGCCTTGTCAATTTGCTCCACAGCGAATCTGCTATGCCTGTCGGAAGGGTGTTGTCGAACAGGCAAATCCTTCCTCCGTCGGCAGTGTCTATCATCCTGCCCATCTTCATCAGTATTGAGAGTTCCGATGGAGTCAAATAGAGTTGCATCGCCTTCGTAACGCCCAATCGGGTATTCACGCACACACTGTCCATCCATTCGATGTGCTGGTTGATGAAGGCATCGATGGTGGCATAGCTGATACCCAGTTCGTCGTTGATGGTCACGTAGTTTTCTGCCTCTTCCTTTGCGTCTTCCTGCATATCTGGCTGGAGTGGAGGACGGTGGCATTCCAAATCGAAGCGAACGATTTTCTCCTCCGTTTCCTCAAAGGTGAGTAGTTCTGGAAAACTGATGAAAATGACGAGGGCATTGCCATTGCGAACCAAACTGATACTTGTGTCATCGTTTGTTTCTTCTTGCAACTTCTTGTAGTACGTGGTAGCATCCTCTGTGTTGCTGAATTCCAGAATGAACCAAATGCCACTATACCATCCTTCCATCTCTGTCATGCTACTGAAGACGGCTTTGCAAGTGGCATCGCATGATTCCAAAAAGGTTATGTACTCATAGCCGTTTTCCGTCTGTGTCAGAGTTCCGAATACGGGTTCTTGTGGCAACAACGAAGCATGAGGGTCGGCACTGTCTTCGTTGTAGTTTTGCCAATAGAAAAGTACTCGCCGAGTATCATCTACTGCCACTGCTTGGAACAGTTCCTGAAGCGAGATGGTCACCTCGCAAGAATCTGCGCTCCATTCCACATCGCCATGACTTTCGTTTTCGTTGAGCACCAAACTGGGCACTCGCCGATTGCGTCCGAAGGTTCGGAGTGGCAATTTCTGGTCTGATACGGTCTTCTTGGTCTTTTCAACGTATTTCTTTGCAGCTTTCTTCGTGTTGAAGTGAGCCGTATAACTCACATCTTCGGTCATCCCTCCATTCCTTCCCGTCACAGTATATTCCGATGATGTCATGTCCATCTCCTGAAGAGGAGGAACCACATAGCGCTGCTGGGTTTGCGATGGTGCTTCCATCCATCCCATTGGCATGATTTTCAGATGGGTTGGCTTGCTGAAAACCACACTATCCACTTGGTCGGTATCATAGACGAGGTTGAGTCCGAAACCGATGCGTCGGTCTTCGGACTGGCAATACATGGAATCATCCTGACACATTCGGATTTCATAGCCCACAGTGTCCTGACACACAAAAACCTTCTGAGCCTTCATGGGCAGAAAACCCAAGATGAGGAACAGCTTCATACATAGTGCCTTTATGTAGTTTTTATGACTATTCATGGTGTTAGTAAAATTAGATAGACAGAATAAACTCGTCCCACTGGCTGGGTGTACCTTTTTCTATAAAGGTGCGCTCGTAGAGTCGGCTTCTTGTCGATGAAATGCTTTGTTTGCTGTGTGCAGTAAGTATGGCTATGTTCGACGGAGAGAAGCCTGCCTTGATGAGGAGACACAGATTCCGTTCCTGCCAGTTGAGCGGACACAAGTCTTCAACGCGTTTCAAGAATCCATTGTATGCCTGTTCTACGACTTCTTCCAGTTCTTTCCATATCTTATCGTTCATGCCGATGCTTTCCTTGTTGTTGAGGCGAATTTGGATGCGTTGGTAGATGGAGGAACTTTTCACGTGCTTGTCTGCCTGTTGGTGCTCCTGCATCTGAATCGAAGCCAGTTCGTTGGCATACTTCAGTTTCTGAATCGTTTTTCTTAACTGGGTGTTCTCCTGTCCGGCTTTCTCCATTTGCTCCTCCAGCTCCTTCATCTTCTTCTCGTTTTCCTCCATGTAGGCAAGACTGCGCTTATATTGCTGCTCTTGCAATTCCTTCATGCGCTCTATATGCAGTTGCTGAGCTATGCGTTTGCGCTTGTTGCGTTCGTGCAAAAAGAGCATGGTGAACCCGCAAAGCAACAACAGCCAGATGGCAGCTGTGGCTATTGTTTTCGTTTTCGTCATCGTCTTCGTGAGTCGCTGGTTCTCTTGCTCCCGCAAGCGATAGTTGAAGAGTGCATCCGCTTGCGAAAGTGCCTCTGCCTGCATCGTGATGGCGATGGAGTCGGTGTATTTCTCATAGTTTCTTAGCAGTTCTGTTGCCCTTCGCAAGTCGCCTTTCGCCAAACTGTGCTTTGCCAGTTGATGGTATGCCTCCTGCTTGGCATAGAGTGTTCCGCTTTCCGTGAGTTGTTCGAAGAAGATGCAAGCAGAGTCTGCGTTTCCCGTTTTCAGATAGTACTCAGCCGCCATGCTTCGCAGGGTGCTTGCAGAACTGGCATCCCTTTGGTCGATGCCAACAAGCAGGGGACGCAACAGTTTCCATGCAGCCTGAAGACTGTCGGTCTGAATCAGATAGACAGCGATGCTTCCTTTTAGTTCCTCTTGCATCAGCGTGTCGCCCTGCTCTGTGGCGAGTCGAAGAGCTTCCTCGTAGTAGGTTAGACATGAATCCACTTCATCCTTTGTGCATCGGAAAGCATTTCCCAAGTCGCGCAAGTCGAAAATCATGCCCGTGGTATCTGCTTGTTGCACGTCGTATTGGTACGCAGCCTGCACATGTTCCATGGCTGCTGTCACCATCCGCTGACGCAGCAGGAGACTTCCCATTTGACTGTGTGCAAGTGCAGCCAAACTGTCCTCTGGCTCAGATTCCAACACTTTCTGGAAATAGTTCATCGCTAGCGGAGCATCCTCCAAGTCGCTATAGATGCGTCCCGCATAGTAGTAGGAAAGCGGAAGCAGTTCCTTCGACGGGTGCTTCTCAAAATAGTGTACGATGGAATCAATCTCGTCCGTCGATTCTTGCATGACGAAAGCCTTGTCCGCTGCCTGAATCCTTCTCAGCCGTTCTTCCATTCGGGCATCTTCTCCCGAACAGGCATACAGGCAAAGCAGGCAGAGAACGGACCAGCAAAAGCTCTGAATATTTGTGTTAGCTGTTTTCATTCTTGCAAAGATAAGCAAGAATTCAGGCATCTTCAAAACAAATGAGTACGCAAATAGTACGCAAATGATGTTTTGTCACTCATTCGTCATCCCCATTCTCATCATTTCTACTTACTGTTCAATCCCCAATTTCTTCCGTTGAATTCGGCAATTTATATCATTTGGAATTATTCTTCACGTAAAACTTTGGATTGCAAGAACTAAAACACAAATTTCATAAAAAAACAATGTGATATATAGTATAAAAAAAAGTTGGTGAGATTAGAATTACTATATACCATGTTATTAGCATAATTATGGTTGAAATCTTTGGTAAACATCCATCTTTCTTCTAAAAGAATATTTCATTCTTTTTGCCATAGCGAATAGTATAATACACAAATCCTTCGTCTGCAATGGTTTTTGTCTTTTCTGAGAACTTATATTTGCTGAAAGATTTCCCGCTTTCTTTATCATAAAGAACTATTTTCTTATGTTTAAGGAGAATTGGGATAGCCTTTACGAGCAAGTCATAGATGTCCAAATCTTCAATAAATTTGAACTTACTATGATAAATATCATCCCATGTCCTTTTGTAAATTTGACCTGATTTACGTACATTTGACAAGGCTATTCTTTCCTTTTCACTACATTGGTGTTCGCTCAAAAATTCAGAAAGAATCTTTGTATTGAAATGCAATTCCACATTTTCCACATCCACAACAATGCTTGTTTTTTGGCAAAGCGAATCGGAAACAATCTGTCCATCTCCAGTCAAAAATGACAATACTACGAGAAACAATGTAAATAAAACCATATATTCTAAAGTTAAAAAGGTATTGGCATAAATAAACTGTCGTTTTCATCAAAACTATAGGCAATTCTTAATGGTACATGAGCATTTGCTCGAATGATATTTTCAAAACGCATCGCAGACATTTCATCATACGTTACTTTCTTGAATACATTGTGCTTAGGAGCAAATAGTACTCTATTCATCATCCCCTTATTACTATTTACAGCATGTGCAATTTCATGCGCCAAGCCTATAAAAGGTGGTCTGCCCGAATTGCCTTCTCTATTTGGAAATGAAGAATAGTTACAAGCCATTCTTCATTCTTCACTCTTCATTCTTCATTCTTAATGAATAATCACCATCGTGGCACCGAAGCCGTATTGCTGGAAGGAGGCATCTTGATAGGTGCAGGACTTGTAGCGGTGCTTCAGTTCGGTGATGATGGCATTGCGGAGGATGCCGTCGCCCTTGCCGTGGATGAAGACGATGCGACGCCCTTTCTCCTTGAGGTGCTCATCCATCGTTTTGCGGAACACACCTAATTGATATTCCTTGATGTCGCCAGCCGACATACCTGCGGTGGTTTCAAGCAGTTCATGTGCGTGGAGATCGACTTCGATGGGAGCGTTTCTGTCAACCTTCTTTTCGCGTGCTGGTTGCACCTTGGGACGGTCTTCTTCTGCCTTTTCGTACATGGCCTTTTTCAGGTCTTGTGCAGAAACTACGAGAGGACGAGTCGGTTGGTCGTCGCGCACGATGTCGTATTCGAGGGTTGGCTCGTCGAAGAAAAGACTCTCACGGAAGGTGTGAAGCTTGTAGAACTTCGTGACGTCGATGCGGAGACTAACACAGATGGCTGGTTTGAGTTGGAATGGCTTGTCCTGTTTGTATGCTATGAGTTGGACTCCCACCTTCTCGATGTCGTTGAGCATGGAGTATTCGATGTCCTCAATGAACACTTTCGTGTTGGGTTCGATGACGCCCTGTGAGCGAAGTATCCAAGCTGCATTCGAGGCGGAGAAATAGGTGTAGTGGATGTGGTAGTTGCAGTCGTTCACGAGGTAGCACTCGAACTTGGTCTTGCTCAGTTCCTTGATGGAGACAGGTACGAAGGCGAGGAAGACATTGAGCTTTTCGCCACCAGCCCTCTCTACGGATTCTCTCCCTTGTGCCTCCTTGTTAGAGCGGGTAGGGGGCTCTTCGTGATTTGAGAAATCAGATTGTTTTGTCTTTGTGGTTTGGGTATCTTTCTCGGTAAGAGTTGGATTCGCCTTTTGCTTCTTCTTCAAGTCAACCATTGTGGAGGTATTGTAGTCCTCCGTTTCGATGACGACCACTTCGCTCATAAGTGTTGGAATCTGGAATCCGTCCTCATCTTCCACCAACACGATGTTTCCTTTCTGGAAACCAACTACGGTGCCTCCTCCTACATCGCTGAGGAATCGCACGCGTGAACCTATTTTAATATCGGTCATGGTTTTAAGTTTAACGTTTAAAGTTTAACGTTTAACGAAGTTACACTTCACGCTTCACATTTCACACTTCACGCTTCATTCTACTTGAGGCACTTGCGCAAAGGCGACTTGATTTGCTTGAGTCCTTTGGCAATGCTCTTGGCATTGAGACGGGCACCAGCAAGGGAGGTGTGGGTGTGGTCGTGGTTGAACATGGCAGCAGCCTTTTCCTTACCCATCTTGTCGAGTGCATTGGCAGTGATGTTGTGGAGGTCGATGAAATCCACGCCAGTCTCTGCCACTACTTCTCGATACCACTTGCCATAGGAGTCGTTGCGTCGCTCCACCTTGCCATTTGGCCATTCGTTGCGCGGTGTGAGGCTCACGAGAATTGGAGTGCCTCCCTTTTCGCGCACATCCTGGATGAATTTCTTCAGGTACCAGCCGAAGGAGTAAATCACTTTGTATTGTCCGTTGGATTCCATCTTATAGACGTGGCAGGTGTCGGTAGCAGTACGAATGACGGCACGCTCCTTCTTGGTGTCGATGTCGCCGATGTCGTTGTGCCCGAACTGAATCAGTACGTAGTCGCCTGGTTCAACGGAGTGATAGACTTCGTCCCAGCGTCCTTCTTCGAGGAAGGTGCGTGTGGAACGTCCGGCCTTGGCCACAAGGACAGCCGCGTCACAGTTGCGGATCGCCTCGATCCCTTCGGGCGTCTGGGTGTCACAGGGGATCGCGTAGTAGCGGAGCCTGCTGCCGGACGCCTTCGCCGTCTTGGTGAACTCCGCGGCGGTCTTCTCCAGGTACTCGTCCGAAAGGTCCCCGACCATGGCGACCT
>CADBXS010000129.1 GCA_902798705.1 uncultured Bacteroidales bacterium
AATGAAAACGAAAACTGCCATCCGGATGGAAAAGCCTTCGTTTTCGTTTTCGTCTTCGTTGAAATTAGCGATTCAGCGAACGCCACCGCCGAAGCCACCGCCCGAGAAGCCTCCGCCTCCGCCCCAGGAAGCACTGCCACCTCCACCCGAATCACGAGCCTCGCGAGCAGCCTTGTTGTCGATAGCCCTATTGGTACTTCTTCGGAATGTGGAGTAGATGACAGGAAGCGTCATGTCGTCAGCCATTTCCTTTGCCAAATCATCCATCAGGAAGTATTCTGGGTTAATCTTCTTCATGTCGCGAATCACCTGGTCGGCAATGCCGAAGAGAGTGGCATAGACCATATAGTCTTTCCACAGCCCCACCTCCTGGGCACCGCGTTCATCGAGAAGCGTAAACTCCTTGAGGAACTTCTTCAAGCCGTTGAGCTTTCGCACTTCCTCTATCTTGTCCTTGTAGTATGAAAGTTTGTAGCACTCATGAAGGGCATCGACGAAGTTGTCCATCTCTGGGCGATTTTCCTTCGCCTTCATGTATTTCTTCAGTTCCTTGGGTTCGAGAACACTGTCATTGCCAGCGGCAAGTTTGAAAATGTGATATATTTTACGTAAAAGTTCTTGTTGTTTGTCTTCATCGAGCAAATCCTTGATTTCAAACTGTTGGACAGTTCGTCCCTTTTTGTCCAAACCCGTGCCGATGTGGAGAGCACCCATCTGAATCAGTTTCAAGACACAAGCTGAGAGCATATTGTCGTTGTTTGGCGACACCCATCTGAATGCGTTGATAGCCTTGTTGGCTTCCTGAAGATTGCCTTCGAAAGGAATGTCGCGATACCACAGCAGATTCTTTCTCGTCTTTCGGCGCATTCGCAAAAACTGAATAAGTTTCCATATCAAAACGATAGGAACACTGAGAACGATGATGCATCCGAAGATGATTAACAGCCAATCCTTGAAACTAAATCCTTCGTCCTCCACTCTGTAGTCACTTCCCTCGAAGGCTTTTCCCTTCAGGTCCTCGAAGCTACGGACCTCACTGAGTTCGGGACTAAACAGTCCTTTGTCGAACTCCACCATCGCCACCATCGCACTCCCTTGAGTGAAAGGTTCGCTGCTCTCGGCAACAATCTTGTAACCATGGATGCTATCGCCTTCAAACACGATGTCGCCTCGATAGCGGAAGCCCCAGATGCGGGTGTTATCGGGAGTGATGAGCGAATCTCCCTCGGCTGCCTCAATGGTGAGCTTCACATGCTGAGGACGTGGTTTCACACCCTCAGCCACGAACATCCAGTTGAATCCGTCGGAGTCTTCATAACTCTTCATCAAGCCATGCACCGTGTAGCTGGTGATGTAAGTGCGTTCTCCCTTTTCGCCCAATCCCCAGCAAATCTCGTAGCCATCGCTCTTGGTGACGATGCCGCACTGGCCCGCTTTTGCCGCACGACTACGACTGACATCCCATTCCCCGATATTATTGAAGGTCGTGCCGCTCTCGTCGCTCACTTCCAAGTCGCTGATAGTCTGCCCCTTCAGGTTCTGAAGCACGATGTAGCATTCAGTACCTTCAGCAGTGATGTGCATCAGGCGCGTCTCCGTGATACGTGCATCACCATTGTTATCCAGCACCACATGAATGTTAAGGTCGTTAAGCTTAGAACCCGCAAAAACAGTGATGACAGACAAGAGAAAAACGATGATTACCGCGAAGAATCTCCGTAGCAAACAAATACGAATCATCATAGGCATTTGCAATAACTTGAGATTAAATTTAACCACGAATTGCACGAATTTACACGAAATATTTTTAAATTTAAACGAATTTCACGAATGAAAATGCAGGCATTTTTCAAATTAGAGTAATTCGAAAAAATTAAATATTATATTCGTGTAAATCCGTGAAATTCGTGGTTGTTAATCATCCCAAGTATCATTTATCATTACTTGTCTCACTTTTTCAGTGCTTCATCCATGTTTGGATAGCCCTTCTTCTGTTCGTCATCCACTTTGAGGTAATCCTTCGTAGCGAAATGCAAGATGGAAGCCACGATGCTCGAAGGCCATTGGCGAACCATGCGGTTCATTTTCGTAGCCGTGTCGTTATACACCATACGGCTCAGGCGCACATTCTCCTCATACTTGTTCACACCGCTCATCACCTCCTGATACACGCTGGCAGCCTTCAAGTCGGGATAAGCCTCGCCAATGGCAATGAGGCGACCCATCACTTGCGAGAGTTCACCCATCTGCTCATTCACCGCAGCAGGGTCGTCCATCCTCTCGCCGCGACGACGCTGAATCACCTCGATGAGTGTTTCCGACTCATGCTTGGCATACTGAGCCGCAGTCTTGGCAAGCGCCAAGATGGCATCCCAACGGGAATTGAGTTGAACCTCTATTTGGCTCAGAGCATTCTTACACATTTCGTCCAAACTCACCAGCGAGCGCTGAGTCGTGATGAAATAGCCAAGACAGATAACAGCTAAAATGATAATTGTGATAACCATGATTTATAAAGAATTAAATTGATATGTAAATTGCCATGTTTCTTTTCATTGACTGCAAAGATAACAAGAATTTTCGTCCAAACCAAATAATTGATGTACGCAAAAAGATTGAAGGCCTGAAAGACCACAGGCAGGCGGTGAAGTGCAAAGCACGGAACCCCTGCTAAGCGATGTACTAACAATCTATTTGAGTGTACTGAACTATTTTTTCATCGTTACTGAATCATTCCTTCGATGTGAGTCAAATGCCGAGCCTTCAACGTTGACACGCCGAGCCTTCGACATCGCAACGCCGAACCTTCGCCGATTCGATGCCGAGCCTTCGGGCAACTAGTTGAACCAAAGAATCGCTTCAGCAAGTCCCCAAAAGCACTGCATCAAAAGCATTTATTTGCCCCATCATCGCCTATTCGACATCACTCAAACGCTATTGGGACAACACTCTTACAACTATGGGACAGTACTCATGCAACTATGGGACGCCACTCATGCAACTATGGGACAGTACTTTCACGCAAATCCAAAGAAAGAAAACCCACCTTTACTCCTTAGAGATAAAGAAAAAAACATCACGCAGAAAACGCAGATATGCGCAGAAAGACTTAATTTCTGCGATTTCAGCGATTTCTGTGTGACAAATTAATTCTACGGAGGACAGAAGCGTAGATGAACTCCTGCTTTCAGGAAGATGTCACTCCGATGGCTCTTCCATTTTTGCTACAGGGCGAACGGATTTACCTTCACAGCGCTTTTCCCCGTCTTTCCAGTACAGAGTGCTACTTGTACTGTGTAATGGGTATGCCCAATATCGGGTATTATAACTACCAGTTCCCGACCAATATTGAAGAACATTACCTTGACTATAGAGCGCAGTGGTTTTGAATCCTGCTGCAGGCAAGAAGATGCTACCGCCACTTGGGCCTTTTAGCCTACATCCCTTTGTCTCATAAAGTTCAGTCCATTCGTAGGAACAATTCTCAAGCAGTTCCTTCATTTGTTCTTGTGTAGGCATCACCCAATCTTCACCCCATTCCTTCGTCGCAACGTCGTATTCTGTGCCACAAATATCATATATTTTATGACATGTGCTTTGCGTTCCATCGCAGAGGGAGTAATGAGCCCAATCGTAGGTTTCCTTCTCTTCGGTTTCTCCCCAAGCATAATAGCCACCGTAAGCATCAGGAGCCATAGCACCCACATTGCAACAAGCCCATTTTGTGCCACTTGGCAAACCAAGGTCAATAAGATGAGGATGATGATTGTCGGGACAAGTGAGATTAGTTGCATTAGGATTGAGAATCAAATTGACAAGGAAAACAACATCGGAAATGTCTATATACCCATCGTCGTTGACATCACCAAGCAATGTAGCTGGGACACGAGTGGCAACAGGACGAATGGAATGACCATTGCAACGATTAATGCTGTATTTTTCTCCCCAATAAAAAGTGCTACTGCTACTGCCTACTTGAAAGTAGTAAGCCCAATATTTGGTATTGGGATTCACATTTGCAGACCAATAGCGGCCTAAACTCCCCAGACCAGAGAGTGCAGAGGTTTTGTAACCAGCAGCTGGCAGGAAGATGCTACCGCCATTTGGAGCTGTGAGTCTGCACCCCGTTACACCATTGACTTCAGTCCATTCACTGGTGCAGGTGTTAAACAATTCTTTGATTTGTTCTTGCGATGGCATCAGCCATGCATCGCCCCAATCTTGACGAACAACATCGTATTTAGTGCCACGGATGTTGGAACCAATATCCTTACAAGTGCTTTGTGTACCTTCGCAGTGAATGTAGGTACTCCAATTATACGTTTCCTTTTCCTCCGTCTCTCCCCAGGCATAATAACCGCCGAAACCTTCGGGAGCAGTAGAACCGAAGTTGCAGCAGGACCATTTCGTGCCACTTGGCAAACCGAGGTCGATGACATGAGGATGATGCTCGTCGGGACAAGTGAGATTCCCCGCATCGGGATTGAGAATCTTGTTTACAAGAAAAACAACATCGGAAATGTCAACACTTCCGTCAACATTGACATCTCCTAATTGCGCATATTGGCCATAGGAGTTAACCGCCATAAACGGCAGCAACACAAAAAGAGTAAGTAGCTTTCTCATCGTTGAAATGGTTTTGAGTGGTTTATAAAAAGATGATGATTTTCTATCATTTTGTTAGTGCGTGACAAAAATAACATGACCTACCTTAGCATCGGAAGAATCCAGAAGAGGATGATGAAGAGGATGGAGCCTACCCACGAAAGGACGGTTTGAACAGTCTGCGGAGGCTGCTTGCCAGTGATGATTTCGTAGATTTGAAACACGGCATGTCCGCCATCGAGGGGATAGATGGGCAGGATGTTGATGAAGAAAAGGACGATGCTATAGATGGACAATCCGTATGCGAAAGAATGAGCATAGAGATACTGGTAGATGTCGTAGATGGGTTGAGAGACCTGCGAAACGGAGAAGTCGAAACCAAAAAGACTTGTCACGACAGCAGAAGCATCGAGGAAGGAATAGCCGAAGATTTGAAAGGTGGAAAGGAGCGATTCTTTCAGTTCGGCCCATCCCCACACGCCATGCTTCTGACTCACAGCGCCAAACACCATGATGCCCAAGAGGAGCAAGGCAAAAAGAAGATTGAATATCACGCCTGCCAACGACACGCACAATCGTTGCCACGCAGGACGAAGATGCAAGAATTGTCTTTGATTCACCTGCACGGGTTTGCCATCTTTCGTCCATCCCATATACTTGCCTTCGTTCTCCTCTGCCGTGCCTGTAGGATTCACGGTGGAGAGCGGAACAAGATTCGTGTAGTTGGAAGGCACATCGAACACGGTCAGTCCCGCCAACGGCAACCAACCGATGGAAAATTCCGTATCGCGCCACGAAGGCTTTCCATCTTTCCGACGAGGAAAATGGAAGGAGAAAAGGGGCGAAAGGAATATCTGAAAACGAGTGACCTTGCAACCCAATCCATGACCTACAAGGAAATGCCCCAATTCATGAACGATGGCACAAATGGCAAACCAAACAACAGAAAGCAGTGACATGAGAAATAATGGAGAATGAAGAATAACAACTAAGAAGGTCTTTTAAACCACGAATTACTCGAATTAAACGAATTATTTTTAGATTAATATCATAATTTCACGAACAAAAATGCTTGCATTTTTCAAATTAGAGGAATTAGATAAAATTTATTTTTTTTTTCGTTTAATTCGAGTAATTCGTGGTAAAAAATTATCTCAAGTTATTTATGTGATTTAAGAAAAAAAGAACCACAGATTAAACGGATGGAACAGTTTTTTTCGTAATAGTCATCATTTATCTGTGTGAATCTGCTGAATCTGTGGTTCAAAGTTGTGGTATCAGAAGCGGAAATAGACTTGGAGGTCGAAGGTGTTGTAATCAGGGTCGATAGCTGTGCGATCGTGCGTGTAATAGTAGTTGCCCTGAATCTTCAGGTTCTTGTAGAAATAGTAGTCCACAGTGAGGTTATAGACGCTCTTCGTGGTGTCCCATTCCTTGTTGTCGCGATAGACATCGTACTTGCCCCAGAACTTCCAATGCTCTCCTACAGGCACTCCCACGATGGCATACCATGCATCGGCACGGTTAGCACCGACAGCTGCGGGGAGTCCGTTGGCATCGGTACCAATCTTGCGTCCATGGCTGCGAGCATACTCAGCACGCACATTGACTACGCCATCGTACTTCAAACCATAAGCCAGGCGCTTGCGGTCAACCGTCACACCATTTGCCGAGTAGTTGCCATTCCAACCGAAAACAGCGAGCTGCAATTCCTTGATAGGACGCACAAAGAAGCCACCGATGTAGTCCTTGCGTCCGTTCTGGTCGGACTTGTTGATGCCCTGTCCGTTATAAACGCCGAACTGATAGTGGAAGGTGCTGAGCTGAGAATAACCAGGTGCACCGATATCCCAAGGATTCATAGGATTCTCGAAAGTGAAAGCACGTTTGAACTGTCCGAACTTAATCTTGGCAAACTCGAATTTCTGCCATTCTATCCAGGCATCGACAACACGAGGACTGTTGCCCTTGGCATCATTGCCAAATCCGTTGGCCTGGAACTGAAACTTGTACTGGAAATCCAATACCTTGCCGTCCACATAGAGACGAATGAGTCGAACGTTGAAGTTGGATTGCGCATTGCTGGTTTCATTGTCGTTGAAAGCAGCCGAACCGATGACATAACCACCCAACTTGGTGTTTTCCTTGATGTCCTTGAGGGCTTGCTTTCCCAGCATTTCCATCTTACTTGGTTTAGGTGCCTCTGTCGTCACCAATTCTGTGGGTTCTTCTACGTGCGTATCCAATTCAGGCTGCATGTCTGCCATAGGCTGAGCCATAGCCATACTCGATGCGCCAAAAAGCAAAAGGGAGAGAATTTGTTTCATAAGATAGTAGTTTTATTAGTTATGGAATAGTTATTGATTTAGGTAGGTTCTAAAAATTCTGTTTTTTAGTTTCCTACCATTTTATTTTATTTCATTTCGGTTGCTTTTTGTTTGATTTGAAGTCTTTTTGCCACTTTTC
>CADBXS010000130.1 GCA_902798705.1 uncultured Bacteroidales bacterium
TCTTTCTGATAAGTAGTTATAAGAAAGCCTCCGGCAGCGAGAACATCAAGCACTCTCAGCGAAACACCCGAAACAATCGATCTTAATGTAATATTGAGATTAACCTTGCTTCGCCTGAATACCAGCGGCATCTTGGTTGTGTAATCGGCTATTCCAAGATTTCGCACTCCTTCTATAGGCTTTGCATCGGGCATCGTATAAAGCACGGTATCAAATCTTTCGCCCATCTTTTCCAGGATATGTCTTCTCTCGTTGACCGTCACCTTTTTTCGCAGCATATCAAGAACTATCCTGTCATAGTCAAGATCGTAATTTCCTGTATCTTCAAATTTGATATACTCTCTGAGCAGTTTGACATGTGCAGGAGTTATGGCCTTTTCATCTGTAAAAAGGTCGTGTCCGTATATCTTTTCCTGAAGATTTATCACCGCATCTATATATTCCTTAAGATCAGGTGGAAGGTACCTCACCCGGTCATAAAAGTTATATTCGTTATCATATAAATTTCCAAGAAAACAGACATCATGCTGATAAACAATATTTCCGCCTGTCTGAGCGTCAAGATCCTCGCAGAACTCTGCCAGTCTCTTTTCATTTACTCCGAGCGGAGAATAAGAGACAACAACACTGTCTGTTTGATTGGCATCCGCCTTCTTGATAACGCCCTGGATGGAAACAGGCAAATTGCTGAATTTCAAAGGAGGAAGTTCCTTTGCTTTGTCCTTTGCCATCACACACAAAGTGCTGAGCAAAGTGATAGTAATAATGAGTAGTTTCTTCATTTTTTTATGCATTTATTTTGATATTTTTCTAAGAAAGATTCGATGGTCTATATTGTTAGGTAGTTCCGATTCATAGTGAGTCACCATGATGAGCGTCTTGTTTGGGCGTTTGCAGAATGTTTCTATCACATCCTTCACCATCCGTCGGTTCATCAAATCGAGTCCATGCAGTGGTTCATCAAGAATGAGCAAGGCAGGGTCCTTCACGAAGGCACGAGCCAGTAGCACCAATCGCTGCTCTCCACTCGACAGTGTCAAAAACTTTGTATCACGATATTTCAGGATGCCGAAAATATCCATCCAAAACTCACACACTCCCATCTGTTCAGGCTTAGGGCGACGGTAAAGCCCTACGGAATCATGCAGTCCCGAAGCCACAATCTCGATAGCAGGAATGTCCTTCATGTAGGCTCGGTGCATTTCGGGAGAGATATATCCGATGTATTTCTTGATGTCCCAAATACTTTCGCCCGTTCCACGCTGATGCCCAAAAAGGATGATGTTGTTGGCGTATGCCTGAGGATTATCTGCACACACGATGCTGAGCAATGTGGATTTCCCCGCACCGTTCTCACCGCTCAGTGCCCAGTGTTCCCCATTCATCACCGTGAAGTTCAAGTCCTTCAGAATGGTTCGCTCTCCATATTTGATATTCACATCCTTGAAGTCAATCACATGCTGGGTGCCAGGCTCCGCATCGCTATTCGTTTCGGGATTCAATGGTAATTGAAGGATGCGCTGCATCTTCTCGTCGGAAAGCACCTGTGGAGGCACAGGTTTTTGTTTCTCTCTCCATTCTGCCAAACTCAACTTCGGCAACATCTCCATTCCCTTCAACTCCACCACATGAGTAATGAAATCGGGAATGTCATCCGTTTTCGATAGCACCAAAATCACTTGCAGATAAGTTTCTTCTGTCAGCAGTTTCAGCAAATCATGGAGTTGAGTACGAGCATTCACATCGAGTCCGATAAAAGGATTATCCATTATCAGCACTCGAGGATTGGTGAGTAGCGTCTTCGTCAGTTGGAATTTTCTCAACTCTCCACTTGATAGCAAGATAATGCGCTTGTCGAGCAACGCATCAAGATGGAAGAGCGAATAGAGATGCTCCTTGAGTGTGGCACGCTCCGCACGGATGGCATTGCGCTCTGCCTCAGTGAGCAACAGTTCCTTTTTCAAACCATTATCAGCAAGGGTGATTGCCTCCTCCAAAAGTTCCTCCACCGTGGGCACATCATCAATATCATGCTGGTTCCAGCGCTGTTGATAATAATAAGAACCGTCGTTCGTACCGTATGAATCTCGAAACTGGATATGCTTGATATTGTCGCTCACCATCTTTGCCTTGCTCGGGCTGAAATCATACTCCACATGCGTCATCAGGATGGGATGCTTCTCGGTGATAATATCTACCAGCATCGACTTTCCCGCACCGTTTTCACCCACAATCGCAAGACTCTCTCCTGCCAACAATTCCAAGTTGATAGGATTCTTAAGCCGATAGGATGGATGGCGAGCCACACCATTCTTAATCGAAATGACTTTCTGCACAGTTTTAATAGTTTTTTGTAACAATCGTTCTTCAGGTGGCAAAGATACGAAAAAAACGTCGAATTCATCCGCTTCCTCACAACAAATAAGAACAAAACAAGGCATGATAGCAGCCAATCCACTATCATGCCCTTGTAGTTAAAGTTTAGTTATTATATTTAGAATCGCAAACCCAACGTTGCCATTATCTGGCTACGATTGTTCTTGATTTCGGTTGGTTTCAAGTCCACATCGTCGAATGCATAGAAGTCACCCTTTTGCGACTGAAGCTGATATGCCATATCCACATAGCCGCCCTTGAAACGATAGCCTACACCGAGTGTGAAACGGTCAATGTCTTTCCAGTTTGTGTAGTCGGTTTCAGTGAAAGGACTGTTGTAGGCAATCTGCTTGTAGGCATTGTCCTTGTATGGAGATGTTACGTGATTATATCCCAAACGAATGGCAAATTCGTCAACAGGCTTGAATTCGGCACCAATACGGATGGTGTGCTGAGTTTTCAAATCCTGTTTGATATTCTCATTGACACTCATGAAATATGCATCGTTGACCCAGTCCCTCGAACTGTAGTGAGCAGTGCTGAAATCCTCCAATTCGTAAGAAGCACCGATGGCAAACGACTTACCCACTGTGTGTCCCATGCTCACACCAAACTTCCATGGAGTACGGAAATGATAACGGAAAGGATCGGTGGAAGCAGACGCGAGAAAGTTGTCGTTGAGGTAAAGTGACGCACCATTAACATCCTCAAGGTTATACCATGTAGGCGTGTGAATAGAAAGACCTATACGGAATGGAGATTCTTGGATAGGTCGGATGATGGTACCCAATTTGATATTGAATCCATTTCCTTTCGTTTCGTACCAGTTGGTGATGTCGTAGTATTTATCTATTCCTTTCTCGTAGTAGTATGATTCACGCTTAGAGTTCATATCGTAACTACCAATCGTCAAACCAAAGAAATACTGGTCGCTCACATTGAAGGAGACGTTGAAATCAGCTTGCGATGTGGAACCGTATGTGTGACGACGGTAGTTAGCCTCTTGTGCTGGAAAACCTACATAATTAAAATAGGTTGTTCCTGTTTTTGGGTCTTTTTCATAATGTTCAGCTATCAACCCATCTTGTATTAAATCTCCTGTTTTTTCATCGTAGATAGGAGCTGCCATATCTGCTAAGTACCCCCAATCATCCTCAAAAAAAGCATCTGTTGCCAAATCTGCAATTTGGTTTGTTTGCGAGAAAGTATTTGCAAGATTCTGGATAGCTAAGTTTGCATTACCAAAGTGATTGCGTCGCTTTAAGTAATTGAATCCAAAGTTCACATACTGCAATCCCTTTCGACCTTGGTTTTCATAATCCATCGTGAAGACAACACCAGCCTGGTCCCAAGACGCACGACTGCTTTCGTGGCCCAACTGTCCCTTTTCATCTGTGAAGAGTCCACTAAAGGTTAGAGCTACTTCAGGATGACGGAACAGACCGATACCTGCAGGGTTCGTGCTCATGGTGGAGATTTCTCCGCCTAAGGCATCGAGTGCTCCTCCCATACCCACAAAGCGAGCTGTACCATTCAAGTCGCTGCTTGAGAAATTAGCTGCATCATATTGGTTTTGTGCCATTGCCGAGCCAGAAACCAAAGCCGCAAATAGCAAAAAATAATATCTTTTCATTTTTATTGTTGATAAATATTTGACATTTAATCGTTTATAGTTTAACGTTTATAGTTTAACGAAGCAAGAATCCTTTTAAATCCATTAAATCCTTGATTCACTCTTCATTTAATCTCTACGGAGTCTTGGAGTATAGGAGTTCTTCTAAAAAAATCCTTATAATCCTTTAGATCCTTGATTCGCTTTCACTCTTCATTTAATCTCTACGGAGTTTAGGAGTATAGAAGTTCTTCTAAAAAAATCCTTAAAATCCTTTAGATCCTTGATTCGCTTTCACTCTTCATTTAATCTCTATGGAGTTTGGGAGTATAGGAGTTCTTCTAAAAAAAACCTTTTAAATCCTTTAAATCCTTGATTCTTTTTCATTCTTCATTTAATCTCTATGGAGAGTTTAGGAGTATAGGAGTTCTTCAGAATAATCCTTAAAATCCTTAAAATCCTTGATTTATTTCACTCCCTGAGGGGGGTTATCGTCTTCCACCGCCGCGGCTGACTCCGCCGCCACCGCCGCCTCCACGGCTAACACCACCGCCACCGAAGCCGCCACCGAAACCACCTGATGAGCGTGAGCCACCGCTGTAACTTCCAACACTCGACGAGCTCGATCTGCTGTAAGTTGATGGAGCAGTTGATCTGTTCACAGACTGGCTACTGGTACGCGAACTGCTGCGCGAAGAGTCGTAGCGCGAAGTAGCTGAAGTACGATTTCCATTCACGGTTGTTCTTTGACCGCTTGAGCGCGATGCACCTCTATAGGTCGATGTACTTCTGTCAACGCTTGACGTTCTATTTTGGTATGCCGATGTACGACTGCTGCCGTTCGATGTCCTGCTTTGATATGCAGAAGTACGACCTGCTACGTTGCCCCTCGATGCTATTTCCGTACGTCCCAATGCACGGTTTACAGCCGTAGTGCGTGAAGTATTTGTACCTCTGAAAGTGCCTCTACCAGTAGCTGCATTACCACCATTTGCCAGTGCACTTGTGCGGATGGTGCGATTGTGGTTCACACTGCTACCTCTGTTGAAGCCGCGTCCGTGATGGTACGAAATGCCGCCGTAGCCCACATGCCATCCAGGTCCATAGCCCCAGTACGACCAAGCATAACGGTAGCCACCCCATCCCCACATAGGGCCATACCATGCTCGCCAAGGAGACCATCCCCAGCCGTAGCCCCAAGAGTAGAAGTAAGGGTCATAGAAGAACGGATCGTAATAGTATGGATCGTAGAGATAGTCGTAGATGCCATAGCCATACACCAAGTCCCAATAGTAAGGGCTGCTTAGTGCATACACGCGAGGCGTATGGAAGCGAAGCAGACGTCGAGAATAACGATAGTAGTTCTCCTCGTCATCCACATCGATTGTGTCGATGCGTTCCACTACCCCATCTGTGCTGACGCTGCCATATCCGCCACTCGTCTGGTAGCCGTCGGTCGTGTAGCTGCCAGCATACCCTGCCGACATGTTGCGACGGTTGTATTCGTCCTCATCCCGCGCATTCGTGTTATACACCTCGATGTCGTTAGAACGAACCGAGGAACGGACTGCTGTGGTTTTCGCTGCCTTCTTCGAAGGAGTGAAATAGAGGTCATCATCCTGTGCCATCATAATGATAGGAGCAGAAAGAATGAGTGTCATTAAAAGAAGTCTTTTCATATCGTTTGTTTTGTTTAGTGTTTTGTTGTTAAACCACTCTTTTAATTCTTGAAATAGTGCTCGTCGAGAGACTCTGCACTTCATTTCGAGTGCAAAATTACCACGATTTCAACAAAAGAAAAATGGGTTTTCCCTATTCCAAGATAGGAAATTCCCTAAAAGCTCAAAAAACGTTTAAAGTTTAACGAAGTCAGAAGGAGAAGCGTGGAGCGAAATCCTTATAAATCCTTTAATTCCCTGATTCGTTTTGCGCTTTTGTTAAAAAATGTATTCGGAATTAGGTTGATGTGACAATGTCACATTTGACATTGTGACAAGATAAAACGGCCACTCTATTGATGCAAATAGGATGGCCGTTTTGTCAAAGTGTGTCGGCTTTTTCTTTGTGCTAAGCCAGCATAAAGTTAAAAGTGAAAAGTGAAAAATCACAAAAAGTACAAAGTACAATTTACAAGGTACAGGCATGTCCTTTGTTCTTTGTCCTTTCTTCACACTCCACTCTTCACATTCTACTCCCCTCTCCCCTTGGAGAGGGGTTGGGGGTGAGGCTTTCCTTACTCATTCAGTGGCGTGGTACACACCAACTGCGTCCTCTCTATTTCCTCCTTGATGCGACCAGAAGGGAAATAGAGCATACGACGGCGGTACACCTGCTTAGCTCCTGCTTCCTCTGAGTCGAGTGGAGCCTTT
>CADBXS010000131.1 GCA_902798705.1 uncultured Bacteroidales bacterium
CCTACGAAATGATTAAGTTCTCCGTTTGCTTGCACCGAGGGTGCTTTGGAGGTTGTGCCTTCTGCACCATTTCGGCACATCAGGGAAAATTCATCACTTCACGCAGCAAGGAAAGCATTCTGAAAGAAGTGAATGCCATCATTCAGATGCCTGATTTCAAAGGGTATTTGAGCGATTTGGGAGGACCCAGCGCCAATATGTATGCCATGCACGGAAAAGACCTCAACATCTGCCATAAGTGCAAACGTCCTTCCTGCATCCATCCCAACGTGTGCAAGAATCTGAATACAGACCATAGTCAATTGCTCGACATCTATCGCTCGGTGGATGCCCTTCCTGGCATCAAGAAGAGTTTTATTGGTAGCGGTGTGCGCTACGATTTGCTGTTGCACGACACAGGCAACGAAAAGATAAACCGAACCAATGCAGAATACACTCGCGAACTGATTGTGAAGCATGTGAGTGGACGCTTGAAGATTGCACCCGAGCACACCTCCGACCGTGTGCTTAGCCTCATGCGAAAACCGTCCTTCCAGCTCTTCTACGACTTCAAGCGCATTTTCGACAAAATCAACAAGGAGCAACACCTCAACCAACAACTCATCCCTTACTTCATCAGCAGTCACCCAGGTTGCACGGAGGAGGACATGGCAGAATTAGCTGTCATCACAAAGAACCTGGATTTCAAACTAGAGCAAGTGCAGGACTTCACTCCTACGCCAATGACAGTGAGCACAGAATGTTGGTACACTGGTTTTCACCCCTACACACTTCAACCTGTCTTTTCCGCTAAATCGCCAAAAGACAAACTGGCTCAACGTCAATTCTTCTTTTGGTACAAACCTTCAGAACGCCAAAAGATTATCAACGAACTGCGACGACTCCATCGCCAAGACTTGATTGACAAACTGTTTAAGAAATGAAGAATTGAGAATCACATAGCTGGGGAAATATTCTACATTCATCACTTCTATAGGTATTTCCTGAAAAACTCCAAGACTTTCTTTTGTGCTTCCACTCCGCAGCTATGCGGAATGTCCCATATTTCCGTGTCGAGTTTGTCTTCCGCTCCCTGACTTTTCCACACTTCATGCATCACACCAAAAGCCTTTTCCACTCCAGGAACGGGGAAAAGTTTGTCTTGCTTTCCATTGATGAAAAGCATCGGCTTAGGGCATGCCAAAGAAGCGATGTGAGGATAATCAAGCCAACGGCGCAAACCAGGAATGCAATTCGCAAAACCACCGTTCTCACTGCGTCCATACTTGGTAGTGAGTTGCACATCGGATGTCACCATCCAACACACTGCTGCTCCCACCTTGATTCTGTCGCTCAAAGCGGAGAGCATCCAAGCTCGGTAAGCACCCATCGAGCAACCCATGCACCCTATTCGCTCTGCATCCACGCAGGGCAGCGTCGCCAAGAATTCCGTTCCACTGATGTCGTCGTATGTCATGTAAGCCGAAAGGTCCACGCCATACATCATAATGTTCCCCGCAATCATATCGTAGTGCGTTCGGCTCACCCCTTCAGCCCTTCCTCGTTCACCCCACATTGGAGCATCGGCAGAGAAAACTACATAACCATTCTTTGCAAGATAGTCACCCACATATTGCCCATCATACAAATTCGCTGCCCAAGCATCAGCATCTTCCATCACTTCTTCACTCTCTGAAAACGGACGAATCATCTTTTCTTTACCGATAAAAAGATGTGCGCCGTGGTCGTGCAAGGCATTTACTGCAGGGAAAGGTCCTTCCCCATCCGGAATCAGTAGCAGAGCTCTCACTGGATAGTACTCGGAAAGCTGAATTTCAATTTTCTGAGCCTTATAGCCATCCCTCTGTTCTTCAGCCAAAACTTTCATCTGATAACCTCCTTTGGCTGGAGGTGGAGGAGTAAGCATACATTCAAAAACTTTCTCCCTCGCCACTTTCTTCCACTTCTTGAAGTTTTTGATTTTACTGTTTCCCCATGCCAAAGGATAGTCCAAATCAGCAATCAACTTCTCAGCATAAACAGGCATGTTTTTGTAAAACTCATAGTTCTCCCGTTTCTGCACCTTCTCTTTGTTTTGTGCATTCAAAGAAAGAGAGCAGAGGAATAGAGCCAAACAGAAAAATGTTTTTGTCATCAGTTTATTATTTATTGGGGTCAAAGTTCGAAGACTTTCATTCTACTCCCCTCGCCCTTTGGAGAGGGGTCGGGGGTGAGGCTTTTTCCCTGTTTATCGTTTGATGGTAAGCAAGGCATTGCCTTCCACTGCAGGGTTCCAACCATCGCTACCTGCCAATACCTTCTGAATATCGTACTTAGAAATATCTGTCAGCACATGGCCGAAAGCAGCACGTTTGCTGGTATCGCCACCAGGTCCTTTGCTTTGGTATTCAGCATAGTAAGCAGTTTTTTCCTTATCCTTACTACCCCAGTTGTGCCAACCCTCTGGTTTGATATGGCTTCCCATGTTGCAGCGAATATAGACTGCTTGTCCGTATGGTCGCCAAGGACGGGACAGATAGACATCGTTCACACCCTCTTTTGCCACTAAATCGCAATCATAGAAGATATAGCCGTAAGGACGACCTTCATCCGTGGAAGGAGCGGTGAGATAGCCCTTACCTATGCTGCAAATCGTGCATTTGTTGAACACAGCTTCCGACCATCCAAAGATGAAATCCACAGTACCTTCAATATAGCAATTCTCATAATACTGACGAGATGTCTTGCCGTAAGTATAGAGTGTGTCTTGATGCCCCTTGAAACGGCAGTTCTTGAACATCGCCCTATCACCACTCACAAAAGCCGCCACAGCCTGACCCACAGGTCCTGCTGAATTCTCAAAAGTGATATTCTCGGCATAGAAATCATCACCATATATATAAATAGAGGCTGAGCCCGACGTTCCCATTTCCTCACCAAAACGATTGTGCTTCGAAGCATAGTCATCGTAAGTGAGTACCACATCACCCTCTCCGATGAGCGACACTGCCTGCTTACTCTCGGCAATCACTATTTTTTCCTTGTAAGTACCCGCCTTAATCAGAATGGTGGTGCGAAACTTCTTCCGCATATCAGGCACGGCATTGATAGCTTCCTGCACTGTGTGGAAATCACCGCTACCGTCTTGTGCTACTACTAATTGGCTACGCCGAGCTAAAGGTTCATAAGATTTGTCCTGAGCAAAAGCATTTGGTACGATAAGGTATGAAAATGCCCATACCAATAAAAAAAGGTTCTTTTTCATACAATTGATAGTTAATAATTTTCATGGGCAAAGATAATCATTTTTCATTGATTATTAGTAAATTTGCAGCATAAAAAGAGTGAAACAAGAAATGAAAGAACAGCGAGAGCAGAGTCAAGCTTGCTTGAACTATGCCGAGTCGCGATGGAATTCGACTAAGTCAAATGATTGAAGCAAAACAACATAATAAGGAAATGAATCTTGCCTGGCAATACATCGAGGGTACACACGTGAGTGTTTTCCTCACTGGTAAAGCAGGAACAGGAAAAACCACATTTCTGAAGAAGATTCGTGAACTGTCCCCCAAACGCATGGTCGTGGTGGCACCAACAGGAGTGGCTGCCATCAACGCACAAGGTGTGACAATTCACTCTTTTTTCCAACTACCCATTGGTGTACACCTTCCAGGAATGCAACGTCAGGAAGGTAACAACTACTATCAGTTCAGCAAGGAAAAGAAAAACATCTTCCGCACCCTCGACTTGCTCATCATCGACGAAATCAGTATGGTGCGTGCCGACTTACTTGATGCCATCGACGGTGTGCTTCGCACTTATCGCGACCGCACTCAGCCTTTTGGTGGAGTGCAGTTACTCCTCATTGGCGATTTGCAGCAACTTGCCCCCGTTGCCGTCGAAAAAGAATGGGCTTTACTGAAAGACTACTACGACTCACCTTATTTCTTCAGTAGTAAGGCACTTCAGCAAATCTCTTACGTCACCATCGAACTAAAGCATATCTATCGCCAAAGCGATGAGCATTTCATCCAACTCCTTGCCAAGGTTAGAGAAGGAAATTTGGATGCCTCAACCATCCAAGCACTCAACTCTCGTTACATAGCCAACTACGAGCCAAACGAGGACGAAGGCTACATCCGCCTCACCACTCACAACTACATGGCTCAACGCTACAACGAGCAGAAATTGCAATCCATCAACCAAGCCGAGAGTCATTTCACTTGCGATGTGACAGGCGAGTTTCCCGAGAGCTCCTACCCTGCCGACAAAGACCTCGCACTGAAAGTGGGAGCACAAGTGATGTTCATCAAGAACGACCCATCGGCCGACCATGCTTTCTACAACGGAAAGATTGGGCGCGTGGTGGGATTCTCCGACGGAGGAATCATGGTGAAATGCCCTGAAGACCAACAAGTCATCGTTGTCAATCAACTTTCTTGGGAGAACACGAAAGTGACCATAGACGATGACACAAAGGAAATCCAGGAAGAGGTGATAGGTATCTTCAAGCAAATTCCACTACGCCTGGCCTGGGCAATCACCATCCACAAGAGTCAAGGACTTACCTTCGACCACGCCATTCTCGACATCAACGAATCGTTTGCGCACGGACAAGTGTATGTGGCACTCAGCCGATGCCGCACCCTCGAAGGCATGGTACTGTCGCAGCCCATCAATATAAAGCGTCTTGCCGTAGATGAAAGCGTCAATCAATTCATTTCAGACGAACAGCAAAAAGCCACTCATGCCCTTGAGCAGTTGGACGGTATGCGTCAAGAATACTTCAAGACACTCCTCAACGAACTATTCGGTTTCCGTCGCATCTATGAACAGATGGCTCGCATTCAGAGAATCTACGAAGAAGAACTCTACCGCAGCAACCCTGACCTCACCCAACAATGGAGTCAGGCCATCAAGAACTTCGCAAGCAACATCATGGAGGTGTCGCTAAAGTTTAAAGACCAATACACGAAAATGCTTGCTGCATCAGCCGACTATCAACACAACACCCTGTTGCAAGAACGCATAGCCAAGGGCTCACAGTATTTTGCAGAACAACTCCGCACTTTCACCCCATTGCTGACCACCCTTCCCACAATTGGTAACAAGGCTGTGAAGAAGAAATTCGACAATGCTTTAGACCCCTTCAAGATGGATTACAATGCCCATCTTCGCACACTCGAAAAGACCATCGAGCACGGCTTTTCGGTACGCACTTATCTCCGCGACAAAGCATTTGCTCTGCTTGACGAACTGCCCGAGGAAAAGAAAAAGCCGAAGCGCAACACTACAAAACTGAAAAACGAAAAAACGTGGGATGCCTCCTTACGCTATTACCAACAAGGCATGAGCGTGCAGGATATTGCCAAACTGCGCAAACTTACCCCCGAAACCATCTTCAGCCACCTATTGCGTTATATCGACGATGGCATTGTGGATGCCAAGCGCATTATTCCCCCATCCCATTTGCAAATGGTAAAAGCCATCATCGACACAGAAGGTTGGCCCGAGCGCGACTATTATCTCCAAGACCGTCTCCCCAAATACATCGGTCGTAATGAACTAAGAATCATTTTGCAATTGCTTCGACAGTCATAATTAAGGTCGAGCTCCTTATTTGCAGGCGCTCTCCTTTATTTTAGCCAGTGCTTTCCTTTGATTTCACTGAACCATTTCTTTGATTTTACTGATATGCCGAGCCCTCAACGTTTTTATAGCGAGCCTTCGCTATCGCAACGCCGAAGGCTCGCCGATTCGATAACGAGCCTTCGGCAACTAGTTGAATCCAAAGGAACGCTTCAGCCAATCCAAAGGAACGCTTCAGTCAATCCAAACTTGCGCCTCAGATAATCCACTAAAGCAATTCAGTAAATCCATTAAAGGGTCGCAAACTCTTCCCTTAAGCGTTGCATCAAAAGCAAACCCTCGCTGGAACTCCAACGAGGATTTGCTTCTTCGCGAAAAAAGTAATGAAGTTCCTAAGGGGACTTCTTTGTCTCATTTTTGAAAATACAGGGATGAAATGCCTCGTAGGGCAGCTTTACAACAACAAAGGCAGATTTGTGGCTGTATTTCTAAACACAAACAATGGGTAGCAGGAATAAATTAGCGAACCCTATATAATTGCCTTTTAAGTACCCAAAATTTCTTTATTCTGCTATAATAATCATTGTTTTCGTAATAAATTATTATTTTTTTACAGAATTATGTGGTGATTTATTATTTTTTCTATAGTTTTGCAAAACTATACTAAGTGTTTATTTGTCTATATTTCATTAAAAAGAGTCGTATT
>CADBXS010000132.1 GCA_902798705.1 uncultured Bacteroidales bacterium
CCCGTCATGCTCCCGTCGGCGCGTTTGAGTACTGTCTGCTGGCCGTTCTGCTTGTTAATCTTCACGATGCCGCCGCCCTTTGTGCCCACGTACAGGAAGTTCTGGTCGTGGATGATTTTCATCACGAAGTTATGGTTCGAAATGTTCCGCCAGTCCGTCAGCTGTGCCTTTGCGGTGAGGGCAACAATAGCCAATACCACGATGATGATTCTCCTGAGCATGATTTTTTTGTATGGTCAATTACTTTTTGTTTTGTTCTATCTTTGGAGTAAACCTCACTTCGTATCCCATTTGCATGAGCATGGCTGACACAGCCTCTTCAGCATATTTGTTGGCACGCTTGCGGTTCTCAGCTGTGTCGTAGCGTTTCCTTATCTTCTCTTCTACCTTCCGCTTCAGACCGTTTGTCGAAGGTAGTTCCTTTTCCCAAAAACTCTCGTCGTCCGACATGAATGGCGTGTTCTGAGTGGATGCCACATATTCAGGGTCGGGTAGGGTAACAATGATAATATTCAGTGTGTCAGGCTTGTAGATGATTTTGTCTAAGTCGATTTTGAAACTTACTTTTTGTTTCAAAATCTGCACACATGAATGTTCCTCAGGGATGAGTCCGAGATGCTTTTCTGTGCGGCGTAGGGTGACATAGTCCTCCACGATGGCACTGCTCACATAGAGCTCACCCTTTGGCCGCACACTTTCAATCGCTATGGGCGAGTTCTCTATAACGATTTCTTGCGGATTGTTTAAGGCATCCACCCATGTCTTCACACCATAGATGGCAAGTCCAATCGCTCCGCCTATGATAATCAGGAAAAGGAAATGTAGCCATTGGCCTGCATTTTGCAAACCGCTCGACATCTTGTTGCTGCTATGCTCGTTTCTCATTTTTTTCTGAATTTGGAAAAATGCCTTTCACTTCTATTCCACTTCCACCACTACGTGTTTCCATCCCATCCCTTTCACGATGCTCGTAAAGAGCGTCTGGGCATTGCGCTTCACGTCTTCACCCACCGAACTGATGAGCTCGTCTTTCAGCACTGCTTCGTAGCCCTTTCGCCTGATTTCCTCCTGCAAGGCGTGTCCCACTTCCGAACGCAGTCCTGTTGACATTTTCACGATACTTCCCTCATCAATGTAGGTGTTGTAGCCCGCATCGATAATCTTGGGCTTGGGCAGGTGAATCACCACAATGCTGCTGTCTTCCTCTATTTCCACGTTCTTGATGCTCAGGTTGCGCAAGTCGTAACCATATTTTAGTGTCACCTCGATGGGGATGATACACTTTTGGTCGCCCCATTTCCAAGTGTTCGGATTCTTCCATGTGAACTTCTCGCTCTTGCTCGAATCGTAAATCGCTACTTTTCGTACCTTCAGCTCCGTCGTTACGATGTCGGCTTTTTGTTTCAGTTCCGACACGATGTCAGCCTTGCTCGGTAGTTTTATCTTCTGCTGCTTCTGTCCACTGTGGCAACCAGCCAACAAGAATGCCATCAAGCATACGAGGACACTCGCTTTAAAAATACTTGAGTTTTGAAATTTTATCATGGTCAATTTTTCACAATTTCAAATAAAACGTATAACTTTGCAAAATAACAAAAAAATGACGATATGAAAAAATTTTTTGCACTGGCATTGCTTGCTTTTGCCACAATTTCTCTTTTTGCACAGAACATTTCTCTCGACGATGTAGTCTATTATCGCTACATGCCTCGTCGCATCAGTGGGCTTCGTCCTATGGCAGATGGCGAGTCCTATTCCAAGATTTCTGAAGATGGTACGAAGATTCTCCGCTGTTCCTATAAGACGGGTGAAGTGACTGAGACGCTGCTCGACCTCACCACAGCTCGTGGAAAGAAACTGACGAGATTCTCCAGTTACATCATCTCGCCTGATGGCAAGAACATTCTCATTGGCACCAACGGGCAAGCCATTTATCGTCGTTCTGCCACTGCCACCTATTATATATATAACATGCACAACCGCACGCTTGAACCGCTTTCCAAGAACGGCGACTTGCAGGAAGTGCCAAAGTTCTCGCCTGATGGTTCCATGATTGCCTTCATCCGTGATAACAACCTGTTCCTCGTGAAATTGCTCTTCAACAACGCTGAAAGTCAAATCACCACAGACGGACGCTTCAACCACATCATCAATGGCAAGCCCGATTGGGTGTACGAGGAGGAGTTCGAATACAACTGTGCCTACGATTTCTCATCCGATTCCCAGATGCTTGCTTGGGTACGCTTCGATGAGAGCGATGTGCGCACATTTGCCTTCCAGTATTTCAAGGGCGCTTCTCCTGAAATGACAGACTATCGACTCTATCCAGGAGTGTATGAATACAAGTACCCAAAGGCTGGTGAGCGCAATTCGAAGGTCACTGTCCACAGTTTCGACATCAAGAGCCGTGTTACGCGTCAGCTCGATGTGCCAGCCGATTCCAACACTTACATTCCTCGCATTCAGTTCACGGGCGAAGCTGACAAGCTTGCTGTCCTCACGCTCAACCGCCATCAGAACCAGTGCGACATTTACATGGTCAACCCTCGTTCGGGTATTGCCAAACTTGCTGTGCGTGAGAAGGCTGATAAATATATCGAAACATCTTTCCTCCATCATCTTGATTTCTCAGGCAGTCAGTTCGTTCTCCTGTCCGAGCGTGACGGATATGCACACCTTTATCTCTACACCAGTGGCGGTCAGCTCATTCGTCAACTTACCCAAGGTCAGTTTGTCGTGACAGACTACTACGGCACCGATGCTGCAGGGCAGAATTTCTACTATGCCAGCAATGAGGGTAGTCCGTTGGAGCAATACATTTACGTGGTGGATGCTAAGGGCAAGCGTACCAAACTGACTAACAATAAAGGCTTTAACGAAGCCACCTTCTCAACTGGTTGCAAATACTTTGTCAACACTTTTTCCGACCTCAACACGCCTACTATTACTGCGCTCTACAGTGCATCAGGTAAGCAAATCCGTGTGCTTGAGGACAATGCAGCTCTTCGCGAGGCTTATTCCAAGCTCAACATCGCCAAGCCCGAACTCTTCTCCTTTACCACGTCCGAGGGGGTGCAACTCAACGGATGGATGGTAAAGCCAGCCACCTTCGATGCCAGCAAAAAGTATCCTGTGCTTATGTATCAGTATAGCGGCCCAGGCAATCAGCAGGTTCACAACTCATGGGATAACGGCAATGCACGTGGACTCATTTGGGAGCATCGACTCGCTCAGAAGGGCTACATTGTGGTGTGTGTAGATGGACGTGGTACGGGCGGACGTGGTGCCGACTTCCAAAAGTGTACCTACATGACGATGGGTGACAAAGAGTCGAAAGACCAAGTGGAAACAGCTCTCTATCTCGGTTCCCTTCCTTACATCGACAAGGACCGTATTGCCATTTGGGGATGGAGCTTCGGAGGATTCAATACTATCATGTCCATGAGCGAAGGCCGTCCTGTGTTCTGTTGTGGTGTGGCAGTGGCACCAGTCACCGACTGGCGTTTCTACGACTCTGCCTACACCGAGCGTTACATGCGCACACCTCAGGAGAACCCTGATGGTTACGACATCTCACCTCTCCATCGCTTCCAGAAGTTGCATGGCGACTTGCTCATCTGTCACGGATTGGCTGACGATAACGTGCATTTCCAAAATACAGCCGAACTTGCCGAACAGCTCACACAGGCCAACATCCAGTTCGAAATGCAAACCTACACCAATCGCAACCACGGCATCTTTGGTGGCAACACCCGTCGCCACCTCTTCACTCGTATCGAGAATTTCCTCGATAAGCATTTGTTGAAATAGGATTGGCAAGTTCTTCTTTGGGATTTCACCAAATCGACGAAGGCTCGTTGGCATTCCAACGAGCCTTCGTTCTTCTTCCGTTGAGCGTTCAAAAGAATCCAAACGAACGCTCAACGTTTTTTTACGTCCCCAATATCGCAAAAGTGAATCCCCAATCGCGTTCGAGTATTTCCCCAATTGCACTCGTATGTGTCCCAATTACACTTAAATTTTGTTCCAATGACTTTATTTGGGAAATGAATCTGACATTTTTTATGTTTATATAAGGATTTTTTTGTAAATTTGCAGCCAAATTCAACCTCGTAGAAAGAGAGATAACTAATATTCTAAAAAATTATAACTAATTAAACATCTATTATGAAGACAAGATTTTTCTTGTTGCTTTCTTTTTTTGTGCTTAGTTGCGCACATGTGTTCGCTCAGAGCGACAACACCATGATTCAGAGAGGTGACATTAACGGTGATGGAGTTATCGACATTTCGGATGTGGTTGAACTTGTTAATTACGTTTTGAAGGGAAAGCCAATGGTTGAGATTGGTGAAATCGGCGAAAGCCCTTCAGAAATTTCTGATGGTAACTCAGCAATTATTTCATTTACGACTAACGCCCCCTCCACTATCAGTTTAATAAATAGCAACGGTGAAGGATGGAGTGCTTCAGTAAGTTCTGCGGATGAAACTTCACATACCATCATCATCACTAATGAGGCGGATGTTTCTGCTGCTGGAACTATTCCTGCCAATTCAATTAAGGTAATAGCTACTCCAACTAATACAGAAGAGTATAAGGCATCTGATGAAATAAGTGTTCAACCAGAAGATATTTTGTTAAGTGCTTTGGAAATTGCAACTGTGAAAACTTCCCCTGCATTTATTTCAGGCCTAATCTTTAACGGAAATCCACAGAGTCTGGTTGAACCAGGTACGGCAACCAATGGTACTATGCAGTATGTAATGAGCACTACTAATACACTGCCAACTGACGGCTGGACTGCAGATATACCAGAGGGTACCAATGCTGGAATATACTATGTTTGGTATAAGGCAGTAGGTAGTAATGGAGTTGTTGATAGCGAAGTGGAAGGACCTGTTATGGTGGAAATTGCTCATGCTAACCCTATACTTAAAGTTGAAAATCCAGCTTCTACAACAATAACTGATGGTTCAAGTACAACAATTACTGTTGCATCTAATGTAGCAGGTAAACTTACTATCACTTCACCTGATGGTAGCGGTTGGTCTGCAACTTCCAGCTCTGCATCAATAGCTGAAACAACACATACTATTACTATCAATTATTTAACATCTACAACAACTGATGGTTCAATTGCTGCTGGTGATATAATAGCAACATTTACTCCAACTGATACAGATAATTATAATACATTGACAGGACTGGATATATTAAAACAAAACATTACCTTAAATGCTATTAAAGCTCAGCCAAGAGCGTGGTTGGATTCAAATAATCTCAGAAGAACGCGTGGAAATGTTTTAGACCATATTTCTTGGAGTAACGCAAGCGTTGATCCAGGTGTGACTACAAGTGGAACATATATAACATTAACTAAGGGAACTGTGACTGCTTACTACAATTTAGAGCCAGCAAGCACTACTCTTCATATGGAGAATATAAGAAATCCGAAAATTACATACGATGGATATAGTTCGTATATAAGTGTAAGTGACATTAAGAATGATGTAGCAACTGTTTCTGTAGTGGGCGGTAATAAAATAGAAGGAGGATTATGCAAAATTAAAGTTTTTGATGGAGAAACTTTAGTAACTACATTAGAGCTTCGAGTTAATAGAGATATATGTAATGTTAATGTTACTACATCTTCAACTTATACTCATTTTATTGGAACTGAAAATAAGGGAAATATATTTTTCGCTGACAGAGTTAAATTTAGAGCTCTTGATGTAGAGAATAAAAATACAAGAGTGACAATTAAAGCAACTTACGGCGGTAAATCAGCTGCTACTACGGTAGCTTATACTGTTAGCCCAGCTAATACGTAGTATTGAAAAAAATAAGTTGATACAGTTTGTTAATTTTTTGGGCCGTTTTTATTCATTATGGATAAAACGGCCCAAAATATGAGTACAACAATAGCCAATATGGACATTTCAAAATGAAATGTTCCAAGTTTTTTTCGTTACTAAATAGTTACCATGTTTGCTTTTCTTCTTGACCTATATTATAATTAATAAGGTGTACTATCTTTCCTTTCTTTCTGATTTTGTTTCCAGTTGCAACTTTTTTGCATTTTCTTGCAAAAAAGTCTCTCCAAAATTTGCCTGTTAATGAAAAAGGTCGTACCTTTGCACTCGCTTTCGGGAAAAGGAACGACGACCGGGGGTCCTTGGGACCTG